>NZ_SOFC01000008.1:0-328288 GCF_004402825.1 Cryobacterium sp. Hz9
TTCCCAGAGCGATTCAGCACGACCCAGGCACCTAAGATTCTCTCCATTCCCGAGACGGCATGGATCAACAAACCAGCCGACAAACCCACCGAGAATGACGGGCTCGAACTAGCTGCCTAAACTCCCACTGGTCTCATCCGCCTTGACAAATTCCGTTCGGCGATCCATGCAAACCAAGCTGACCCGGTTGACTCATACACCGGGGCGTTCAACGACCACATGGGTGCGGACCTGTCCCTCGCGGCGCTCGGTGGCCCTCTCCAATCGCAACGTAGTTATTCGTCGAACGTCACTCGCAGCAGCGCATTCGGGCCCGGCTGGACGTTCAATTACGACGCGGGGCTCTCAATCGACTCCGGGACCGGTGTCATCACCTATCACAGTCCGACCGGAGCGCTGCAAGCGTTCACCCCCGATGGGCTTGGAGGATATTTAGCCCCTCCGGCGGTGGCCAGCACACTCGCGAGGGTCAGCGGTGACGGTTTCGCCCTTGTGAACTGGGATCAGAGTGAGCAAGTCTTTGACAGCTCAGGACGACTGACGATGATCAAAGATCGCAATGGCCAAGGTTCCATCCTGACCTACTCTGGGGCGCAGCTTCTGACGGCGAGCGGCAGTGGGCGATCACTGACTTTCACCTGGGACTCAACAGGAACACGAATCACCCAAGTGGTGGGCAGCGACGGGAGTTCGGTCCAGTACGGCTATGACGGGAGTCTCAAACTCATATCCTCGACGAACCTGCGAGGGAAGATCACTGCCTACGGCTACGACGGTGGTGGGCGCCTAGACTCCATCCGCGACCCGAACGGGAACTACCCGGTGCGCCTCGTTTACGATTCAACATCGGGACGGGCTATCCAGCAGCGGGACGCTAATGGCGCCATCACGACATTTGCGTGGGACGAGCCAACCCAAACGGCGAGCACAACGGACCCGCGCGGCCTCATCGCTAAGGATGTCTACCTGAACGGATACCTAGTCGAGCAGATCGACGGTGCCGGCAATTCAACCCGCTACTCGTGGAATGACGGAGGCCAGATGACCCGCGTCTCCACGGCCACTGGTGAAACCACAAGATTTGAGTACGACAGTCGGGGAAACACGATTCGGAGATTGGCCCCGGTCGCCAACGTTGTCAACGACACGGTCATTCCGGCTGAGTCGTACACCTATGACGCGAGCAACAACCTGATTAGCTCCACAGACTTCAACAACACCAACACCCAATACACCTATGACGGGGCCGGTAACCTGCTCACCGTCACCACCCCAGACCTTGTGTCCGGCTCCGGCTCGGTCGTGTCCAGTGTGAACACCTACAACACCAACGGGACTCTTGCGACCACCGCCGACGCCAACGCGGCAGTCACGCAGTACGCATTCAGCACTGCTGGTGACCTGAGCGCTATCACCACTGCGACCGGGCGGAAGACTACTTACGGCTATGACGGCGCAGGGCGCCCAACGTCGACGGTGAGCTCCCGCGGAAATGTTGCTGGAGCAAACCCTGGAACCTTCACCACGACTTACACGCTGAACGCTGTCGGGCAGATCACTCAAACCGTCGCCCCGCAGGGGATCACCACGAGCACTGTCTACGACAACGCGGGCCGTGCTACCTCGACAACGGACGCCCGAGGCAAGGTCACCGCGACGACATATGATGCCGACGGCCATGTGACCTCTGTCCAAGGTCCAGACCTCACCATCCCTCCCGCACTCCTGACCTACGACGTAGATGGCAACGTCCTCAGCCAGACCTCCCCGGCAGGCATCGTCACCACATTCACCTACAACTCGCTCAATAAACGAGCGACAGCCCAGACCACGGGCGCTGGTCAGTATTCGTATGAATATGACGCGGGCGGACGACTCAGTATTCAAACGTCGCCGTCAGGGCGCACGATCACGATGCAGCGTAACCAGATAGGCATCGTCAGTAGTGTTTCTTTCACTGATGGGGCGACGAGTAGTGGGATCAACTACAACTACGACCTCAATGGCAACAGAACTTCCGCGTACGCTAACGGCGCCAGCCAGGGCGTCACCTACAACGCTTTGAATAAGGTCGCCAGCGCCACAGACAATAACAACAACACGTGGAGCTACTCCTATGACAACACTGGGCGCACGGTGTCTCAGACACTGCCGGGAGCGGCACCTCAACAGCTGAGTTACGACGCCGACGGACGACTCACTAAAGTCGCAGCGGGAGCAACAACACTCGTGTCGTACGCCTACAACGACACGACCGGAGACAGCGTCGCTACTCTGCCTGGCGGGGTGACACAGACGACCTCGATCGACGCGGCCGGCCGTCCGTTAAAAGTGATCGGAGCCAAGGGCTCGACAATCCTGACCAGCTCTAGTTATGTTCTTGACGGAAATGGCGACCCGACATCAATCACCGATGCGACCGGTGCGACCGACTTGTATGCCTACGACTCATCGTCGCGGCTGCCCCAGGTATGCTACTCAACCCCCACCTGCACGAGATCCACCAACTCCATTAAATGGACGTACGACGGCGACAGCAAGAGACTCACCGAAACGCGGCCAACAGGAACAACAAATTACGCCTACAACTCGACAGGGCGACTCACGAGCCGATCAGGTGCGTCCGGTGCCGCGACCTATTCGTACGACGCGGACGGCAATATTACGAACGGCGGTACCAGCACGTTCAATTGGGACGCCGCGGGAGACCTGGTCAGCGCAGGCGGGTCAAGGCCGACGACTTACACCTACGACGCGGACGGCCGCCGAGCCACCACCACCACCGGTAACGCCGTAGTGCGGAACCTGTGGAGTCCGACTACCGGTCAACTCGACATCGAACAGAGCGCTAGCGGCGACACGCTGCGCCGATACACCTACGGCACCAGCCTTGTGGGTCTCACCAGTGGCACAACTAACTACTCGTACCTGACCGATGCGCAAGGATCCGTCCGAGCAGTTGTCGACGCGACGGGAAGCGCAAAATTGACTTACGCATATGAGCCTTATGGGGGTATGCGCAGCAGCACGGCTGGGCAGAAGGCCCCAACAAACCCTCGTCAGTACCTGAGTGCATTCGCCGAGGGGACATCGTACAATCTGACGGCGAGACAATATGTGCCAAGCATTGGTCAGGTCCTGTTGCCGGATCCTGCAGCCAACCCAGGAGTCGGATATCAGTACGGAAATGCAAACCCGATGGTCAACCTCGATCCGTTTGGGAAAAGCGCGAGTAGTTGGCTGTCGGTCACTGCCGGTATCAGCGGCGGCCATGCCGCGACCTCCGGGACCGTCAGCAGCAATTGCACACAGGCTGCCTTGTGTTCAGTTCTTAACTTCGGACCAGCCCCACTCTCGGGCGTTGCCGGAGCAGTGAGCGGAGCGCCTGATGGCTCCGCGGTGAGCTGCGCTTCAGCGAAAGGTGGGTGCGCTAGTGCCGTGGTCAACGGTGCGGTCAACGGCAGCACGGCCGGCGGGGCGCTTAACAAGGCCGCCCGGCTAACGTCGGCGAAAAACGATGCATGGGACACAGCCGGATTGGTGCTCGGTGTTGCCGGGGTCGCATTGTTCGTCGCCGCGTTCGTTGTCGCCAGCCCGGCTATCATCGTAGCCTTGACTGCGACAGCCATAGCTGTCTCGGTAGCAAGCACAGTAATTGCTTGCCGGAAAGGTGTCGACGTCGATTGCACGATTAGCGCCGTTGGTACGCTAGCGGGCGTCGGGGGCATCGGCATTAAGGCTGGGGCTGTGTTGGGTAAGGGAACGGGGATGGGCGCACAAGCGGCCGGGGCCGGATTATCAAGCCTCGGTACGATGGCCGACGCCACTAGTCTTACTGTGGGTACGAGCAGATATGCCAGTCAAGGTTGGTGAATGAGATAAAAAAGTCAGACATGCTTCTAGGATTGACTGCCGAGCAATGGAGCCGTCCGCTTCGACTGCTCAGTACCGTCTTGCTCTCGCTCACGGCGGTCGGCGCCGCAGCCTATTTCCTCACGGGGGCAACGGCTGAGACGGTGCCACCATGGTTGTACGTCGTCTTCGCCTTGGCAATCCTCAACGCTGCCATAGTCACGTTTGTCGTGTTCGCGGGACTGCTGAAGGCGATTAAAGAGTCGAAAGCGGGGTACACAACGACGGGCGGGGCGTATCCGGACCTGCCTCAGCTTGATTCCAAGACCGGCGAGGTCTTGAGAGAAGCGGGGAGGACTTGAGAGAAGCGGTTCAGCGCGAGCAACCTGCGAACCGGCTCAAGTAACGACAGGCCAGACGGGGATCTCTGTCGGTTGAATCTTTGATAGACACCTCACAAGAGGGAATGCTCACTATGAGAAACACGCGTCGGAAGCTCGCTCCTGAATAAAGGTGGCTTTGTGAATTCGTCGAATATCCAACGCTAATAGAGAGATGTTCTGATGCCGTCACCTCGGGACTCTAAGAGACGACGACATGAAAATTGGTTCGTTGTTTCCGTCCCGCTTTGAGACTCGTCGGCCCAGACTTTGAGGAATCAGGACGGGCGCACGTCCAATGCCGCGCGCAAATTCCCCTGGGCATCCACGCTAATCACTGTCAGCTGATACTTATATCTGTGCTTGACTGCTCGCCCCGTGCACACGGTGGTCTCCCCAGTCGCGTCGACTGGCCGCTGGCACGTCCCCTCCACGAAAAACACCAAACCCGCCGGAGCAGCGATCTGTTCCAAATCCTGGACGGTCACCGCCATATCCGCCTCCCAACGCCGGGCAATGCTCGGACAGGGATTAGTACTCACGCACAGGAACTGTTCGCGGCGGACAATGTCATCCAGCAGCGTCCAGCCCGGAGGAGTGTCCAGCCGTGAAACCTGCGAAACAAACTCGTCGGTAGCCCTGTCTTCCAGGGTCCTGACAATGAAAATCGCAGTCACAGCCAGGACAATGACGCCAACCAGGATCGCACCAAGAATCTTCACGCCATCCCCCAAAAACCCGACGCAACAACCATAAGATTCATCACGAACTGCCCAATGCAGCTGCCTGCAGCGTAACGGTCGACCAACACCCTGTCTCTACCCCCGAGTAAGCAACATCGCCGTAACTCTTCACGCGTTGATATCTAAACTTCCGGACTCTGTGCCGGTGCCCGTGAAGCGCCCGGCGTGAAAGTGGGAGACTTCCACGCCGGACTGCTCGTTAATGAGCCCATTAGATTTCGGCGACGACGTCGTTCTCGGTGTCGTACCATTTGGTGGAAGTATCGAAGGAATTCTGGGGGGCTTACCGTGAGTTCAAAGACAATTGGCGTGTTCGCTAGTCTCGTGCTTCTTATCGTGCGCGGCATACTTCTGTGGCTCGTCGTACCACTTGGCTGTATTGCGTGGGTGATCGTTTCCCCTTGGCTTCACAAGCGCGGTGTCGCAATTGGCCAGTTCTTAGGCTGGGTTGACATCCATCTCATTGCACTCATCCAACGGAGCTTGCTGCGACCGTTTATCCGGGACACAGCCCAGTCATGGGTTCCGGCCAAAAAAATCCATGAAGTAGTACACCGCATCGGAAAGCTTGACTTGTTCTGAACCACCTGTCCACCGGCTACCGGCTACCGGCTGCAGCTGTGGAGCATTGGCTCGTCGAACAGCGTGGGTGATACCGCGCACGAGTAGCGATCAAATGAGATCAGCCATGCCGTCGTACACAAAAGCGACGGTAGCCATGGCCTTCCCCGCCAGGCTGAGGGCCCGGTCGGTGCGATGCGACCCGTCGACCGGGGCTAGCAGTGCCCTCCGATCTTTCTTCGGGTTGTCATAAGGTTGCCTGCAACGTCCCGTTGGTGAATCCCGGTACGATCTCAGTTTCCGATTAGGTAGGTCAGGTTTGACATGGTTCCTGTTCTGATTGGCGTCGTGTGTGCGTCCCTAGGTGTCCTGCTGATCTGGAGAAGGGCCGCGATCGCCCGCCTGAACGCGGATGCTCTTAGAGCAGTGTTTGGCCTCCAAGCTGAACGGTCGGCGCAAAGCTTGACACCTGGAACCATCGCCTTCACCGGCGTCGGCGCAATCGTGATTGGCATTGTGATAGCCGCAAACGGTCTCGTCAGATTGTCCCAATAACTCCCAAACCGCACTGGAGCTGACCGCATTTTCAACCTTCTCTGCATCGCACTTGGTCTCCTTGCCGGGGCTGTCGGAATTGGCGTGATTGTTTTTCGATATCGTATGCTCGCTGCGGTTCGAAAGAGACACGAAACAGTGAGCGTCCAATACCGCCAACAGGTTGACGACGAGATCAACCAGGATTCGATGCCAGATCTGAATTCAATCGTTCTCCTTGGCTCCGGCATGAGCGTCTTCGCGCTGTGCGCGCCGATAATTGGCCTTGGGACGCTTCAATGACGAACGGACAAAATGCGTCTGCATCATTAGCGTGGTCGAATGCTCGACGTTCAATAATTTCCGACGAGGAACGACTTTACCAACGCGGTCAAGCACCCAGAGCGACCCCATAGAGTCCCTCCGCCGGGCACGGGGGTGCAGGCGGCTGGGGCCGGGGTATCAAACTTCGGCACGACGGCCGATGCCACTCGTTCAACAGGGAATACGAGTAGATATGGAAGCCAGGGTTGGGGAATGAGATGAAGAAATCCGACATGCTTCCAGGCCGCACTGCCGAGCACTGGGGCCGTCCGCTTCGACTGCTCAGTACCGTCTTGTTCTTGCTAACGGCGGTCGGCGCCGCAGCCTATTTCCTGACGGGGGCAACGGCTGAAACGGTGCCGCCATGGTTGTTCGTCGTCTTCCCCTCGGCAACCCTCAACGCTGCCGTCGTCATATTTGTCGTGCTCGCGGGACTGCTGAAAGCAGTTAAAGAGTCGAGAGCGGGATACACAACGACGGGCGGCGCCTATCCGGAACTGCCTCAGCTTGATTCCACGACCGGAAAAGTCCTCAGACAAGCGGGACAGCACAAACAACCCACGAACCGGAGCAAATAACGACCGCTCCCGCCTGCACGTTGCGCGACATCACCGCAGTCACGGCATGTTTTACCCAGCCACTGCATCGTCCCAGAAGCCGAACCTTCACCGGGACACTCGGCGACATAGTTCCTGCCGGAGGCACGGGTCTGTTTTGATGGCCTTATGGCAATCTTCTTCTTTGACGGTGACCAGACGCTGTGGGATTTCCAGGCGATGATGAGGCGGGCCCTGACAGCCACGATCGGCGAGCTTCGCAGGCTTCGGCATGGGACCGGAGGAGATATGAGCGTAGAGGCGTTCGTCACCGACAGGGAGGTCGTCGCGGAACGGTTGCGGGGCCAAGTGAGCAACCTAGAGCAGGTGCGGTTCGAGGCCTTCAAGAAGAGCCTCGCCCGCGGGGAAGGTTGGTGCCATGCTGGTGGGCGCGGTTGACCGTGGAATCCACCGACACCTCCCAATTGATCAGCCCGGCGGCGTCCGCCCGGGCCAGCAGCGAAGCAAGGGCCTTGTCCCAGGTCCCGTCGGCACTGTAGCGGCGGTGGCGTTCCCAGACCGTCTGCCACGGCCCGAACTGCGGCGGCAGGTCCCGCCACGGGATGCCGGCCCGATACCGGTAGATGATCCCCTCCGTCATAAGACGGTGATCCTTGAACGGACGGCCCAACTTCCCCGCCGATTCAGGCATCAACGGGGCAATCTGCTTCCACTGGGCATCCGACAACACGGCGTAACGAGGGCTCACTCCTCCATCCTGCCGATGAACAGCCCATCATTGGGAGACACGCCCTAGCGGCCACGGTCCAAGTGAAGCCGGTTCCCCAATTCGGAACCGGCGACGTCGATACCTCCCGAGACCGGGGCATCATCCCCAGCCGTCGCCGGTTCCACCTTTCTGAAGCCAACTCAGCCGTAGGTGGCTCCGCCCGGGCGCTCAGCCGGTGCTATCGAGAATCAGGCGCGCCGCTTCCGTTGGTTGGTCCCAGTGCGGGAAGTGACCGCAGTTTTCGAACCAGTGCAGCGTTGCATCCGGGAACAGCTCCGTGGCCCGCGCCGCCTCACTGGGAGCGGTGACCTTGTCCTTCCGCCCCCATCCAATGACCACTTTGCCCTTGAGTGAACCGGCCGGTGCGCCTTCCTGGCGGGGTCCGTGAATCAGCGCGTTGAGGGACGGGTCCAGGCTGGTCGATGTCTTGAACCCGCGAAGCTCGTGCAGGACCAGATCCTGTGGCAGCTTCCAGGGGTGGGCGGAGAACTGTGCAAACAGGGCCGTGCGACCCACAGGGTTGCCCGTGAGGAAGGGGAGCGCCGGTTGGATGCGGCGTACCAGTGCGACGGATGCCTTGATGCTTGTACCAAAGATCGCTGCCTGGCGGTCATTCCAGAATCCACCAGGGTCCAGTGCGACCGTGGTGCCAGCGTGCCCGCGGCGTGCCATTTCCATTACCATCCGGGCGCCCATGGAGCTGCCTACCAGATCAAGGTCACCCAGTTCCGCGTCGCGGATAAAGGCTTCGACGGAATCGGTCAGCGTGGCAATGGTGGTTTCGCCGGTCAGCGGCGCGGATTCGCCGCAGCCGGGGAGGTCGACGGCGATGACATCGCGTTCAGCGGCCAGCGCCGGGATTACCGGATTCCAGTTGCCAATACTGGAACCGAGCCCATGGATCAGCAGGAGTGGCTTACCGGAGCCTTGCCGAGTTGAGTGCAACATGACTTCACTGTAGGGGCAGTGCAACATATCTGGCCAGAGGTTATCTGGCCAGAGGCCCGACGGCACAGCGATACGCCGTTAGGCAGCGCATCCAACATGTCTTGGATCGAACACATCTCAGGTCGAACACGCCTCAGGCAGGGGCGAAGAGTTCCAGCGCCACGTTGTCGGGGTCCCTGAATTCCAGGATGTAACCGGCTCTTCATAATTGAGAGTGTAGTTGGAGCCTGAATCCTCCCGTTTCCAGGAGTGAGCGGGCGACATAGTTGGCGAGGTTGCGGAATCTCAGGGCTGATCCGCGGAGGTGTTCGAGGCGGCATTGGATCGCCTCGGTGGGCCCGTTGGAGGTGCCGGGCCGGTCGAAGTGCGCCAAGACGTCTGCGGCTCGTTTCTTGAGGGTGCGTCCGAGGGTGACGAGCTCGGTGAGGGCGGCCGGGACGCCGTGGCTGACCGATTCGATGAGCTTCTCCATCGACTCCCGTCCCTTGATTCGGTCCTCGTCTCGGTAGGCGTTGATCATCCGCTGGTAGATGCCCCAGGTCGCTTCGACCTGCACGTGCGTTTCGGTGGCGAACAGGTCGGTCAAACGTTGTTGCTGTTTGTCGGTGAGCAGGTCCGCGCCGGTGTGCAGGGTGCGCCTGGCGGAGTAGAGCGGGTCGCCTTTGCGCCCCCGATGCCCGTGGACGGCTGCTGGACGCGGCGCCGGCAGCCGTCAAGGGCGTCCCCGGCCAGACGCACGACGTGGAACGGGTCCATGACCGCCACGGCGCAGGGTAGTTCTTCGGTGGTGGCGGTTTTGAAGCCGGTGAACCCGTCCATCGCGACGACTTCCACGTCGTCTCGCCAGGGTTGGGGCCGGTCGGCGAGCCAGGTCTTGAACACTGCCTTGGAGCGTCCCTGGACCATGTCCAGCAGCCGCGACGGGCCCGTCCCATCGCGGATCGGAGTGAGGTCAATGATCACAGTGACGTACTTGTCGCCCCGGCGGGTATGCCGCCAGACGTGCTCGTCTACGCCGATCACCCGCACCCCGTCAAACCGTCCCGGATCATCGATCAGGGCCCGTTTGCCTTCCGCCAGGACCGCGGTGTTCGCGGTGTTCCAGGCCACGCCCAGGCCCTCAGTGACCCGGGCGACGGTCAGATGCTGACACACGATGCCCGTCAGCGCCCACCGCAGGCCCCGCCGGGAGAGTTTCGCCCGCGGTTCAGCGACCTTCGTGATGTCCTGCCGCCACACATGCCCGCACCCGCCGCAGCGGTAGCGGCGTACCCGGACCAACAGCGTGGTCGGACGCCAGCCCATCGGTTCGTGCGCCAGCCGACGAGCCACCGTGTCTCTCGCTACACCTCGGCACCCGCACCGCCGGTACCACTCATCCGTGTCGACCACTCGACACACCAGCACCGCACGAGCCAGCTCAACGAGCTGCCCCACCGCTTCGAGGCTGAGCTCATCAAGGCGGCAAAACGTGGTCAGGTCAGGGGCATCAAAGGTAGCGTTGAACACGTCGAGGTCTTCCGGATGGACAGCGTAGGAACTTCCATCATCGGAAGACCTCGACGCCTACCCCGCGACCGACGCGCCACCTTCCTACACCCTTAATCGCGAAGAGCCCTCAATCAGAGATCCTAAAAAATGTGACCGTAATCCGAAATGGTGCTCAATCGCAGCTTCGGTAGGCAGTCCCATCGATCCGCAAGAGGGACCTTCAACGGGCATTTCCGCGCCGTTACGGACTTCGTCGCTTTCAACGATCCTGAGTGTCGCGTTTGCCCGGCCCGATATAGTGCCCGATGACCGGGGTTCAAACGCATCAACGACAGAAGCCGGACTGCGAGCACCAAAAGACGCGACCGGCCGTACATGTATGCGCGGTCCAGACTGCTGGTGGGCAAGCGCTGATCCAAGTCGCACGCCCAATCGGGGGATCACGGAGAGACCGGGCGCGCGTAGAAACTGGCCTCAGCCTCGCGGCGCTTGGAAACGTCGTCCACGACGAACTCCACAAAGTCCTCTTCGCGGTCGTGGATCACGATGTCTACAACGGCGTCCGCGGGTGCCTCGCCTGGCCAGGCCGTCTGGCGCGTCGCCCGGTCCCGATCCAACCGCGTCCCCGACACTGCCACCCAGTCGCGGAGGCGCTGGCGGGCATCCGCAAAGTCGCGATGCCATCCAAACGGGGCGGAGCCGTGCTGGTCGGGGTCGTAGGCACCGAGCCAGTGCAAGTGCAGCGCGGAAAGTTCCCAGACCAGTTCGGGGTGCCGGTGCCAGAACGGCGGCACAACGGATGCCGGCAGCCCGTAGGTGCGTCGCAGCCAGTTCACCCACCGGTTGAGCTCGATCCATTCGGCCTCGGCGTCTTCGGCGCTGAGGAGGTTCCAGTTGATCGGATGCGGCGGCTCGGTGATGAGCGGCCCGTCGAGATCGTCCAAGGAATTCTCTCGGAACGAATCGTTGTGATCGCCGGACGCCCACTCTGCCGCAAACGCTACCGATTCGTGGTGAGGCGCCGCGGCTGCGCGTCGATTACAGGTACGGCTCACGCGCGCGCCCATTGCCTTAAAGGCGTCCGGCATCAAGCGCGAATCCGGTCAACCCGCCTCACGGGGTACGACGGCTCACCCGACGGCCGACCGCGTTTACGCATGCCTAAATTTGCACCATTTGCAGGGCATAGTCAAAGGAATTTCTAATCCAATTGCCGTAGGTCCGATTCGTATCGGGGACACCATGGTCGTGGTTTCGTACGCAGGGGTAGCAGCGCAATTTGTCGAGGATTGCTAGATTCAAGTATGCGAGAACAACAGGCGCGAATCATCGCGGAGCTCAACGTCTCACCCACCATCGACCCCGCCGCCGAGGTACACCGCCGAGTGCAATTTATCAAAGAATATCTCAAGCACACCGGCGCCCAGGGCTTAGTGCTTGGCATCAGCGGCGGCCAGGACTCCACGCTCGCCGGTCGGTTGTGCGCGCTTGCGGTCGACGAACTCGTCGCCGAGGGTCATCCGGCCACCTTTGTGGCCGTGCGCCTGCCCTACGCGGTGCAGCGCGACGAAGCGGATGCCCAACTCGCCCTGGAATTCATCCGTGCACAATCGCAGGTTACCTTCAACATCGAACTCGCCGTCGACGGGTTCGAAAACGAATTCCTGGCCAGCGTGGACGTGGCGATGAGCGACTTCACGAAGGGTAACGTCAAGGCGCGCTCCCGCATGATCGCTCAGTATTCGCTGGCCGGCCAGCTCGGCCTGCTCGTGGTCGGTACCGACCATGCTGCCGAAGCGGTCACCGGATTCTTCACCAAGTACGGTGACGGGGGCACCGACATTTTGCCGCTGACCGGGCTGACCAAACGACAGGGCCGCGCCCTGCTGACGGAACTGGGCGCGCCCGAACAGCTCTATCTCAAGGACCCCACCGCTGATCTACTCGACCACGCTCCCGGCCAGACCGATGAGGCCAATCTGGGGTTGCAGTACGAGCACATCGATGACTTTCTCGAAGGGCAGCCGGTCGAGGACGAGGTGGCCGCAGCGATCGAGTCTCGCTACCTGAGCACCGAGCACAAGCGCCGAATGCCGGCCTCGCTGTTCGACGCCTGGTGGCAGTAGCGTCGACACCACCCGGCGTTGACAACAAACGAGCCGGTCAGCGCGGAGAAGACGCCGACCGGATCGTGCACGTCGTGCTTCTAAAGCGTCGGCGCCGCAGACGACCGCGTGAGCGGGTCCGTACTGCGCACCTCGAGCTTGTTCACGTCGTCGAGCAGGCGCAGCGTCTCCGTCGACGCGTCAGATGTCGACCCCGTAGATGTGGGCGCTGGGGTGCGGTTCACGGTCGCGGGGGTCAGCGGTGAGGCCCGCAACGGAGCCGGGGCAGAATTGGTTGCGTTGTACTGGTCGTGGTGCTGCTGGGCCACCCAGGCGTCCTGCTCGGCCAGCAGGCCCTTCTCGGTGGAGGAGTTCTGGGCGTTCCAACGATCCAGATCGCTCTGGAAGAGTTTGCGTGCCCGTGCCGGCTTGTTCTGCCACTCGACCAGGCGGTCACGAAACTCAACCAGTGCCGGTTCCAGCTGGTAGCCGAAGGTGGCGGAAGTGCGCTTGAGTTCGTACAGTTCGTGGGCGGCCCAGTTCGCAGCGATTGCCGATCCGCGAATCGGCAGCAAGCGCACCTGATTGTCGGCCTGGCCGACCGCCCGGTCGCTCATGACCTGCTCCTGCGGTGTCAGAGAATTCCACACGGATGCCTCGGTGGCGGCATCGACGAGCGTTGCGATCGCGGCCACCCGGGTCTCGCGATCACGCTGGGAGATGAGACGTTTGATGGCCCCCCGTGAGATCAACGCGGCCAGCACGCTCGCGACGACGATCGCGCCAATGAAGACGACCGCCGTGTAGACCGTCGGTTGAGTGCTGACATCGGTAAACCAGGCTACGAAGTTATTCCACCATTCCATGTGGTGGATTTTATCCGCGCCGAACCCTGTTCCCGGGGACCAGACGCGGCGTGCCCCCACGCGGTTGTCACGATTGGGTGCCGCTCTAGCGAAAGCAATCGACCGCGTCTTCGATGCGACAGAACACGCCCAAGTCCCGAGTTCTGGTTGCAAAGACGACGCGCCTGGCACTGAACCGATCGCCGTCGACGCCATCGTGGTGTTCGAGATAGCCGATGACGGCGCCGGACGGGTCGACGATACGCCACAGCCCATCGCGCACACGGATGAAGGTGCGCCCTCGAACGTTGGGAATTGCTGCGCGAGGTATGGGTGCGATGAGAGTGGTCATGTGTGCCCCTTCGTTGTATCTCAGCTGCCCGCGGTTGGTGCTTTCACGGTATCGGCGACCACTGACATCCGCTCGTGGCGAACACATCCCGAGAACACGGGTTCGACCTGTGAACCCGGCGACCAAGGAGTTACAATGGACCGATGCAAACTTTTGTGATCGCAGGTGGATGTTTCTGGTGTCTCGATGCTGTCTATCGGGTCTTACGCGGAGTAAGCGCTGTCGTGTCGGGGTACACCGGCGGTACGTCCGCCAACCCGAGCTATGAAGCGGTCTGCACGGGGCGCACCGGCCATGCCGAAGCCGTCGCGGTGACCTTCGACCCCGAGGTCATTCCAGCCAGCGTCATCCTCGACGTATTTTTCACGCTGCACGACCCGACCCAGCTCAACCGTCAGGGTCACGATGTCGGTACCCAGTACCGATCGGCGATGTTCTACACCGACACCGAGCAGAAGCAGTTGTTCGAAACGGCCCGCGACCGGGCAAGCGAGTGGTGGGGTTCTGGCATCACGACTACGATCGAACCGCTCGGCGTCTACCACGAGGCCGAGGACTACCACCAGGACTTCTTCGCCAAGAATCCAGGCCAGGGCTACTGCATGGCGGTCGCCGTGCCCAAGGTCAACAAGATTCGCAAGTCGTACTCCGAATACCTCGTCAGCTAGCTCCTCCTCCCCAGCCATTCGGTCGCGGAATTCTCCACGGATTCGAAACGGCTCAAATCTGGGCGTCGTTCCGGGCGTCACACTCGCAGTGTGCGACCCGGGATCGACGAAGACTGGCACGAGTTGTCGTTCCCGGGTCGTGCGCGTCGACTGCCTGCTCGACGCTTGCGAACGCGATAACCGTGCCGGGAGAAACTATGAGCGACCAGATCACGGTAACCGGAATCATCGGCACCGTCCCCCGCCGGACCGTCGCCAACAATGGCGCCCCGATCACATCCTTTCGACTGGCCTCCCGCCAGCGTCGTTTCGACCGGGCCAAGAACAACTGGGTTGACGACGACACCAGCTGGTACTCCATCACGACGTTTCGTCAACTGGCCCTTAATGCGGCTCAATCGCTCCACAAGGGCGAGCACGTCATCGTGACCGGTCGATTGCTCATTCGCAACTGGACCAACGCGGAACGCTCCGGAATCGACGTAGAGATTGTCGCAGTCTCCGTCGGCCACGATTTGTCCTGGTACACCACCACGCCGGTGCGGAGTGTCGCGCCGGCCCGAGCTGACACAGAGAGGCCCGAGCCGGAGCCGGTTGACTGGATCGAATCGGTCGAATCGGTCGAATCGGTCGAATCGGTCGAATCGACCATCGCGTACGCGGCGGAGAGCGTGCATCCTGATCGTTCAGGAGACGGCTTCGTTCCAGTCGAGACCGATGCTGATCGGGATGCGTATGCGAGTTTAGACTCGTAGCATCGTCCACGAACGTGGACCGGGGGAGGCGGGTCGTGAGCGCGGCAGAACTACGACAGCAGGATGCGAGTGCACATGCGGTTCGAAGGCGCGGGCGCTTCAGGCGGTTGACCGCGGCGGCCGTGGGTGCGGTCATGCTCCTCGGCGGTGCCCTGACCGGTTGCGCCGTCGGCCTGGCCGAGCCGGCCGCCCCGGTGACCGCGACCTCGGCTGCAGCCTCACCCTCAGAAAAGCTGTCGGCCACGCCGGATCCCGATCCGGCACTGTCGCCCGATGGAAGCGCGAGCGAGAATCTTGCTTACTTCAACTCTCTGGCAACGGCCGTCACCAAGGCCAACTCCGCCGCCGACGGACGCGCCTACATCGACGCGCTCGTGGTCGGCGGGTTTGACCGCACCGCCATGGAGGTGACCTTCGATCGCACGCAGGCCGGCCTCGTCGCCGACGCGGTGCAGTTCTCGGTGCGTTTCGCTGGCGAATGCCTGATCGGTCAGATTGGGCCGGCCAGCGACGGCTTCCGCAGCATGGTTGCGCCAATTTTGTCGACCGGTTTGTGTCTTGTCGGGTCCACCCGGCAAATAGACTGGTAAACACTATGGCCGAATTTATTTACTCAATGGTCCGCGCTCGCAAGGCGATCGGCGAAAAGCTGATTCTTGACGACGTCACCATGTCCTTTTTTCCCGGTGCGAAGATCGGTGTGGTCGGCCCGAACGGTGCCGGAAAGTCCACCATTCTGAAGATCATGGCGGGCCTGGACACACCCAGTAATGGCGAGGCGAGACTCTCCCCGGGCTACACCGTTGGCATCCTCATGCAGGAGCCGCAGCTCGACGAGAGTAAGACCGTGCTGGAGAATGTGCAGGAGGGCGTCGGGCCGATCAAGGCCAAGGTCGACCGCTTCAACGAGATCAGCCTCGCCCTCGGCGAACCCGACGCAGATTTCGACACGCTGCTCGCAGAAATGGGCGTGCTGCAGGAAGCCATCGATGCAGCGGATGCCTGGGATCTCGACTCCCAGCTCGAACAGGCCATGGACGCCCTGCGTACCCCGCCGGGAGACTCCGAAGTCTCCAACCTGTCCGGTGGTGAGAAGCGCCGCGTTGCGCTGACCAAACTGCTGCTGCAGAAGCCCGACCTGCTGTTGCTCGACGAGCCCACCAACCACCTCGACGCCGAGAGTGTGCTGTGGCTCGAGCAGCATCTCGCCAAGTATCCGGGCGCTGTGCTCGCCGTGACCCACGACCGGTACTTCCTCGACCACGTGGCCGAGTGGATCGCCGAGATCGACCGCGGGCACCTGTACCCGTACGAGGGCAACTACTCCACCTACCTTGAGAAGAAGCAAGAGCGTCTGCTCGTGCAGGGCAAGAAAGACGCGAAGCTGTCGCGTCGTCTCGCCGACGAACTGGAGTGGGTACGTTCCAACGCCAAGGGTCGCCAGGTGAAGTCGAAGGCGCGACTGGCTCGCTATGAGGAGATGGTCACCGCAGCCGAAAGCACGCGCAAGCTCGACTTCGAAGAAATCGTGATTCCGGTCGGCCCGCGACTCGGCGCCCAGGTGATCGACGCGACCAAGCTTGAGAAGGGCTTCGACGGGCGCGTACTCATCGACAACCTCAGCTTCACCCTGCCGCGCAACGGCATCGTGGGCATCATCGGCCCGAACGGCGTGGGAAAGACCACGCTGTTCAAGACCATCGTCGGCCAGGAGCCCCTCGACGGCGGCGATCTGAAGATTGGCGAAACGGTCGACATTTCCTACGTCGACCAGGATCGCGGAGGCATCGATCCGAACAAGACGCTGTGGGAGGTCGTCTCCGATGGCCAGGACTACATCCAGGTCGGCAAGACCGAGATTCCGTCGCGCGCCTACGTGTCGACCTTCGGTTTCAAGGGCCCAGACCAGCAGAAAAAGGCCGGTGTGCTCTCCGGTGGTGAGCGCAACCGGCTGAACCTGGCCCTCACCCTGAAGCAGGGCGGTAACCTGCTGCTCCTCGATGAGCCCACTAACGACCTCGACGTCGAAACCCTCGGTTCGCTCGAGAACGCGCTGCTCGAGTTTCCGGGTTGCGCCGTGGTGATCACTCACGACCGGTGGTTCCTCGACCGGGTGGCCACGCACATTCTCTCCTACGAGGGTACCGACGACAATCCGGCCAACTGGTACTGGTTCGAGGGTAACTTCGAGTCGTACGAGCAGAACAAGATCGAGCGTCTCGGACCCGACGCGGCCAAGCCGCACCGCTCTGCCTACCGCAAGCTCACCCGCGACTGAGACGAAGCACGGACAACTCGTGAAGCTGCACGTACCAATTCGCCTGCGCTGGTCCGACCTCGACGCCTACGGTCACGTCAACAATGCCGAGATGCTGCGCCTGCTCGAAGAGGCGCGCATTTTGGCATTCTGGGTGACCGAAGACGACGGGGCGATCGGCGCGAGTACGGCGGTGCTCGACGGTCGCCCTGGGGCGGCAACCCTGACGCTCATCGCGCGGCAGGAAATCGAATATCTCGCGCCGGTACCCTACCTGCGCCAGCCGCTCGACGTGCGACTGTGGCTCGGCAAACTCGGCGGGGCCAGCCTGGACGTCTGCTACGAGGTCTACAGCCCGGACGGTGTCACGCCCGAGCTGTTGTACGCCCGGGCGAACACCACCATCGTGCTCGTCGACGCGGCAAGCGAGCGACCGCGCCGCATCAACGACACCGAACGTGCAGCGTGGACACCATACCTCGACGCACCGATCGAGTTTGAGCGGCGCTGAGCCGCACCGGATGGCTGGTCGTCAACCAGCCATCACCGCGCCGCCATCGACCGTGACGGTCACCTTGTCGAGCGCCCGCGGGGCCGGGCCGCCCAGTACTTTCCCGGTGGCGAGGTCAAACCGCGATTGGTGACACGGGCAATCGAATTCGGTTGCCGCCGGCTCCACCTTGCATCCTTTGTGGGTGCACTTGGCGCTGAAACCGACGACCGTGCCGGCCGTGGGTTGGGCCAGCAGAATCGGTTGACCATTCAGTGTGGCCGCAATGCCGCCACCGACTGGAATATCGGCGAGTTTTGCGACCTCGGTTGCCGGTGCCGACGCGCCGGAACCAGAGGCCGAGCCACTCGGATCGGTCGTGGCAGGGCCGGCGGGCCCTGCGCCCGCGCCCGGGCTGCTGGTGGCCGGGGTGCTGCTGCAGGCAGCCAGGGCCACCGCTGCAGCAGTGCTCCCTCCGGCCAGGATCATGTTGCGACGGGACAGGTCGAGTTCCGGTGTCATGATTCTCCTCGAAAGACGTGTTCGCGGGTAGGTTTGCGTTGCTGTACTTATCAACGAAGCGGTATCCGATTCCGTTCACTGAGTCAGGGATGCAATTGAACCACGTTCTCTGGATATCCGTGTTAAGTAGGGAAGGTAGGTCATGGCCGATGAACGCGCCGAACTCTTGCAGGCCCTCCACGACGAGCACGCACCGCTGTTGTGGCGCTATGTCGTGCGGTTGACCCACGACCCTGCCCTCGCCGACGACGTCGTGCAAGAGACTCTGCTGCGTGCTTGGCGGCGCCCCCGCTTGCTCGATCAGACCGAGGTGTCGGCCCGCGCCTGGCTGTTCACGGTGGCCCGCAACCTGGTGATCGATGACCGGCGCTCGGCCAGGGCCCGGCACGAGATATTGACCGACCAGCTTCCCGAGGTGCCCACCGACGACCAGACCGACGCGTTGCTCGATGCCTGGCTGGTCGCGGATGCCCTCCATGACCTCTCACCCGACCATCGGGCGGTCATTGTCTGTGCGTATTATCGAGGCCAGTCCGTGGCCGAGACCGCGCGGGACCTGGTCATCCCCGAAGGGACCGTGAAATCCCGGCTGCACTACGGCCTGCGAGCCCTGCGGCTCGCCCTGCAGGAGCGAGGAGTGACGGAGCGATGACCACTCCAGCAGACCTCTACACCGACTGGGACGGTGCCTACGTGCTCGGCGCACTGTCGCCGGGCGAGCGCCGTGACTATGAACGGCACCTCAACGACTGCGTTGCCTGCAGCCTGGCGGTCGCCCACCTCGTCGGCCTTCCGGGGCTGCTCGCCCAGGTTCCACTGGAACAAGCCCGGCAACTTGGCCATTCGGTCGATAGGACAGCGGAGGTGTCGCCCCCCGCCGATCTGTTGCCCCGGCTGTTGCGGGCGGCCCAGGCGCGCAGTCGGCGAACACGCTGGATCATCGCCGGGGCCGTGGTCGCGGCGGCCGCGATCGCGGCATCCGCTGCCCTGGTGCTGCCGGGCTGGCTTGAGCAGCCGCGCGTCAATGCCAGCGAACCGGCCGTGGCCATGACCGCGGTGGTTCCCAGCCCGCTCACCGCTACGTTTCGCCTGACCGGCGAAGACTGGGGCACCCGGATCGACGCCACCTGTAGTTACGCAGAGAGCGGTAGCGATTTCGGTGCGCAGCCCTACGCCCTGTTCGTGACCGACCGGGCCGGCACTGAGAGCCTCGTCGCCAGTTGGATTGCCGGTCCCGGCACCACGATCAGCGCGGCCGGCACCACAAGCGTGGCCGAAGACGACATCGCGAGTGTGGACATTCGGTGGATGCCCGACGAGCGCGTGCTGCTGGAATCCACGCCGAGCTGGTAGTGCGAGCTATTCCAAAATGATGGGGACGCGCAGCATGCCTTCCTGCGCAACGGTGGCCAGGAGCACGCCGTCCCGACTGAAGATGCTGCCGGTGGCGAGGCCGCGGCCGCCCTGCGCACTGGGTGAATCCTGCACGTAGAGCAGCCATTCGTCGACCCGACCAAATCGATGCCACCACATGGCGTGGTCCAGGCTCGCCACCTTGAGGCCGGGCGACGACCAGGCGACACCGTGCCGGCGCATGATCGGCTCCATGATCGAGTAGTCGCTGGCATAGGCCAGGGCCGCGCGGTGCAGGTCGGGGTCGTCGGGCAGCGGGGAGAACGTCTTCATCCAGACCGCCTGCCGGGAGGTATGTTCACCATTGACCTTGAGGTAGATCGGTGAGGGAACATGCCGCATGTCGAAGGGGCGCTCGCTCGCCCAGTATCGGGCCACCGAGTGGTCGATGTGCGCAAGCGCATCGGATGCCGTCGGCAGGCTTTCCGGGTCGGGGATATCTTTCGGCATCTCCAGGTGGTGTTCCAGGCCCTCATCGGCGTCTTGGAACGAGGCGATCATCGACAGGATCGGCACGCCGCCCTGGTAGCACTGCGTGCGACGAGTGGAGAACGAGCGGCCATCGTGAATACGCTCCACCGAAAAGGTGATCGGCGCTTTGACGTCGCCGGGACGCAGAAAATAGCCGTGCATCGAGTGCACGTGGCGTTCGTCGGGCACGGTGCGCATGGCGGCGACGAGTGACTGCGCCAGCACTTGCCCGCCGAAGACGCGGCCGAGGGGCATCCACTGTGATGGACCGGTGAAGATGTCCTCGTTGGTGCGGGCACCGGTGTCGGTCAGATCGAGAACGGCCAGAAGGCCTTCCATCGGCTTGTGCATGTTCTCTCCTCGGGCAAGTTCGCGTCCGCGGCATGCGGGTGTTTCGTCTCTTGGTAGTTTAGAAGATGATGAGCCAGTCATTCACTCTTACCGATTCCCAGTCCCTCAGCGACCTGATCGTATTTCTTTCTCGTTCCGGCCGCGTTCTCGACGGTTCCGTGCGCCTGATGGCGTCCGAGGGCGTTCTCGCGGTGTACACCGCCATCTTCTATCCGCGTGGTCTGCTCGATGCGAGCCCGACCGTGCTTGGTTTGCGAACCTTCGCACTGAAAGAGCCGGTCGACCTCGACAAGGTGGTGCCGGTGCGGTCGCTGCTGGAACGCCTCAAGCGTCTCGAATCCACTGCTAGCGACCTGACGCTGCCGGTCACGGTGACCGTTCCCCTCGAGGTGAACACCGTGACCTGGGCGGGGATCTCCCCGCCCAAGGGCGGCTGGGAACCGCACGGCCAAATGTCGGCAGCACACCTCGAAGCGGCCGCTCGGGAGGGGATCGACGAGGTCGCCACCGCCGTGCCGGAGGGCACCGGAGAGCTGATCGTGGAACGCGTGCGCTCCGAGGTCTGGGGCCGTCAGATCGAGGGGATCGAATTCGTGCCGACCGGCGCCGGTTTCGCAGCGTTCAGCCTCGGGTTTCTCTCCGACGACGAACCGGTGCAGCTCTACGAATCCGGTCTGTGGACCCGCCTCAGCACAAGTCGCGGCCACGTTCTGGTGCGGCGCAAGCCGTGGACCCTCAAGGTCTAGCCGGCTTCCGGCCCCGAGGGCATTAATGAATACCTCTCGATCGAGTACACTCTCTTTTCCGCGTTCGAATTCACCCATCAGCCAGGAGCAACCATGATTTCGATTGAGCGCGATGTCGTTGTTATCGGTGCCGGGGCCTCGGGTCTCACCGCCGCCACCGCACTGCAGAAGGCCGGTCTCACCGTGGCCGTGCTCGAAGCTCGTGACCGCGTCGGTGGGCGCCTGTGGACCAACGAGATCGAGGGCGCCATGCTCGAGATCGGCGGCCAGTGGGTTTCACCCGACCAGCATGCCCTCAAAGACATGTTGACCGAACTGGGCCTGACCACCTATCCGCGCTACCGCTCCGGTCGGAACGTCTACATCAACGGTGCCGGCGAGGTCAGCCGGTTCGACGGCGAGATCTTTCCGGTGCCGGCGGGGACCGAGGCACAGATCGTCGGCCTGATCGACCAGCTCGACGCCCTCGTGGCCGAGATCGACCCGGATAGCCCGTGGGAGCATCCGCTCGCCAAGGAACTCGACGCGGTCTCGTTTAGCCGCTGGCTCGAGACGCAGACCGACGACCAGGAAGCCCGCGACAACATAGGCATGTTCATTGCCGGGGCCATGCTCACCAAGCCAGCCCACGCCTTCTCGGCCTTGCAGGCGCTGCTCATGGCGGCCAGCGCCGGGTCGTTCAGCAACCTCGTCGACTCCGATTTCATTCTTGACGAGCGCGTTGTCGGCGGATTGCAGCGGGTGCCCCTGGTGCTGGCCCAGAAGCTCGGCGCCGATGTGTTCCTCGGGCAGCCAGCGCGCAGCCTGAGCTGGAGCGATACCGGCGTTACGGTCGTCGCTGACGGTATGACCGTAACCGCCCGGCACGCCATCGTGGCCGTTCCGCCGCCTTTGATCAGTCGGATCAGCTTCGACCCTCCCCTCCCGCGTCGCCAGCAGCAGCTGCACCAGCACCTGTCCATGGGCTTCGTGATCAAGGTGCACGCCGTCTACGAAACGCCGTTCTGGCGTGCCGACGACCTCTCCGGCACCGCGTTCAGCCCCTACGAACTTGTGCACGAGGCTTACGACAACACCAACTATGAGGACCCGCGTGGCACCCTCGTGGGTTTCGTCTCCGATGAAGAAGCGGATGCCGTCTTCGCGCTCACCGCGGATGAGCGCAAGGCGCGCATCCTCGAGTCTTTGTCGCACTACTACGGTGCGCAGGCGCTGAACCCGGTCGTCTATTACGAAAGCGACTGGGGCTCGGAAGAATGGACCCGCGGCGCCTACGCAGCGAGCTTCGATATGGGCGGCCTGGTGCGCTACGGCGCCGAACTGCGTAGCGCCGTCGGCCCGATTTCCTTCTCGTGCAGCGACATGGCCGGCAAGGGTTATCAGCACGTGGACGGCGCCATCCGGGTGGGGCAGGACGCGGCTGCGGCCATCATCGCCGAGCGCGAGTCGGCCGTCGGATAAGGCTTCTGGTCGGCGAAGCGGCGCACCCGGGTGGTAGCAACGGGCGGCTCGCCCTTAGGCTTTGGGCATGCCCAGACTCTTGCAACTCGATTCGTCCGCAGACCTGACCACATCGCGTTCGCGAGCGATCACCGAGACGTTTGCCACTGCCTGGCGCAGTCTCGGCGATGACCACACCGTCGTCCACCGAGACCTGCACCGGGAACCGCTGCCCCACCTCACGGATGCCGCGCTGCACTTTCCGCCCAGGTTGCGACCGAAAGGTACGAGCCCCAGCCCTCGGCAGGAGGAACTTCAGCGCGTTTTGATCGCGGAACTGGTGGCGGCCGACGTGCTGTTGATCGGCGTTCCCTTGTACAACTATTCGATGCCGTCGACCTTGAAGGCCTGGGTCGACTACATTCACCTGCCGACGGTGACAGCCCCGGTCGACGATCCCGCCAGCCAGCAGCCCCTGGCCGGTCGCCCGGCCGTGCTCGTGTCTACCCGCGGAGGGATCTACGACGCGGGTTCACCAACCGAGTTTGACGACCATGCGCTGCCCGCGCTCACCCTGATTCTGGGCAATGCGCTGGGAATGACGGTCGAAACTATTGTGGCCACCCGCACTCTCAGTGAACGATTTGGTGCCCCCACCGACGAGGTCGCCGCGCAACACCAAGAGTTGGCCGCGGCGCACGAGACCGCTGTTCAGGCTGCCCGCCGCCTGGGCTGACCGGTTCCTGAATCTTCGAATAGTCCGCTCGTCGAGCTCGAAAGGGCATTCGCTATGCTGGCGGGATGGCTGGCACCGTGGACAGGTTTCCACCAACGCCGGGAGGACGCCGAAACTGGGACCCCGATCGGTACCTCATCATCCAAATGGATCAACGGAACTGCGGCCGCAGCACGCCGCTGGCGAGCGACCCGACGGTGAGCCTCGACACCAACACGACGCATCACCTCATCTCCGACATTGAGCAACTGCGGCTGCTTCTGGGAGTTGGTCGAGCGACGTGCACTGGCTCTACCACGAGACCGGTCGTTATCTGCCCGCGCAGTGGGCACGGTTCCGGTCGGGTGTTCCCGACTCCGATCGGGACGGCGATCTCGTGGCGGCCTACAACCGCCTGCTCAACGAATCTGGTGACGTTGAGGTTCAGCGTTCGGCCGCGCAGGGGTGGTGCGACTGGGAAGATGCCTTGGTCTCCTGGGAGCCGGGATGGTCACCGAGTGCCCGATTCCACGAGCCCGACTTCCGGCTGCAGTTCGCTCGCATCGTGGCCCGATGCTGATCTTCATGTTATCCACGATGGCGGGCACCAGGGGAATCAACGGATGATGCAGCTCATCCTCGAGGCTGGGCGTCGATTCGAGGATGCTTTGTAGAACAGCCTGACCCTGTCATGCCGAAAAGCGTATGGTCTGCCGCTATTCGCCGACGGCACCATCGATGGCCTCTCGGAGCAGGTCGGCATGGCCGTTGTGCCTGGCCGCCTCCTCGATCAGATGGAGGAGGATCCAGCGCAAGTTCCAGCGCTGCCCGTCGCGGTTCACACCTACTGAGAGGGTGTCCAGATCAATGCCGGCGACTGCCCGCCGACTGCGCTCGCACGCGGCTCGGTACAGGTTTCGCAGCTCCGTCGGGTCGTCGTGCTGTGCGCTGTGGAACTCCCAGTCCCGGTCGTCGTCCCACGGCGCACTGGCCCACGGTTCCTGCTCCGGAAGGCCGAGGAAACGCGATTGAATCCAATCATCTTCCACGAGTGCCAGGTGTTTCAGCAGGCCGGAAAGCGTCAGCGTCGACGTGGCGATCGGCTGACTCAGCTGTGCAGCGTTGAGTCCGTCGGTCTTGATCAGCGGCGTCGCACGGTGAAAGTCGAGAAATTCCAGCAGGGTGCTGCGTTCGTTCGCGGCGAGCTGAGGGTCGGTACGGTCCAAGCTCTCAGCCTCCCACTCCGCAATCACGACACCATGGCCAGCGTGATGTTCCCTGTGGGAATCATATTCCACGCCTTCCAATTGTGATCAGCAACTCGGGCCGCCAGACTGCGCGTCGCGATGCGCGCCAAAACCTCCGGCTCGGAGTACCGATAGGCGCAGTCCGAAACGCGTTGCGCCTATTCTTCGAAGCTGTTCACCATCGCGAAGGCGGCGCGTTCCAGATAATCCCACAGGATGCCCTGCTGCAGCGGCGGCAGGTTGGCCGCGTCCACGGCAACGCGCATGTGGCCAAGCCACCGGTCGCGGGCATCTGGATTCACCTTGAACGGAACGTGCCGCTGGCGCAACCGGGGGTGACCGCGCTGCTCGCTGTAGGTCCCGGGGCCGCCCCAGAACTGCTCGAGAAACATGACCAGACGGTGTTCGGCGGGGCCGAGGTCATCTTCAGGGTACATCGGCTTCAACACCGGGTCGGTGGCCACGCCGACGTAGAAGTCATGCACGAGCTTTTCAAAGAACGGGGTTCCGCCGACCTCGTCGAAGAACGTCGGTACCGCGGCAGCACCGTGCTCGCCCGCGCGCAGGTGTACTCCGGCGGGGGAAGGAGACTGGTCGGTGGGGTGTCGTTCAGTGGTCACGGGGTGCGGCTTTCTTCTGTGGGCAGTTTGTCTCGGCGCAACGGTCAGTCAATGCCGTCGCCGCGGGTTTCAGGGTCTGGCGCATGCAACGGGGCCGGAACGCTCGTAGCCTTGCGCGGCCCGCGGGGCTTTCGCACCGCGACCGGGCCGGCGCGTACGCCGTCGACGTCGGGCACGGCGGCGGCGGCATCTTCGGCCGCGTCGCCCTCGGCCGGTTCAATGCCCGAACCGTCGATGGTGCCGTCGCCTGTGGTCATGACCACGCTGTTGAGTGGGGTGAGCGGCACGCCCATACCGTCGAGGGCCTTTTTCATGTGCAGGCGCAGATCACGGGCAAAGTCCCACTTGGCCGAGACCCGAGTCTTGACCACGAGCCGGGTGACGAGGGCTTCGGCGCTAATCGACTCCAGGCCCCAGATCTCGGGCTTTTCGAGAACGAACGCGCGCCACTTACGGCTCGAGGCGAGGGCACTGGCCACGCGCAGAAGTTCGTCTTGTACAGCCTCGACGTCGGAGCTGTATGGAATGGCGAGGTCGATGATGACCCGGGCCCAGCCCTGCGACATGTTGCCGACCCGCAGAATCTCGCCGTTGCGCACGAACCAGAGTGTGCCGTCGATGTCGCGTACCTGCGTGATCCGAATTCCGACCGTTTCAACGACACCGGATGCGAAGCCCACGTCGACGATGTCGCCCACGCCAATCTGGTCTTCCACGACCATGAACAGGCCGTTGAGAATGTCCTTGACGATGTTCTGGGCGCCGAAACCGAGGCCGGCGCCGAGCGCCGCGGTGAGCAGAGCGAAGGAACCGAGAATGTCCTTGTTCAAGGTGGTGACGATGAGCAGCAGGGCGGTGATCAGAATGAACACGTTCACGACGTTCGCCAGCACGGCGCCGAGCGTGCGCGAGCGCTGCACGACGCGCACCGCGGCCAGCGGCGACACGTTCAGCGCCTGGGTATCGTCAACCTTTTGATTCTTCTTGACGCCGGAGACGATTTGTTGCACCACCCGGCGAATAACGAATTGCAGGGCCCAGCGCAGCGCGAATGCGACAACGATGATCATCGCGACAGCGAAGATCTTTTCCCAATAGCCGATCCACGGAATTTCAGCAAAGTAGGCACCGAGGTCGGTCCAGAATGTTTCCCAGTTCATATCCAAACCAGTCTACCGAGGGGCCTCGGCTGCACCCGAGCGGAGGCTACGGCGGCGGTGCTCCGGCCCAGACACGCGGCCTGCGCACCCCCGGTGTGAGCACCGCAGGAGCGGCATCCTCTCGGTTTGCGTGGAGTTTGCTGTGAACGTGAGCCGGAGACAAGAAATCCCGCGACCAGCCTGTGGCCGGCCGCGGGATTCACGGTGTGGTGGAGTACGAGTGAACTACACGGCGTCGCGGGCCTGTACCTGAAGCGATCGCTCGACCCCGGCCAGATTCTCGACCACGAGACGGCGCAGGGCGGCCGGCTCGGGGTTCGCATCGAGCCAGGCCCGTGTCGCGTCGGCGAGAGACTGGTTGTTCAGCGGTGCCGGGTAGAGGCCGATCACGAGCTTCTCGCCGATCGAGAAGCTGCGGGCCGCCCACACCGACTGCAGCATGTCGAAGTAGGTCGTCACGAACGGCGCGAGCAGGCTCGAGTCGCTTACGCGCAAGAATCCGGCGGCCGTCGTGCGCACTATGGTCGTCGCGGCCGTGTCCACGTCGATGAGCGACGACCAGGCGGCGAGCTTGCCCTCGGCCGTGGGGAGTGCCGCCCGGGCGAGGGCAGCCGACTGAGCGCCGGTGGCAGTGTTGTCGGCGGCGAGCGCCGTGTCGACCTCGATGGCGCTGGCCCGGCCACCGGCCACGAGGGCGGTGAGCAGCTCCCAGGCCAAGTCGGTGTCGACGGTGAGGCCCGCCAGCACGATGCTGCCCGAACGCAGGGCGGCCACGTTGTCGAGCTGCGCCGGGGTGGCCGCGACCGAAGCGAAGAACTTCACAAACTGGAACTGAGCGTCGCTGCCGGCCGCCGCGCCCCGGGCGAGCGTCCACAACGCGTCGGCGACCTCGGCCGTGACGGCGGCGCGGTGCGGCTCGGCCACGTAGTAGGTGGCGGTGAGCACGACCTGGCCGAGCACGGTGCGCAGCGTCGTCGACTCTGTCTCGGTGGCCACGTTGTTCAGTACCAGACGCACGAAGTCGCGCGCCGAGGTTTCTGCATCGCGCGTGGCGTCCCAGACCGAACCCCAGACCAGGGCGCGGGCGAGCGGGCTCTCGATAGCCGCGAGGTGCTCGAGGGCACAGGCCTCCGACGCCGGGTCGAGGCGCACCTTGGCATAACTGAGGTCATCGTCGTTGAGCAGGATCAAGTCGGGACGCTGGCGGCCGACGAGGGCGGGAACATCCGTTCGCTCACCGTCCACATCGAGCTCGACCCGGTGCGTGCGCACAAGCTTGTGAGAGTCGTCGAAGGTATAGAAGCCGATGGCCAGGCGGTGCGGTCGAATGGTGGGGTAGTCCGCCGCGGCGCTCTGCAGCACGGTGAAGGTGGTGATCGTGCCAGCAGCATCGACCGCGATCTCGGGGCGCAGCGTGTTGACGCCGGCGGTTTCCAGCCACAGCTGGGCCCATCCGCTGAGGTCCCGGCCGCTCGCGGCCTCGAGTTCCACGAGCAGGTCGCGCAACTCGGTGTTGCCCCACTGGTGCTTCTGAAAATAGGACCCGACGCCGGTGAAGAACGCCTCGATACCCACCCAGGCGGCGAGCTGCTTGAGCACCGAACCGCCCTTGGCATAGGTGATGCCGTCGAAGTTGACGAGCACATCGTCGAGGTCGCGGATGGTGGCGACTACCGGGTGGGTCGACGGCAGCTGGTCCTGCTTGTAGGCCCAACTCTTCTCCATCACGGCGAAGGTGGTCCAGGCCTCGTGCCACTCGGTCGCCTCAGCGGTGGCGATGGTCGAGGCCCACTCGGCGAAGCTCTCGTTGAGCCAGAGGTCGTTCCACCAGGTCATGGTGACCAGGTCGCCGAACCACATGTGGGCAAGCTCGTGCAGGATGGTCACGACGCGGCGTTCCTTGATGGCGTCGGTTACTTTGGAGCGAAAAATATAGGTTTCGGTAAAGGTGACCGCACCGGCGTTCTCCATGGCGCCGGCGTTGAACTCCGGCACGAACAGCTGGTCGTACTTGTCGAACGGGTAGGCGTAGCCAAACTTCTCCTCGAAGTAGGCGAACCCCTGGCGTGTCTTCTCAAGGATGTAGTCGGCGTCGAGGTATTCGCTGAGGCTTTTGCGGCTGAACACGCCGAGCGGGATGGTGCGCCCGTCGCTGGAAACGAGCTCGCTGCGCACGACGGCGTACGGACCGGCGATGAGCGCGGTGATGTAGCTCGAGATGGTGTGCGTTGGCTCGAATGCCCACGTGCTGGTGCCGTTGCCGGCATCGGTAGGCTCGGGCGTGGTGGAGTTGGAGACGACCTGCCACACGCTCGGCGCGGTGACGGTGAAGGAGAATTCGGCCTTGAGGTCGGGCTGCTCGAACACGGCGAAGACGCGGCGGGAGTCCGGTACCTCGAACTGGCTGTACAGGTAGACCTCGTTGTCGACCGGGTCGACAAAGCGATGCAGACCCTCACCGGTGTTGGTGTACAGCGCGTCGGCGACGACGACGAGCTCGTTCTCGCCCTTCAGATCATCGAGCGCAATACGGATGCCGTCGCTCACGACGGCCGGGTCGAGCGCGACACCGTTGAGGGTCACCGAGTGCACCGTGGCCGTGATGGCGTCAATGAAGGTCGAGGCGCCGGGGGTGGCGGTGAAGCTCACCGTGGTCGTGCTGCCAAACGTCGTGGGACCGGTGGTGAGGTCGAGCACAACGTTGTAGCTCGCAACGGTGACGAGCGCTGCGCGCTCCGACGCTTCAATGCGGGTGAGGTTTTCTCCAGGCAACAGGTTCTCCAATTCGATTCACGATCGTGAGGCTTTGGCATTCGTAGTACCATCGCACCCCGCAAGCCTAACCATGATTACGATGTCGGCATGAGAGAGAGCACTGATCCGCTGGTCGACACCAGTGCGCGCTACCGGGCCTTCGCCGAGGTCGAAGCCCGCGGAATGAGCGCCTGTTACGAACGGTGGGCTGCTGGCGTCGCGGTCGATCCCCGGCTTGTGACGTTGATCGACCAGCTGCCGCCGACCAAGCGGCAACCGAACCTGCTGTTCGGCGCGGCGCGGCTGCACGGCGCTGCGGCAGGGGAGTACGCGCCGTTCGCGGCGTGGCTGCGCGAGCACTGGGCCGACGTCGCCGCGACCTGCCTCACCCATGTGACCCAGACCAACGAGCCCGGTCGGTGCGCCGTGCTGCTTCCGGCTCTGGCGGCGCTCGCCGGGCCTCTAGCGATCATCGAGGTGGGGGCATCCGCGGGTCTCTGCCTGCACCCCGACCGGTACAGCTACCGCTATCGGTTCGCCGACGATGACGCTGAGAGCGGCGGCGGCGAGCGGATGCTGCACCCGGCTGGCGGTCCGAGCGCGGTGGTGCTGGACTGCACGGTCAGCGGCCCGGCGCCGCTGCCCGAGCGAATGCCCGAGATCGTCTGGCGGGCCGGCATCGATCTGGGCCCGCTCGACGTTCAAAGCGACGCGGACGTGGCCTGGCTCGAGGCCCTGATCTGGCCGGAGCACGACGACCGGCGGGCCCGACTTCGGGCTGCCGTGACCGTGGCGCGCGAGCAGTCGGTCGAGATCGTGCGCGGGGATCTCAACGACGAGATCGCCGCACTCGTGGCCCGGGCACCGGCCGGGGCGACCGTGGTCGTATTCCACACCGCCGTGCTCGCGTACCTGAACGAGACCGACCGCCTGCGGTTCGCTGCGCAGATGATGCGGTTGCCGGTGCGCTGGCTGTCCAACGAGGGGCAGAGCGTGGTGCCCGGGGTGTTGGAGCGGCTGGGGGAGGCGCCGGCGGAGACATCCGCTTTCATTCTTGCCCTGGACGGCGAGCCGATCGCCTTGACCCAGCCGCACGGTCGCTCGTTACACTGGCTCGGGTAACGGAGGCGGACGAGCCGCTAGCGGCAGAAGTGGCTGGAAATCCGGCGGTGGTCACAGTCGCAACTGCTCAAAAAACACCGTACTCGTTCGGGGAGTTGTCCGTTACGGCGATGGCCTGAACGGACAGGCGCCGGTTATCGGTGTTCGTCACCATCGTCAGTCTTTCCCGGATCATCACCCGGAACGTCGGCGGGTGGCTCCGAGGACGGCTCCGCTGACAACGGCGCCGCGCTACCGGTTGCCCAGCCGAAGGAGGCGGATTGCCGCGTCATCACGGCCGCCGAACCGTGCATCGGAACGTAGCTGCCGTTCGGCGCATCGCTCGACTCCTCGTCGGGCTGCCAACGTTCGGTGTCGCCAGTGCGGGTACCGAGGAGCCGTCGGGTAAGGGATTCGCCCGCCGACAACAGATCGTCGAGGGCGACCTGCAGGTCGTTGTCGTCGACGGTGTCGGCGCGGAGGGCAGCGCGAAGCACGGCCCGGCGAATCAGCTCCTTCGCGAAGGAGCCCGTCACGCCTTCCGCACGGCGGGCAGCGGCGTTGAGGGCAGCCGGGCTGAACGGCAGCCCTCCCGCATAGCGTCGGAACAGTCGCTCGCGTTCGGCAGGGGCGGGCAAGGGTACTTCGACGGCGAGGTCGACCCGGCCTGGCCGTTCGGCAAGGGCGCGCTCGAGCACCTCGACCCGGTTGGTGGTCATGACGAAGGCCACATCGGCGTCGCCGTCGAGTCCGTCGAGAGCGTCGAGCACCTCGAACAACAGCGGCTGCGGAGTGGCATTGCGTTGCATCGCGACCAGGTCGATGTCTTCCATAACGACGATGGACGGCGCAAAGGTGCGTGCGATCTCGGCAGCCGCAGCGATGTGCACGATGCTGCTCCCGGTGAGCAGCACGGCGGTGATGTCCGGTGTTTCGCTGAGCAGGTGGCGCACGGTGAGGGTTTTACCGGTGCCGGGAGCACCGTAGAGCAGCACACCGCGCTTCAAATGTTGTCCGGCGGCGAGCAAGACCTGGCGCTGCTCGCCGATTCCGATGACGTGGTCGGTGATGGTGCCGAGGATGCCCTCCGGCAGCACGATGGCGGCCGTCGGTACGACGGGTCGTTCCAGGAAGGTGATTCCGGCTCCGGCTCCGTATTCGGTTTGCACGAACGAGAGCACCTGTCCGCGCAGCACGCTGTGCTCGATCATGAGTGCGCGCAGGTGCTCGAGAAAACCGGTGACCGTGCGCGGCGACTCGGCCATGATTTCGAGCTCGGCCGTGTTGCGCCCGAATTGCGAGTTCGCTGCGCGTTGCAGCACGGCAATCGGCTCGCCGTCGAAGCGGATGAGCCTCAGGCCGAACGAGACCACCTGCCGGGTCGACGTCGGTCCGGTCGCCCGGGCCGAGTAGTCCACCGGTCCGGGCCCGAAGCCCTGGAACGGGCTGGCCACAAGCTCGGACAGCGTCGAGTGAAACCGCTGCTGCCCGCCCGATACGCCGAGAAGCGCGGCCGGATCCGCGCCGGCCAATGTGCTCAGGGCGATGTCCGCGTCGACGAGGCGATGATCGGCCAGGGTCTCCGACACGACCGGCAGTGTCGACGCGTTGGCGCCGAGAAAGGCGCTGATGCGGTCGCCGAGTGGTGTCAGGCTCGACCCGGCCCGGTCATCCGCCGCAGATACGACCCGTTCCATGAAGTGTTTGAAGGCGCGCACAACGTCTCGGTCGAAAGTGTCCTCGGTCATGTCGTTCTCCTGTTCTCGTGGCAGCCCTGTAGAACCTAGCGGGCCTGGGCGATGATTGCCTCGGCGACAGCGACAGCGACGGCGACGGCGACCGCGTCGGTGTGCGAATCATCTCGATTTCGACCCAGGCGCCTGAGGCGCATTCCAGTAGCTGACGGCCCTGTGCTACCAGGCGCCGGGCTTGTAGTCCTTCAGAAAGACGCCGTAGAGGTCTTCGCCATCCTCGCCTCGCACGATCGGGTCGTAGACCCGGGCGGCACCGTCGACCAGGTCGAGCGGTGCGTGGAAGCCCTCCTCGGCCAGGCGCACCTTGGTGGGGTGTGGGCGTTCGTCAGTGATCCAGCCGGTATCGACGCTGGTCATGAGAATGCCGTCTTCCAGCATCTCCTTCGCGCTCGTGCGGGTGAGCATATTCAGGGCGGCCTTGGCCATATTGGTGTGCGGGTGGCCGGGGCCCTTGTATCCGCGACCAAACACGCCTTCCATCGCCGACACATTCACAATGTAGGTGCGTCGGGCAGTGGATGCGCTCAGCGAAGCCCGCAGGCGGCTCACGAGCAAAAATGGTGCCGTCGTGTTGCACAGCTGCACTTCGAGCATTTCCAGCGGATCTACGTCTTCGACGTTGGCGGTCCAGCTGTTCACGTCGTGCAGGTCGGGAACAAGCCCGCCGGCGTCGATGGCGGTGCCGGCGGCGAGGCGTTCGAGTGAACTCGACCCGGCGGCAAGGGCCAGCCGAGTGAGGTCATCCGCTGTCAGGGCGCCGGCACCGGACGCCGCCGCGAGTAGCGGGTGCGTCGAGACCGATGCGGCGAGAGCGAGCGGATGCGCATCGTTCGTGTGCCCAAACGACACGATCTCGGGCAACGGACCGTCGGGCAGCGGAGAATCTTCGGCCTCGACCAGGGGGGAGTAGGAGCCGCGAGAACGACGCACGGTCTGCGCTGCGTTGTTGATCAGAATGTCGAGTGGGCCCTGGGCGGCGACGGAATCGGCGAGCGCGATCACCTGGGCCGGGTCACGCAAATCGATGCCGACGATGCGCAGGCGGTGCAGCCAATCCTTCGAGTCGTCCATCGCGGCGAAGCGGCGAACGGCATCGCGCGGAAATCGCGTGGTGACGGTGGTGTGGGCACCGTCGCGAAGCAGCCGCAGGGCGATGTACATGCCGATTTTGGCACGGCCGCCGGTGAGCAGTGCGCGTTTGCCGGTGAGGTCGGTACGAGCGTCACGCTTGCCGTGACTGGAGAGGGCGCAGTTCGGGCAGAGCTGGTGGTAGAACGCGTCGACCACGGTGTACTTCTGCTTGCAGATATAGCAGGCGCGCGGAACGAGTAGCTCACCGGCGGTCGCTGCGCTGGTACCCAGGGAGAGCTGAGCGCCGCGCGTCTCATCGTCGATGCGGGTGGGCGCGCCGGTGGCGGTGGCAGCGATGACGCTGCGATCGGCGTCGGCGATCACCGCGCGCTTCTCGATGCGTCGCACCATCTTGACCGACTTGAACATTTTCGCGGTGGCCTGACGCACCGTGACGAAGTCGGGGCTATCCGGGTCGATGTCGGCCAGGGAAGCTAGTACGCGGAGGGTGACGGCGAGCTCGTGCGGGTCGATTCCGGCGAGCTCGGTGGCCGGTGCTGCCGACTGGGCGGCGATAGTGGGCGCAGAGGTCATTAGAGGATTCTACGCGGACCGACTGGGAGCATCCGTTTCAGGGGAACACCTGCGCTCGTGCGCGAGACACGAACGAGCCGGCCCCACCGTATTCGAGGTCACCACGACTGTACGACGCCTGTACGACGCCTGTACGACGCCTGTACGACGCCTGGCCCGCGGAAATGCCGCGGAGCGCGCGCTAGCGGGCGCCGCTCAAGATCATCAGCTTCTGCGGGTCTGGAAACGGCGTGAATCCCACCTGCTCGTAGAGGCCGTGCGCGTCCAGTGTCGAGAGGAGCACTCGCTTGAGGTGCATGGGCGAGAGAGTGTCGACGACCGCTTGCGCGAGGAAGAGACCGAGACTTCGGCCTCGGGACGGGCGGTCGATGTACACGTCACACAACCACGCAAACGTGGCATGGTCGGTAACAACCCGGGCGTAGCCGCACAAACCGCCAGCGCTATCGTAGACGCCAAAGTTCAGCGAGCCGCCAGCTGCGCGTTGAACGGTCTCCACGGACCGGCCGAGTGCCCAGAACGCATCCGTCGAAAGCCAGTGGTGAACCTGCCGCAGATCGATGCGGCCGAGGTCGGTGTCAACGGAGTACTCATCGTTCGTGGGCATAGCTCCACGATAAACGGTGGATCACGCGCGCCGGCAGTCTGAGGTCTAGGGCGAGCATTTCGGTTGGCTCGCCCATGATCTTCACAGCCGGATAGTGGCCGCGTCAGGCAATGTCGTTGTTCTCGTGGCAGAAGTTTCGGGTCGGGTCGTTTCGGCCGCCTGGCTCGTCTTCAAAGACGGAACGGATTTCGCTGGATTGTGGGGCGGTTCGACTCTGGTCGAGGGGAGAAGGCCGTCGTTCGACGGTTGGTCTGTCACGCTGGCCGTTCGATGAACCGATACGTACCTCGATGCAAGGTTGACTTAGACGTGGCACGCCGGTTTGATATCGGTCAGCTGAACCGGAGATTTCATTCTTCTGCGATCAACGTAAGGGGACACGACGTGGAACATTCACCAGTTGCCAGGGAGCTCGCTTTGGCGGACGATCGCCGCATCCGGGTCCTTCGACGCGGGAACCTCCTCGTTGTTCTCGGATCACTATTATTCGTCGGAGCCTGGTTGACGATTCCCTTCGGAATGTTCCTGGCACTAACCGCGGTGTCTGGTGGGTCGCTTGCGCTCCTGGCCGTCGGAGCCATTTTTCTCCTGGCGAGCATCGTGTCGGTTGTCGGGGGCATACGAGTGCGGAGGCAGTCAGTGCGTGACCACGCACCAGCAACAGCGTTTGGGAAAGCCAATCCAGCCTTCGACGGCGATGGCAAAACCTTGCCGACCGGAGGAGTTCCGCTCAGCTGGATCGGAAACGTGCCAGGCACCTGACTGACTGCCCGAGGTGCGTGGATCGTCGCGCCGACGATGCCGAGCCGCGCGGCGCTGCCTGGCATGAACGCACGCGGTGCGGGAACGATCGTGACCACTCCAGCGTAACGACGATGCACGGCATCAGCCGGACCTGAAAGGGTCAGGCCCGACTGTGCCGATTGTCGTTCGCGGGTGCAGGGAGGCCCCTAGAGCCTCGCCGGCTCCTGCATGGGAATGGCGTTGGTCGGGGGCTCGTAGGTATGGTCAAAGGGCATTTCGTCGGTGTCGAGCAGAGGGTTGTCGTCCTGCGTCTTGACCAGCTCGTGCGCTTCGTGCTCGGTGTTCACACTGGGCATTGAGCCCGGCAGCGGGCGATTCGCCGATTCCCTGAGGAAGTAGATAGCGATCGCACCGACCAGCGAGGTGCCGATCAGGTAGAACGCCGGCATCATGTCGTTGCCGGTGCTCACGATGAGTGCCGCGATGATGAACGGTGTGGTGCCACCGAAGATAGCGACCGCAAAGTTATACGAAATTCCCATGGCACCGTAACGGCTGGCTGTGGGGAACAGTGCTGGTAGCGCCGAGGCAATGGTCGATACATAGAACGTGACCGGGAAAGCGATCATCGCGAGACCGAGCAGGGTCGACCAGACTGACCCGAGTCCGATGAGCAGAAAGGCCGGATAGGCCAGCACAATTGTGCTGACCGCGCCGATCCACAGCACCGGCCGGCGGCCAACCCGGTCGGACAAACGTCCGGTGAGCGGGATACACAACGCCATGATTACGAGAATCGGAATGGTCAGTGCCGTGCCGTGCAGTTCGTCGTAGCCCTTATTCTCGGTGAGATAGGTGGGCATATACGAGGTGAGGGCGTAACCGACCGTGTTCGCAGCGGCGACGAGCACCATCGCGATAATAATGTTGCGCCAGTACGCCTTGAAGATGGCAATCGGGCCCTTCGGGGTGGCGGCCGTGGCACCGACGGGGTTCTTCTGGGCTTCTTCCTGCGCATCGAGTGTGGCTTGGAATGCCGGGGACTCGTCGATTTTCATGCGGAAGTAGATCGCGATCAGGCCGAGCGGTCCGGCGATGAGGAACGGAAGGCGCCAGCCCCAGGCCTCCATCACATCCTGACCGAGCGTGAGCTGCAGCACGGAGACGAGGGCAGCGCCGATGGCGAACCCGAGGTAGCTGCCCATGTCGAGGAAGCTCGCGAAGTAGCCGCGCTGCTTGTCGGGCGCGTGCTCACTGACGAAGGTCGTCGCACCGGCGTACTCGCCACCGGTCGAGAAGCCCTGTACGAGCTTGACGAACACCAGCAGAACCGCTGCCCAGACACCGATCTGCGCGTAACCGGGGAGCAGGCCGACGGCAAACGTCGAGGCGGCCATCAGAATCAGCGTGGTGGCGAGCACCTTCTGGCGGCCGATTCGGTCACCGAGCCAGCCGAAGAAGACGCCGCCGAGCGGGCGGGCAAAGAATGTGGCGGCGAAGGTGCCGAGCAGAAACAGGGTCTGAACGGAAGCGTCGGCCTCGGGCAGGAAAACCGGCCCCATGGTGGTGATGAGGTAACCGAAGATACCGACGTCATACCATTCCATCGTGTTGCCCACGATGGTGCCGCCGAGGGCACGTTTCATAATTGGTTTGTCAACGACGTTAACGTCGGACACTGCGATGCGGCGGCGTCGGAGACCCTTCTTGGGCCGGACAAAACCGGAGCTGGTCCGGCCGGAATTCGTGTTGGACGTGCTTCGGTCAATGGGCATGTTATTTCTCCCGGGGAGATATTGTGCTTGCGACGTGTAGCTATACTGCTTGGTGCAGATTTTTTCAACCCCCCTACGATACCCGAATGGGGGGCAAAGCCCTAATGGCAGGTCTAAGCGACGGCGATGACCGAGCCGCAATGAACCCGCCTAGGCTGGTCAGATGACCGTTTCAGTGGATTTCTGGTTTGACCCCTCGTGCCCCTGGGCCTGGATGACTTCGCGCTGGGTCGACGAAGTCGCCCGCCTGCGTGAATTCGACGTGACCTGGCACGTGATGAGCCTCGCCGTGCTCAACGAAGACCAGGAGGTGAGCGAGGACTATGCGGCGTTCTTTCCGCGGGCGCTCAAGTACACCCGCCTTGTGGCCGCTGCTGCTGAACTGCACGGCCAGACGATGGTCAAGGCGCTCTACGACGCGCTCGGCGAACGGATTCACCCGGGCGGCAACACGAACCCCGCTGAGGTCATCCCGGCCGCGCTCGCCGAGGTCGGCCTGCCAGCCGCCTTCGCGGCTCACGCCGACAGCAGTGAGTATGACCGCCAGATGCGGGCGAGTCACTTCGACGGCATCAATCGGGTCGGCCAGGACGTGGGCACCCCGGTGATCGCGGTCAATGGTGTCGCCTTCTTCGGCCCCGTCATCTCCCCGGCACCCATGGGTGATGCTGCACTGGCCCTGTGGGACGGCGTCGTGGCGCTGGCCAGTTACGACGGATTCTTCGAGCTCAAACGCAGCCGCACCCGCGAACCGATTTTCACCCGGGCGGCCAGTTCTAAATAGACTGATCACATGCGCATCCACATCGCCACGGACCATGCAGGTCTCGACCTCAGCCACCACTTGAGCACGCACCTGCGTGCCGCCGGCCACGAGGTCATCGACCATGGGCCCACGGGCTACGACGCCCTCGATGACTACCCCGCGTTCTGCATCAATGCCGCGCAGGCCACCGTCGACGACCGTGAACGCGGAATCGAGGCGCTCGGAGTCGTGTTCGGCGGCTCGGGTAACGGCGAGCAGATGGCCGCGAACAAGGTGTCCGGTGTGCGTGCAGCCCTGGTCTGGAACCTGAGCACCGCCCGGCTAGCGCGCGAACACAACGACGCCAACGTCATCTCGATCGGCGCCCGCGAACACACGATCGCGGAGGCCACCGGCTTCATCGACGCCTTCATTGCCGAGCCGTTCAGTGACGAGGAGCGTCACGAGCGTCGGATCCGTCAGCTCGGTGAATACGAGCAAACGGGAACGATCGCGGGAAAAGGCGTGAACGTCGAAGGCGTCGTGCGCTGAGGTGCCCGAGGGGCACTCCGTTCACCGCATCACCCGACAATTTCAGCGCAATTTCGTCGGTCACCGGGTCACCGTGTCGTCACCACAGGGCCGCTTTGCGGCCGGTGCCGAGCAGCTTGACGGCCATACGATAACGGATGCCCGCGCCGTCGGTAAGCAGATGTTTCTGGAGTTCGACCATGGACTGTGGCTGCGCATCCATTTGGGACTGTACGGTGCCTGGGATTTCAACGGTGAGATTCTCATGGATGCCACGATGGCCTCGGCCAACGGCCGGATGGGCCAGACCAACCAGCACGGTACCAAGGTCGCGGCGGGGACCACAGCTGCGACCTTTGACGTGGACGGTGAAAATTCGATCTTCAGCATCGGGGCGCCGCGCAGCACCCGGGTGCGCATGTCGGAGCAGGAGAAGGAGATCGACTTCACCGACACGTTTCCCCCCGAGCCGGTCGGCCAGGTGCGGGTGCGGCTGCTGACCGACACGGTGTGCGCCGACCTGCGCGGACCGACCGCGTGTGAGGTGCTCGACCCGGCCCAGGTCGCCGCCGTCCTCGCCAGGCTCGGACCCGACCCGGAACTGGACAACACCCCCGAGGCCGAGGAACGCTTCGTGACCGTCGTGCGCAAGAAGCCGACGCCGATCGGCCGACTGCTGATGGACCAGAGCGTGGTCAGCGGCATCGGCAACGTGTACCGCGCCGAGATGCTCTTTCGTGCCGGTCTCAACCCGCACACCCCGGGCAAGTCGCTCGGTGACGACACCGTGCGCGCCCTCTGGCAGGACTGGGCACACCTTTTAAACATAGGGGTGGCAACCGGCCAGATGATGACCATGGACAAGCTCGAGGGCGCGGGATACCGACGTGCCATGAAGCATCGGGCCGATCGGCACTGGGTATACAAACGCGAAGGCCTGCCATGCCGCGTCTGCGGTACGCATATCGTGCTCGAAGAAATGGCGGCCCGCAAACTGTACTGGTGCCCGCGATGCCAGGCGTGACCGCTCCTGCTCGCTAGCGCGGAGGTGTCAGAGCGTCGGGCAGGCTGCGAAAATAGAACCATGCTCCACCGTCGATTTACCGGCCCCCGCCGTCGAGTTGCAACCCTGGTCAGTGGTGCCGTCGTCGGCGCGGTCGTGCTGGTCGTGAACCTGGCCGCGTGCTCGAGCGACACTGGCGCCGGCGTGATTGACACCGTCGGCACCGTCGACTTCGTGAATCCACTCGCGATCCCGCCCCTGGCCAGGTCGACCATGAATGCCGCGGGTGAGCGCGTCTTTGACCTCACCGCCCAGGCGGGTACGACCGAGTTCGTGCCGGGCGTCAGCACCGACACCTGGGGCTACAACGGTAGCTACCTCGGCCCGACCCTCGTCGCCGAGCGCGGCGAAGACGTGCGGATCAACGTGAATAACGACCTCGACGAGGCAACGACCGTGCACTGGCACGGTATGAGCCTGCCCGCCGAAATGGACGGCGGCCCGCACCAGATGGTCGAACCGGGAGTCCAGTGGAGCCCGAACTTCACGATCGACCAGCCCGCCGCGACGCTCTGGTACCACCCGCACCCCGACGGCAAAACCGAGCATCAGGTGGAGATGGGCCTGGCCGGCTTGTTTTTGGTGCAGGACGACGAAGAGGCGGCACTCAACCTACCGCGCAGCTACGGCGTCGACGACATTCCCGTGGTGGTGCAGGACCGGCGTTTTGATGCGAAAGGTCAGTTCGCCACCGACGTGCGCGGCTACATCGGTCCGATCGGCGATGAGCTGCTCGTCAACGGCACACTCGCACCGTTCCTTGACGTGACGACCGAGGTCGTGCGCCTGCGCCTGGTGAACGGGTCGTCGGCGCGCGTCTATGACTTCGGGTTCAGCGACGGCCGGTCCTTTGACCTGATCGGAACGGACGGGGGACTGCTCACTGCGGCGGCACCGATGGCGGGCATCCGCTTGTCACCGGGGGAGCGGGCCGAAGTTCTCGTGCGACTGACGCCGGGCGAGACCGTGAACCTGCAGTCGAGCCCGCCCGATCTGGGCACCTCGGCCAAAGCCGCGACCCGCAACGCCGGCGATGACACGCTCGACGTGATGGAACTTCGCGCGGCCGACACACTCAGCAGCATCGGTGACACCTCCGAGAACCTCGCGACCATCGAACCCTTGCAGCGAGAGGATGCCACGGCCGAGCGCTTCTTCACCCTCAACGGCTACACGATCAACAATCGCCTGATGGACATGACTCGCATCGACGAGACCATCGACGCCGGCGCCACCGAGGTCTGGACCGTCGACAACGCCATGCCGTTACCGCACAACTTTCACGTGCACGCCGTGCAGTTTCAGGTGCTGCGCGTGGGCACCGAGCCTCCGCCGGTTGAACTCCTGGGGTGGAAGGACACGATCTACCTCGAGCCCGGGGTGCGCTACGAACTCATCATGCAGTTCCCGGAATATACGGACCCTGACTTTCCGTACATGTTCCACTGCCACATGCTGTCGCATGAGAATGCCGGGATGATGGGTCAATTCGTCGTGGTGAAGCCCGGAGAACGGGCCGGCATCCCTCCGAGCGCGCACAACGCCAAGGGGCCGCAGTCGAACCGGGCCGTCGGCAGCGGACCGCGTGTGCTCGGGGCGGCCCACGGTCACTAGCTGCGAGCATCCCCTTAATGGACGAAAGCCGCCAGCGTCACGCTGGCGGCTCTGGTGCGGTTACCGCACTGTGGAGGGGACGACGGGAATCGAACCCGCGTCATAAGTTTGGAAAACTCAGGCTCTACCATTGAGCTACGTCCCCAGGCCCAATACTTGAGCACTCGAACAGCGTAGTACAGGAAACCGGGTGCGGATTGCCAGTCCGCGCGTATCCGCTCGACAGGCGTGCATTAGACTGGCCGAGGTCAATCCGCCTGTCGTGAGCTTTCGCCTGCGCCAACAGATTGGTTCCCCAACAAAGTAGTACCAACGGGTCGAAGTAGATCCGGGGCGTAGCTCAGCTTGGTAGAGCGCTCGTTTTGGGGGCGAGAAGTCGCAGGTTCAATTCCTGTCGCCCCGACATTACCCGCAGCACACCGTTTCAATACACAGGAGAGTCCCGAGTGAAGTCCACGGTCGAAAAACTGAGCCCCACGCGCGCCAAGCTCACCATCACGGTGAGCCCCGACGAGCTGAAGCCAGCCATCACCCATGCCTACGGCCACATTGCCGAAGACATCAACATCCCCGGTTTTCGTAAGGGAAAGATTCCGCCCGCGATCATCGACCAGCGCGTCGGCAAGGCTGCCGTTCTGGAGCACGCCGTCAATGAAGGTCTCGACGGTTTCTACCGCGCGGCCGTCGAAGAGAACAAGCTGCGCCCGCTGGGTCGTCCCGAGGCTGACATCGTCGAATGGCCGAGCAACACGGACTTCTCCGGTGACCTGCTCCTCGCCATCGAGGTCGATGTGCGCCCCGAAATCGACCTGCCCAGCTACGACGGCCTCAAGCTCACCGTCGACGCCGTCGCCGTTTCCGACGAGGAAGTTGCCGAAGAACTCGACAAGCTGCGCAGCCGCTTCGGCACGCTGATCACCGTCGACCGGCCTGCCAAGACCGGCGACTTCGCGCAGATCGACCTGAACGCTGCGATCGACGGCGAAGAGGTCGACACTGCGAGCGGTATCTCCTACGAGATCGGTTCCGGCGACCTCATCGAGGGCATCGACGAGGCGCTCGATTCGCTCAGCGCCGGCGAGACCACCACCTTCAACTCCGACCTCATGGGTGGAGACCACGAGGGTGAGACGGCCGAGATCACGATCACGGTCATCGCCGTCAAGGAGCGCGAGCTTCCCGAGGCCAACGACGACTTCGCGCAGATCTCGAGTGAGTTCGACACGATTGACGAGCTGACCGAGAGCCTCAAGGTTCAGGTCGAGAAGTCCAAGGCCTTCGGCCAGGGCAGTCAGGCCCGCGAGCGTCTCATCGAGACGCTTCTCGGTTCGGTTGAGGTTCCGATTCCCGCCGCGATCATCCTCGACGAGGTGAACCGCCACCTCGAAGGTGAAAGCCGCCTCGAAGACGACACGCACCGCGCCGAGGTCACCGAAGCCAGCGAGAAGACGTTCCGTCAACAGATCCTGCTCGACACGATCGCCGAAGCTGAGCAGGTCAAGGTCAGCCAGGACGAGCTCACCCAGTACCTGATCCAGGGCGCCAGCCAGTACGGCATGGACCCGAGCGAGTTCGTGCAGACGCTCAACACCAACGGTCAGATTCCGTCGATGGTCGCCGAGGTTGCCCGCAATAAGGCTCTCGCGATTGCCCTGGGCAAGGCCGAGGTCGTTGACTCCAACGGCAAGCCCGTCGACCTGAGCGAATTCACCGGTCCGGTTGACGCCGACGACGACGACGCTGCTCTCGAAGATGCCGCAGTCAGCGACGCCGACGAGGCTTCGCCCGCCGACGCTGACGCCGCGGTCGAAGAGAAGCCCAAGAAGAAGAAAGCCGCTGCCACAAAGTAGGCGCGAGCACAGCACCGTCTAACGGCGTGCACGGGCCGACTGGATTCCTTCCAGCCGGCCTTTTGCATGCTGCAAGGAACTGTGTCCGACGGCTCGTAATCTGCCGAGGGCGAACAGAGCCGTTTTGGCTCGCCGGCTCCGATAGATTCATTGAGAAGCGACAACTGAAACGGAGCACGACATGGCCGACCCGACACCCACTAACGGTGTATTTGACCGACTGCTGAAGGACCGCATCATCTGGCTCGGCTCAGAGGTCCGTGACGAAAATGCCAACGAGATCTGCGCCAAGATCCTGTTGCTGGCAGCCGAAGACTCGAAGCGCGACATCTACCTCTACATCAACTCTCCCGGCGGTTCGATCACTGCTGGAATGGCGATCTACGACACCATGCAGTTCGTACCGAACGACATCGTCACCGTCGGAATCGGTATGGCGGCCTCGATGGGTCAGTTCCTGCTCACCTCGGGCACCAAGGGCAAGCGCTACATCACCCCGAACGCCCGGGTGCTGTTGCACCAGCCGTCCGGCGGCTTCGGTGGCACCGCCGCCGACATCCAGACCCAGGCCCGCCTCATCCTCGACATGAAGCAGCGACTGTCGGAGATCACGGCAGCGCAGACCGGTAAGACTGCCGAGCAGATCAACGCCGACGGTGACCGCGACAACTGGTTCAGTGCTCAGGAAGCCCTCGAGTACGGCTTCGTCGACCACCTCCGCGCCTCCGCTTCGGACGTCATCGGCGGCGGCGGCACCGACCCCGACGCCACCAAGTAGTCCACCGAAACTGAACAGGAAGAAATCATGACTATCCCCACATTCGGTGGAACGGCCTACAGCTCGATGGGCGGCTCGACCACGAACTCGACTCATTCTGGCGCGCCCGAATCCCGGTACATCCTGCCTACCTTCGAAGAACGCACCGCCTACGGGTATAAGCGCCAGGACCCGTACGCCAAGCTGTTCGAAGACCGCATCATCTTTCTCGGCGTGCAGGTGGACGACGCGTCCGCCGACGACGTGATGGCCCAGCTCCTCGTACTCGAGAGCCAGGACCCGGACCGCGACATCACGATGTACATCAACTCACCCGGTGGATCTTTCACCGCCATGACGGCGATCTACGACACCATGCAGTACATTCGCCCGCACGTGATGACCGTATGCCTCGGCCAGGCAGCGTCCGCTGCGGCCGTGTTGCTCGCTGGCGGCACCGCGGGCAAGCGTCTCGCCCTGCCGAACGCCCGCATCCTGATTCACCAGCCCTCGGTCGGCGGCCAGGGCGGCGGCCAGGCCTCGGATATCGAGATCCAGGCGGCGGAGATTCTGCGCATGCGGGTCTGGCTCGAAGAGACCCTCGCCCACCACTCCAACCGAAGCGTTGAGCAGGTCAACAAGGACATCGACCGCGACAAGATCATGAGCGCGGCAGAGGCCCTCGAATATGGTCTCATCGACCAGGTCTTGACCAGCCGCAAGAACCTCCCGATGCTCGTCAAATAGCCTGTGGCCTGAAACGGCAAGAACGGCGTGTTGCCTTCGGGCGGCGCGCCGTTTCGGTTTGTGGCGTGCTGCACGTAACTGTCGGATGCACAGGCTAGGCTCGAGTGCAGCGAGACCAATGGAGGAGGCTGACATGGCCCGAATCGGTGAAAGTGCCGACCTGCTCAAGTGTTCCTTCTGCGGAAAGAGCCAGAAGCAGGTGCAACAACTCATCGCCGGCCCCGGCGTGTACATCTGCGATGAATGCGTCGAGTTGTGCAACGAGATCATCGAAGAGCGCCTGGCTGAAGCTGGCTCTGAAGCCAGCTCTGGCGAATTCGACCTTCCCAAGCCCAAAGAAATCTTCGGCTTCCTGGAGGAATACGTCATCGGTCAGGAACCCGCCAAGCGCGCCCTCGCCGTGGCCGTGTACAACCACTACAAGCGCGTGCGGTCCCGGGCGACGCTCACCGCCGCCGAGGCAATCCACGACGACGTCGAGATCGCCAAGTCGAACATTCTGCTGATCGGACCGACTGGCTGCGGCAAGACCTACCTTGCCCAGACGTTGGCCAAACGCCTCAACGTTCCCTTCGCGGTAGCGGATGCGACGGCGCTCACCGAGGCGGGCTACGTCGGCGAAGACGTAGAGAACATCCTGCTCAAGCTGATTCAGGCCGCAGACTACGACGTCAAGCGGGCCGAGACCGGCATTATCTACATCGATGAGATCGACAAGATCGCCCGCAAGGCCGAGAACCCGTCGATCACGCGCGATGTGTCGGGCGAAGGCGTGCAGCAGGCGCTCCTGAAGATTCTCGAGGGCACGATCGCGTCGGTGCCCCCGCAGGGTGGCCGCAAGCATCCGCACCAGGAATTCATTCAGATCGATACTACGAACGTGTTGTTCATCGTGGCCGGCGCTTTCGCTGGGCTCGAAGATATCATCTCGTCTCGCGCCGGTAAAAAGGGCATCGGATTCGGGGCTCCGCTGCACATCAAGGGCGACGACATCAACCTGTTCAGTGAGGTTCTGCCGGAAGACCTGCACAAGTTCGGGCTGATTCCCGAGTTCATTGGCCGACTTCCCGTCGTGACGACGGTCACCCAGCTCGACCAGGTAGCGCTCATGCAGATCCTGACCGTTCCCAAGAACGCACTGGTTCGGCAGTACCAGCGCATGTTCGAGCTCGACGGCGTGGAGCTGGAATTCGAGCAGCCGGCTCTGGAAGCCATCGCGGACCTCGCCGTGCTCCGAAAGACCGGCGCCCGTGGGCTGCGCGCCATTCTCGAAGAGGTGCTTGGCCCGGTCATGTTCGAGGTGCCCTCCAGCACCGACGTGGAGCGGGTCATCATCACGCGCGACACCGTGCTGAACAACGCCCCCGCCGAGATGGTGCTGCACACTACTCGCCAGGTGAAGTCGGCCTAACCGAAAACGCGCACCGGGGTGTGTTTCAAGCCTGCGCTCACGGGGATACGGTCGTACGTTTCAAGGCATCGTTGGCCTCTCGGCCGAATCGAGTGCGCACCAGTATTCCAGCGGTCGTGCGTTCAACGGTCAGCGCTGACAGGGCAGCGGCCAGCGCGAGGAGCGCTCCGGTCACCTCGAGCCCCTCCTCGATACCGACCAGCAGATGGTAGGGCAGACTGGTCCGCGCGAGGTCGTTGAGTTGTCCACGGATCACGATGCCGCCGATGGCCTCGAAGCCGACCGCTCCGAGCAAAAAAAAGGTCCCAGCGACGATGAGACGACGACGCAGCTGTCGATCAATTCTTCGGGCGATCCAGAGGACGATCAGGCCGACCACGATGGCTACGGGCACACCGACGCTGAGCCAGGCGAAAGTGAAATCGGTATCGAAATCAAAGCGGGCAAGTTTTTCGTGCAGTTGCGCGATCTCGTCGGCGGACAGCGTGAGGGCGAGGGCGGCGAGTACGAAATAGGGCGCACTGCGGTGTCGCTCATTTCGAGCGGCGAAGCCGACGGCGGCCAGGGATACCCCGATGCCGGCCAGGAGCAGGCCAGAAGCCCAAGCCCACAGATTTGCTTCACCGTCAGCGTAGAGCAGACCAGCCAGCCCACTCAGACCACGCCAGGTCGGGGCCGTGCTGTCGATGTTCTCCCGTAAGAAGTGCGCGACGAGCCCGACCACGAGCATGGCGGCGAAAGCGGTGGCGGCAACCCAGAAAACCCGCCGCCGACCCGTGCCCTGAGCGAGAACTGTCTGGGTGTCCATGGCCATGTAGCCTACGGCCGGCACGCCCGCCGCGCATCCTCAATTTCGGGGTAGACGGATGGTCTATCTCGGTTGGCCGCGAGTGCGCTGCGCCTAGTTGAGACCTCGGCGGTCGAGCAGCGGCTGCAGGTCGGCGTCGCGGCCGCGCCAGTGGCGGTACGCCTCGAGCGGATCCTTGGTGCCACCGACTCCGAGCAGGCGGTTGCGAAAGCGTTCGCCGTTGGCGCGCGTCAGGCCGCCATTGTCCCTGAACCATTCGACGGCGTCGGCGTCGAGCACTTCGCTCCAGATGTAGGAGTAGTAGCCCGCGTCGTACCCGCCCGAGAATGTGTGGGCGAAGTAGGTGCTCGAGTAGCGGGTGGGGACGGACGTGTTGTCGAGGCCGACCGAAGCGAGGACATCCGCTTCGAACCGCGCCACGTCGGTGATAATCGTGCCGGCGTCGATGCGGTGCCAGGCCTGGTCGAGGAGAGCGGCCGCGAGGTATTCGCTGGTCAGGAAGCCCTCGTTGAAGGCGGCCGACGCCTGGATGCGGTCGACGAGCTGCTGCGGCATGGCCTCGCCCGTCTCGTAGTGGCGGGCGTAGTTGGCGAGCACCTCGGGCCAGAGCATCCACATTTCGTTGACCTGGCTGGGAAATTCCACGAAGTCACGGTAGACATTGGTGCCGGAGAATTTGGGGAAGGTCGCGCGGGCGAGCAGCCCGTGCAGGGCATGGCCGAACTCGTGGAACAGGGTGGTCACCTGGTCGTAGGTGAGCAGCGTGGGCTGGCCGGCGGCCGGTTTGGACACGTTGAGGTTGTTGCAGACCACGGTTGTGTCGGTGCCGAGCAGCGTGGACTGGGAGACCAAGGCGTTCATCCAGGCCCCGCCGCGCTTGGAGTCGCGGGTGTAGAAATCGCCGATATACAGCCCGACCGGGGAACCGCCCTCGGTGGCGACCTCGAAGACCCGTGCTTCGGGGTGCCAGCCGATCAGGTCGGGCCGAGCGGTGAAGGTGAGCCCGTACAGCCGGTTGGCGGCATAGAACACCCCGTTGGCGAGCACGTTTTCGAGCTCAAAGTACGGGCGCATGGCCGCGGTATCGACGTCATACTTGGCCCGGCGCACCTTCTCGGTGTAGAACGCCCAGTCCCAGGCGGCCAGCTCAAACCCGGCGCCCTCCGCATCGATCACGGCCTGCAGGTCGGCCTGCTCCACCCGCGCATTGCGGGCCGCGGCCGGCGCGAGGCGGCCGAGCATATCCCAGACGGCGCCGGGAGTCTTGGCGGTTTCGTCGGCTGTCACGTAGGCGGCATGGCTATCGAACCCCAGCAGCCGGGCGCGCTGGGCGCGCAGGTGGGTGATCTCGATCACGAGCGGGCGGTTATCGTTGCCAGCTCCGGCCGCATCGCTGCGAATGCCGCGCGCTCGGCTCGCGGCGAGCAGCCGTTCCCGCACCCCCCGGTTGGTGAGGCTCGCGAGGTATGGGTGCGAGGTGGGGAGCACGAGACTGATCAGGTATTTGCCGTCGAGCTGGCGTTCCCTGGCGGCCTCGGCCGCGGCCGAGATCTCGCCGTCAGTGAGCCCGTCGAGGTCGGATACGTCGTCGATGATGAGTGCGAGTTCATTGGTGTCGGCGAGCAAATTCTTGTCGAAACGTGTGGTGAGGGTCGACAGACGCGCGTTGAGATCACGCAGCGTCTGCTTCTCATCGTCGCTCAGCCCGGCCCCGGCGAGCGTGAACTCGGTGAAGTAGCGGTCGACCAAGTAGAGCGACTCGGCGTCAAGATCGAGGCTCGTGCGCTGGGCGTGCAGGGTGGCGATGCGCGAGTACAGCGCAGGGTCGAGACGGATCGTATCGGCGTGGGCAGCCAATAACGGCGCGAGTTCTTCCTCGAGTCCAGCGGTGAAATCGCTCGAATCGGACGAGCTCTTATTGAAGAAGACCTCGGCGACCCGCGCGAGCGTCCGTCCGCTCCGCTCCAGGGCGAGGAGCGTGTTCGCGAAGGTGGGGGCATCCGTGGTGCCGGTGATGACGCCGACCTCGACGAGCTGTTCGGTCATGCCCCGGAGAAAAGCCGGCCGGTAGTGCTCGTCGGTTATCTCGGTGAAGGCCGGCAATTGGTAGGGCAGTGTGCTGCGGGCGAAAAAAGGATTGTTCGCGGTGGATGCCATGCCTCCACACTAGCCACAGCCGCCAGCCCGGCCGGCCCGGCTGGCTGCGCGTAGGATCTCACCATGACACACCTGAACGAAAGCTCAGAGTCCGCCCCACGTGATGAATACATGCACGGGCACCATGAAAGCGTCCTGCGCTCGCATACCTGGCGCACGGTCGCCAACTCGGCCGCTTACCTGATTCCGGAACTGCGCGGCGGGGGCGTGTTACTCGATGTCGGCTGCGGCCCTGGCACGATCACCGTCGACCTGGCCCGCCGGCTTGCTCCGGGCCGGGTCGTCGGCATCGACGCGTCGAGGGATATCGTCGATCGTGCGGCCGGGCTGGCCGCCGACGACGGGGTGCACAACGTGAGTTTTCAGGTCGGTGACGTCTACGCGCTCGACTTTGCGGACGCGACCTTCGATTTCGTGCACGCGCACCAGGTGCTGCAGCATCTGGCCAAGCCGATCGCAGCGATGGAGGAAATTCGACGGGTGCTGCGGCCCGGTGGGGTGTTCGCCGCCCGTGACGTTGACTACGGGGGAGTCATTATCGCCCCGAGCAGTGGTGGCCTCGCCGACTGGATACGGGTCTACCGCGAGGTGCACTACTGGAACGGCGGAGACCCCGATGCCGGCCGATCGCTCAAGGCGTGGGCACGAGGAGCGGGATTTACCGACGTGCGCAGCAGCGCATCCATCTGGTGTTTCGCCTCCGATGCGGAGCGTGAGTGGTGGGGCGAATCGTGGGCGGTGCGGGTGACCGAGTCCAGCTTCGCGGCACACGCCATCGAATCCGGGGTGGCCGACCTGGCCGATCTCCAACGGATGGCCGCGGCCTGGCGCGAGTGGGTGCGTGACCCGAACGGTTGGTTCGGAATGCCGCACGGCGAAGTTCTCGCCCACGCCTGAGCGAAAGACAGAGACCCCGACCACCACCGAGTGGCTTAGATCCATTCCTCATCGTCGTCATCGACGGCGGTCGATGGCTGCGTGATGGTCGCGCTGTCATCCACCGGGTTGAAGCGGATGACGGTGCCATCGTCGAGCTCGATCACCGGCTTGGCTTCGAGCCACGTCAGTGTCCACCGCCAGGTACTGGTATCAACGGCCAGGGCCGTCAGATCCTCTTCGACGGCCCGCACGGCGATTTCGACCACGTGTGGCAGCCCAGTCGGCAGAGTGCCGCCGAGGGGCCATCGGGTGCCCAACTGCATGGTCTAGACGTCGATTTCGTAGGTGACCCAGTCGGTCCGGGTACCGAGCTGGTCGTAGAGCACCTGCGCGGTCGCGTTGTCAGCGCCGGTCAACAACTGAATCAGGGACAGCTTGTGCTGACGCGCGTAGGCCTTGCTGAATTCCATCAACAGGGTGCCGACACCCTGACCGCGAGAGTCCTCGGCAACGTAGAGATCGTCGAGGAACAGGGCGAGGTCGCCGCTGAGCGTGCGCGGCACGGATCGGTAATGCGCGAAGCCGACGAAGTCACCGTCGTCGTTAACCGCAACGGCACCGGAGAGGGCGTTGTTCGTGTCGATGATCCAGCTCCACACCTGCAGGGCTTTCTGATCGGTCAACTCGCTTTCGTAGAATGTACTGTAGCCCTCGAACAGGCCCAGCCAAGCGAAAAAGTCCTTATCGCCCAGCGGGCGCACAGTTACTGACATCTGGTCTCCTAGCTTTCCAACACGGTGGCAAACACGATATCGGTAACAGCGAGTTCGCTGCCCTCGACAAAAGTCAGTTCCTGAATGCGACCGACTGCTTTGAGATCGGAGGCGGCCAGGGTAAGTAGTGCGATCTCGGCGGGTGCACCGCAGATCACAGCGGAGTCCACCTCAGATTTTTGCGACGCTTTCGCATCCGTTTTGGCACGACGGATACCGGTCAGTGCGCGGCTGGCCAGATCGAGCAGGGCGATATTGCCGGTGGCGATGTCGTCGCTGCCGAGCAGGTCGGCCGCGACCGGCCACGGCGCGGTGTGCACCGAGCCGTCGTTCGACCAGGACCACGCTTCTTCGGTGGCGAACGGAACGAACGGTGCGAACAGGCGGAGCAGTGTGGCCAGCGCGGTGCGCAGCGCGGCCACGGCCGACGCCTGTTCCGGTCCGGGCTCGCCGTAGGCGCGTTCCTTGACCAGCTCGAGGTAGTCGTCACAGAAGGTCCAGAAGAAACTCTCCGTGGTCTCCAGTGCACGCGCGTGATCGTAGTTCTCGAACGCGGTTGTAGCCTGGGCGACGACCGCGGCGAGGCCAGCCAGCATGCTTTGATCGACCGGTTCGGTGATCGGGGCCGTACGGCTGCCCTGCGACATGGAGACGAACTTGCTCGCGTTGAGAATCTTGATGGCGAGACGTCGGCCGATCTTGATCTGCGTCGGGTTTTTGGGGTCGAAGGCTGCGTCGGTGCCGAGGCGAGAGGATGCCGCCCAGTAGCGCACCGCGTCGGAACCGTGCAGCTCGAGCATGTCGGCCGGGGTGACCACGTTGCCCTTCGACTTGGACATCTTCTTACGGTCGGGATCTACGATGAAGCCACTGAGTGCGGCGTGCTGCCACGGCGACGTTCCGTGCTGCTGTTCCGCGCGCAGCAGGGTGGAGAACAACCAGGTGCGAATGATGTCCTGACCCTGCGGGCGCAATGAGTAGGGGAAGACCAGGTTGAACAGCTCCGGGTCGCGCTCCCAGCCACCGGCCAGCTGCGGGGTGAGCGAGGAGGTGGCCCAGGTGTCCATGACGTCGACTTCGCCGATGAAGCCGCCGGCCTGGCCGCGCTGGTCTTCGGTGTAGCCGGGGGCGACATCCGATGAGGGGTCGACCGGTAACAGGTCGCGGGTGGCGACGATCGGCTGGTCGAAGACGGGATTGGTGTCGGCGTCGAGCGGGTACCAGACCGGCAGCGGCACGCCGAAGAAACGCTGGCGGGAGACGAGCCAGTCGCCGGTGAGGCCGTTGACCCAGTTGTCGTAGCGCACCTTCATGAATTCGGGGTGCCAGGCCAGCTCGGTGCCATGTTCGAGCAGTCGCGCACGCAGCTTCTCATCGCGGGCACCGTTGCGGATGTACCACTGCCGGGTGGAGACGATTTCGAGCGGCTTGTCGCCCTTTTCGAAAAACTTGACCGCGTGCACGATCGGCTTGGGATCACCGATCAGGTCGCCACTAGCTCGAAGGAGCTCCACGACAGCCTGCTTGGCGGAGAAGACGGTCTTGCCGGCGAGCTGGGCGTAGGCGGCGCGGCCGGTTTCGGAGGTGATCACCTCGGGGACCTCGGCGATGATGCGACCGTCGAACCCCATGATGGCGCGGTTGGGCAGGTCGAGTTCGCGCCACCAGACCACGTCGGTCACATCGCCGAAGGTGCAGATCATGGCGATGCCTGAACCCTTGTCTTTCTGGGCGAGGTGGTGCGCGAGCACGGGAACATCGACACCGAACACCGGGGTGGTCACCGTGGTGCCGAACAGGTGCTTGTACCGTTCGTCATCGGGATGCGCGACGAGCGCCACACAGGCCGGCAGCAGCTCGGGTCGGGTCGTCTCGATCTCGATCGTGCCGCCGTCGGGCTTAGTGAATGACACCCGGTGGTACGCGGCGGGCATCTCTTTGTCTTCGAGCTCAGCCTGGGCCACCGCGGTGCGGAACGTGACGTCCCACAGGGTGGGGGCCATGGCCTGGTAGGCCTCGCCGCGTGCGACGTTGCCGAGAAAGGCGAGCTGCGAGGTGAACAGCGCCTCCCGGCCGATAGTGCGGTAGGTCTGGGTCCAATCGACGCTCAGGCCGAGGGTGCGCCAGAGTGCTTCGAACTGCTTCTCATCTTCTTTAGTGAGGGTTTCGCACAGTTCGATGAAGTTGCGACGGCTGATTGGAAGTTGGTCGGCGGCCTTGACGCTCTTGCCGTCGCCGCCCTCGAACGGTGGAACGAAGTTCTCGGTGTAGCGAAGCGAGGGGTCGCAGCGCACGCCGTAGTAGTTCTGCACGCGACGCTCGGTGGGCAGTCCGTTGTCGTCCCAGCCCATCGGGTAGAACACGTTCTTGCCGCGCATGCGCTGAAAACGGGCGACGACGTCGGTGTGGGTGTACGAGAACACGTGACCGATGTGCAGCGAGCCCGACGCGGTCGGCGGGGGAGTGTCGATCGAGTAGATCGTCTCGCGGGTGGCGTTCTCCCGAGCGAAACGGTAGGTGCCGTCGGTCTCCCAGCGGGTCTCCCACTTAGCTTCGAGCCCTTCGAGGGCGGGCTTCTCGGGGACGCGGTCGGCGTGGGTCATAACTCTCCGGTTCGGTATATTCGGCACCGTGTCGATGGTGAGGTGCCTGAGCGTGCCCGTCTAATCTACCCGATCGGGCCTTTTCCCCCGAACGGGGGCTTCTCAAAAGCCTGGAAAGCGCATCGTTCAGGTCGACAGTCGGGGCACGGCGGCGAGCAACTGCGCAGAATACGGATGCTGCGGAGCGGCAAACACGCGTGCCGCCGGGCCGATCTCCACGATGCGCCCCGCCCGCATGACCGCGATGTGATCACTGACGTGCTGCACGACACCGAGGTCGTGTGAGATGAAGACCAGGCTCAGGGCACGTTCCCGCTGCACGTCGTCCAGCAGATCGAGCACCTGGGCCTGCACGCTCACGTCGAGGGACGAGACGGGTTCGTCGCAGATGAGAATCTCGGGTCGGCCGGCCAACGCCCGGGCAATGCCGACCCGCTGCCGCTGTCCGCCGGAGAGCTCCAGCGGTCGTCGGGGTAGCACGGTGGCGGCGAGGCCGACCTCGTCGAGCAGGGAACGCAGCCGCGCCGTCGTCTGCGGCGCGCGGTGCTCATGCCGCACGCCGAGGGCATCGGTGAGGATCTCGGCGACGCTCCACCGCGGATCGAACGAGCCCAGGGCATCCTGATAGATGGCCCCCACGGATGCCCGCAGCCCGCGCCGGGTCTTCTCGCTGGCCGCGCTCCACGGCTGGCCGAACACCCGTACCTCGCCCTGTTCGGGCGCCAGCAAAGCGAGCAGGAGGCGCGCGGTCGTGGTTTTGCCGGAGCCGGACTCGCCGACGATTCCGAGTGTGCTGCCGCGGTTCAGCGCGAACGAGACATTGTCGACGGCGAGCTGCCGGCTGCCGTCCGGGCGTCGAAAACTCTTCGCCAGCTCGATCGCTTCGAGAACGACGGTGCTGTCATGAGGAATCCCTGTGGGGGTAACGGCCGAGGTGCCGGGGATGCTGGGTGTGTCGCGCCGCTCGGCTAGGCTGAGCCGGGTGCCGCGCGGCTTGTCGGCGGGGATAGCCGCAACCATTCGCCGGGTCTGCTCCTGTCGGGGCGACCCCAAAACTTGCGCGGTGCGGCCGGTTTCCACGAGCCGGCCGTCGTGCATCACCGCGACCCGGTGCGCGATGCGACTCACGACGGCGAGGTCGTGACTGATCAGCAGTACGGCGGTGCCGCCCAGGGTGATGCGCTCGAGCAGCGCCAGAATCTGCGCCTGCACGGTCACGTCGAGCGCCGTCGTCGGTTCGTCGGCGATGAGCAGGGGTGGGTTCAGCGCAATCGCTGCGGCAATGAGCGCCCGCTGGCGTTCGCCGCCCGAGAGCTGCCCGGAGAGCTTGCGCACCTGCAACTCGGGATCTGGCAGCCCGACGGCGTCGAGCAGCTCGAGGACGCGACGTGCACGCGCTGTGGCACCGAGCGTGGTGTGCAGGCGCAGCGAGTCGGCAATCTCCCGGCCGATCGGCCTCAGCGGATCGAGCGAGACCAGGGCGTCCTGCAAGACCAATCCCACGTCTCGGCCGCGCCGTGCACGCCAGGCGCGGTCGGTCAGGCCGAGCACGCTCTGCCCGCCGAGCTCGAGACGGTCGGCGGTGACCCGGGCATGCGCCCCGGCGAGCCCGAGTACGCTGCGGGCGGTCACACTCTTACCCGAGCCGGATTCACCCACGATGGCCAGGCACTCGCCCGGGGCGATGTCGAAGGACACGCCGCGAACCAGAGGCTCGGCCGTGCCGAACCCCACCCGTAGATTGCGCACGGTCAGCGCTGCCGGTGCTTCACTCATGCGTGCCTCATTCGACGATCGATGCTGCGGCCGAGCACCGTGGCGGTCACGGCGGTCAGCACGATGAACAAGCCCGGAAAGAAGCTCATCCACCAGGCCGAGGTGATGTATGTGCGCCCGGCCGAGAGCATGGCGCCCCACTCCGCGGTCGGCGGCTCGGCGCCGAGCCCGAGGTAGCTGAGCGTTGCGGCCCAGACGATGGCTTGGCCGACGCCGAGGGTAGCGAGCACGAACAGAGGCGCGAGGGTGTTGGGCAGAATGTGACGCAACAGAATCTGCCACCGGGTGCGCCCGAGCACGGTCGCTGCCTCGACAAACGCTGCCGACCGCACGGTGATCAGCTGGGCGCGAATGATGCGGGCGTACCCGGGGGCGGTCGACAGTCCGACGGCGATCGTCGCCGTTGCCACGCCGGGGCCGAAAATAACGATGAAGAGCAGCGCCAGCAGCAGCCCGGGAAATGCGAACAGCACCTCGAGAAACCGGTTCATGGTGAAATCGACGACGCGGCCCAGCATTCCGGCCAGGGTCCCCAGAACAATGCCGAGGGACAGGCCGATCGCGGTGGCGGCAGCACCGATCACCAGGGAGTACTGCGTGCCGTGCACCACCCGGGTGTAAATGTCCCGTCCCGATTCGTCGGTGCCGAAGCCGTGGGCGAGGTTCGGCGGTTGAAACGCTGACAGCGGGTCGATGGCGAGGGGGTCACCCGGGGCCAGAAAGTGCGGCACGACCGCCGACACCAACAGGAACAGGGCGAGAACGCCGGCCGCTGCCTCGGCCGCGCCGAGACGCCGCGACGGACCGGATTGGCGGGATTGGGCCGCGAGGCCGGCCTGCACTTCGAGGTCGCTCATGTCAGACGCAATCGGGGATCGACCAGGTGGCTGGCGGCATCCGTCAACAGGGTCATCAGAATGTAGACGACGGCGACGGTCATGACGACGCCGATCACTACCGGGACATCGCGCAGGGTGACCGCGTTGAGCAGGGTGCGGCCAAGTCCCGGGCGGGCAAAGATGGTTTCAACGACGACCGCGCCGCTGATCAGCGAGCCGAACGCCCACCCGGAGAGACTGATCGCGGGGAGGGCGGCGTGGCGCAACGCGTGGATCCAGAGCACCCCCAGCTCGCTCTCGCCCCGGGCGCTGGCCGAGAGCACGAAGGGACTCTCCAGGGCGACGAGCAGCGATTCACGCATGATCTGGCCGAGAAAGCCGGCCAGGGGAATCGCCAGCGTGAGCACCGGCAGTACGATCCCGGCGACGCCGCCGGTACTGATCGGCGGAAGCACACCGAGCCCGATGCTGAACACGACGATCAACGAGGTGGCGAGCCAGAAATGCGGCAGCGCGGCCGCGACGATTTCGAGGCTCGACCCCACCCGGGCGGCGATCGTGCCGCCGCGGGTCGACCAGGTGGCGAGAGCCAGAGCGAGCAGCCAGGCCAGGGTGAGGGCAAGAACGGCCAGCAGCAGGGTCCCGCCGAGCTGGCTCAGCACGAGTGGTCCGACGTCCATGTTGAGGGCGTACGACCGCCCGAGATCGCCGGTCGCGAGGCGGCCGAGCTGGTTGAAATACTGCACGATCACCGGCTGGTCGAAACCGTACTCGGCGCTCACCATCGCGAGGGCTTCGGGCGAAGCCTGCGATCCGGGGCCACCGAGCACCGCCTGCGCCGGGTCACCCGGAATGAGGCGCACGGCGAGGAAGGTGATGGTAGCCACCATCCACAGCACGAAGACCGCGCCGGCCAACCGGGCTGCCACACGGCCGAGCACCCGCACGAATGTGCGAAGCGCGGCCCGGCGAGGCCCTATCGGTTCAGCCACGCGTCATAGAGCGTGGGCACGGAAACAGTCGGCAGGGTGCGAAGGCCCACCACGTCGCTGCGCAGCAGAAAATGATTCTGTTGGTCGTACAGCGGCAGGATGTAGAACCCCTCCAGAATGCGGTTTTGGGCGTCGGCGTAGAGCGAGGTGCGCTGGGTGGCATCCGTGGTCTGTGCCGCCGCCGTGAGCAGCTCATCGATCGCGGGGTCGTTGACCTGGGCAAGATTGGCGAAGTAGCCGCTCGGTGCTGGCACGATGCTGTCGGAGTGGTACAGAATGCGCAGCACGTCGGGACCGACCTTGGTGTACGGCGCGCTTACCGCGTCGTAGTCGTTGCTGCCGAGGGCGGCGTACCAGCTGGACAGGTCCATCGGGCTCAGGTTGACCTCGAAACCGGTGGCCTTCGCCGTGGCCTGAATCTGCTCGAACACGCTCTGCTCGGCCGGAATGGACTGGTTCGTGCTCACCGGAAACTCCACCGACAGCCGCACGCCATCTTTGACGCGGTACCCGTCGGCATCCGTTTCGGTCCAGCCGGCGGCGTCGAGGAGTTTCTCGGCGGCGGCGGGGTCGTAGTCGAACAGGGCGGCGTTCGACACCGCGGTGGCCTCAACGCTCGACAGTGCCGAGTACGACCGGGTCGCCGTGCCCTGGAACAGGCTCGACACGGAGTCGTCGGCATTGGTCGACCGGATGAACGCCTCACGAACGCGCACATCGTCGAAAGGGGCCTTGCCCGAGTTCAGTTCGATGCGGTTGGACGAGCCGGGCCGCGGTGAGTCGAGATTCTCGATGGAATCGCTCTGCTCGGCCTGCACGATCGTGTCGGGCTGGGCGTTGTCGATCACGTCGACCTCGCCGGACTGCAAGGCCGCGTACCGCGAGGCGGAGTCGGGGATGAACCGCCAGATGACCGTGTCGAGGTAGGCAGGTCCGGAATGGCCGGCATCCTCCGGCGGGGACACGTAGTCATCGTTGCGCACCAGGGTAATGGCGTTCTGCTTCACCCAGCTCTCAACGATGAACGGGCCGGTGCCGACCGGGGCAGCACAATTCTCGTCCTGGCTGCGTTCGAGCGCCGCAGGTGATTCGATGGCGAGCCACGGCTGGGACAGCGATTCCAGCAGGGCACTGTCGGGTTCGCTGAGGGTGAAGCGCACGACGGTGGGGGAGACCGCCTCGGTGCCGGTGACCTTGCCGAGGGCGAGATATCCGGTCGATGACAGTGTTGTCGGGTCTTGCAGATGAGCGATGTTGGCCTGCACCGCGCTCGCGTCGAAAACCGTACCGTCGGTGAAGGTCACGTCGTCGCGCAGGGTGAATTCCCAGGTCAGGCCGTCAGGGCTCGCGGTCCAGGATTCGGCCAGCCAGGGGATTATTTGGCCGTCACGGTCACGGGACACGAGCGATTCCAGGTACTGGGCGCTGACCAGTGCCTGGGGAAAGTTTCCGCCGACGTGCGGGTCGAGGCAGCTCGGTTCGGCGTCGCCCGAGGCATAGGTGAGCGTGCCGCCACTCGTTGGTTCGCCGACCGATTTATTCGAGCCGCCCGAGGTGCAGCCGGCTACGAGCAGCCCGAGGATGATCAGGCCGGCGAGGGGACCGAGCGCGCGAGTCGTGCGCCGGGTAACGGTTCGCGCCGGCGTGCCAGTTGGGGCGGGGCTAAGGAAGGCGGGCCGAGCAGGCATTCACAAACTCTTTCCCCGGCATTCGCTGCCGAGTTGATACCACGTTGAACCGGCTCCTCGTGCGAATGAACCGGCCTTTAACACTAACGCCGCCTGCGTTCCGGTAGAGTCAAACGCGAATGACAATGACCCGGCTATCACCGGGAAGTCTTCGGAAGAACGGATGCTCACCCCCCGGGGGAACATCTCAGTAGAACCGAACGAGTCGGGCCCGTTACAGCCTGTGAACAAGCGGTCGCCCGGCAGTTGTGGGCGGCAAGCGAGGTGGTACCGCGGCGATTTCTACAGAATCGTTCGTCCTCGTGGAGCAGGGCCCCTGTGACCCGTCCCGGTAGGAGAAGTAATTTGTACCCCAAGAACCGCAACGCCCCGAATGGCACCACCCCTCTGAACGGCGAGCCAACGCCCGGCGCGAACATCGTTCCGTCGCCGAACTTTCCCGCGCTGGAAGCCGACGTGCTCGCCTTCTGGAAGAGTGACGACACGTTTCAGGCGTCGATCGACCAGCGTGACGGCGCCGAGGAATGGACCTTCTACGACGGACCACCCTTCGCCAACGGCCTGCCGCACTACGGCCACCTACTCACTGGCTACGCCAAAGACCTGTTCCCGCGGTTTCAGACCATGCGCGGCAAGCAGGTGCACCGCCGTTTTGGCTGGGACACCCACGGCCTGCCCGCCGAGCTCGAGGCCGAACGCAAGCTCGGCATCACCGACAAGAGCCAGATCGAAGAGATGGGCCTGGCCGCGTTCAACGCTGTCGCTCGCGAGTCGGTGCTCGAGTACACCAAGGACTGGGAAGAGTACGTCACTCGCCAGGCCCGCTGGGTCGACTTCGACAACGACTACAAGACCCTCGACATCACATTCATGGAGTCGGTGATCTGGGCGTTCAAGCAGCTGCACACCAAGGGCCTCGCCTATGAGGGCTACCGGGTACTGCCGTACTGCTGGCGCGACCAGACCCCGCTCTCCAATCACGAACTGCGCATGGACGACGATGTCTACAAGATGCGCCAGGACCAGACCGTCACGGTCACCTTTCCGCTGATCGGCGCCAAAGCCGAAGCGCTCGGCCTCACAGCGGTCCGGGCCCTGGCCTGGACCACGACCCCGTGGACGCTGCCGACGAACTTCGCGCTCGCCGTAGGCCCCGCAATTGTCTACGCCGTGGTGCCGGCCGGCCCGCACGGCACGCCCGACGCTGAGTTGCTGCGCGAGGGCACCGATTCGTCGGCCACCGCCCTGCAAGGTTCGGTAGAAGTACTCGGCGCCGAATACCTCATCGCGATCGACCTGGTCGGCAACTACGCGAAAGACCTCGGCTACGAGAATGCAGCGGAGGCATCCGCTGCCGTATCGCGCACCGTGCTCGGCAGCGAACTCGAGGGGGTCTCCTACGACCGCCTGTTCGACTACTACGCCGACGCATCGATCTGGGGCACCCAGAACGCGTGGCGCATCCTCGTCGCCGACTATGTCACCACGAGCGACGGCACCGGCATCGTGCACCAGGCGCCCGCCTACGGCGAAGAGGACCAGAAGATCGGTGAGGCCGCAGGAATCCCCGTCATCCTCTCGCTCGACGACGGCGGAAAGTTTCTGAGTGACATACCTGAAGTGGCCGGTCAGCTCTGGAGCGACGCCAACAAGCCCCTCACCGCGTTGCTCAAAGCCAACGGCCGGCTGCTGCGCCAGGCCAGCTACGAGCACTCCTACCCGCACTGCTGGCGTTGCCGCAACCCGCTCATCTATAAGGCCGTGTCGAGCTGGTTCGTGCGCGTCACCGACTTCCGCCCGCGCATGGTCGAACTCAACCAGGAGGTGAACTGGGTTCCCGAAAACGTCAAAGACGGCCAGTTCGGCAAGTGGATCGGCAACGCCCGCGACTGGTCGATCAGCCGCAATCGGTACTGGGGCTCGCCCATCCCGGTCTGGAAGAGTGACAACCCCGATTACCCCCGAACGGATGTCTACGGCTCGCTCGACGAGCTCGAGGCGGACTTCGGCGTGCGCCCCACCGACCTGCATCGCCCCTATATCGACGAACTCACCCGGCCGAACCCTGACGACCCCACCGGCCAGTCCACGATGCGCCGCATCGATGACGTGCTCGACGTCTGGTTCGACTCCGGCTCGATGCCCTTCGCCCAGGTGCACTATCCATTCGAGAACCGGGAATGGTTCGAAGCGCACAACCCGGCCGACTTCATCGTCGAGTACATCGGGCAGACCCGCGGCTGGTTCTACCTGCTGCACGTGCTCTCTACTGCACTGTTCGACCGACCAGCGTTCAAAAACGTGGTCAGCCACGGCATCGTGCTCGGCAACGACGGCCAGAAGATGAGCAAGTCGCTGCGCAATTACCCCGACGTCAATGAGGTCTTCGACCGCGACGGCGCCGACGCCATGCGCTGGTTCCTGATGAGCTCGCCGGTGCTGCGCGGCGGAAACCTTGTCGTCACCGAGGAAGGCATCCGCGAGGGGGCCCGTCAGCTCATGCTGCCGCTGTGGAGCACCTGGTATTTCTTCTCCCTCTATGCCAACGCCTCCGGTGCGGATGCCGGGAGGTCCGCGGGCTACGAAGCCACCTGGCGCACCGATTCCACCGACGTGCTGGACCGCTACCTGCTCGCCAGGACCCGCGACCTGATCGTCGGCGTCACGAACGACCTCGAAGCACTCGACAGCACCGTTGCCGCCGCGCGCCTGCGTGACTTCGCCGACGTACTCACCAACTGGTATGTGCGGCGGTCGCGCGACCGGTTCTGGGGCGGAGCCCCTGAAGGGGCCACCGCCCACCAAGCCTTCGACACCCTCTACACCGTTCTCGAAACGGTCTGCCGCGTCGCTGCCCCGCTGTTGCCCCTCGTGACCGAGCGCATCTGGCAGGGCCTCACCGGCGGCCGCAGCGTGCACCTTGAAGACTGGCCTGATGTCACACTGTTTCCCGCCGACGACGTTCTGGTCACCGCGATGGATCAGGTGCGCCTGATCAGTTCCACCGTGCTGTCGCTTCGCAAGCAGGCCGGCCTGCGGGTGCGCCTGCCGCTGACCAACCTCACCGTCGTCACCGACAACACCGAGGCACTGACGCCCTTCGTCGGCATCCTCCGCGACGAACTCAACGTGAAGACGGTCACCCTGATCGAGCTCGAAGACGACAGCGCCGCCGCCTACGGTGTCACGAGCAAGCTGGTCGTGAACGCCCGCGCCGCCGGACCGCGTCTCGGCAAGCAGGTACAGCAGGTCATCAAAGCCGCCCGCGCCGGAGACTGGAGCGAGATCGACGGCGTCGTCACTGCCGGCGGCATCGCCCTCGAGCCGAGCGAATTCGAACTGACCCTCGAGGCGAACAGCGAAACCGGTGACGGAGAGGCCGCGCTGGCTCTGCTGCCCGGCGGCGGTTTCGCGCTCCTCGCGACGAGCACCACGCCTGAACTCGAGGCTGAGGGCTTCGCCCGTGACCTCATTCGAGCCGTGCAAGACACCCGCAAGTCGGCCGGTTTTTCGGTGAGCGACCGCATCCGTCTCGACCTGGTGTTTGAGAGCGAAGCGGATGCCGATTCCTTCGACCGTGCCCTCGGGGTCAACGTGGCCGCAGAAACCCTCGCTACGAGCTTTTCCACCCATCGCCCGTCGACCGGGAAGATTGCCGACCAGTTGCCGTCAGAGTGGCTCGAAGCCCGGGTCGGCGCTCCCGTCGAACACTACGTACGATTCGAAGCCGACCACTATGTCAATCTGGGCGCCGTCATCGTGGCCGTCGCACGCGTGAACGGAGCCATCCTTGTCTGAGAACGACACCCCCACCGGCGGCACGCCTGCCGACGACACACCCGCCGACGACAGTACCGACTGGAAGAACATCACCGGGCGCGGCGACGAGGAGGAGCCGATGAACCAGCCGGCCCCGCTCGATGCCTTCCGCGAGGCCGGAGACGCCGTCTTCGCCGAACTCATGCAGCGTGTGGGGGAGGCCCAGCCGCAACCGCGCCTCGCGCCTACCCGGCGCGCCCTCGATTTTCTCGGTGACCCGCAGACCTCTTACCCGATCATTCACGTGGCCGGAACCAACGGCAAAACCAGCACGAGTCGCTTGGTCGAGAGCATTGTTCGGGCCTACGGGCTGCGCACCGGCCTGCTCACCAGCCCGCATCTGGTGCGGCTGAACGAGCGCATCGTCATTGACGGCGAACCGATCAGTGATCAGATCCTCGCCGCTAACTGGGCCGACATCCAGCCCTACCTACAGCTCGTCGACGCCGAACTCGACGCCGCCGGCGAAGTGCCGCTGACCTTCTTCGAGGCGCTCACCGTGCTCGCGTACGCCTGCTTCGCTGACGCGCCGGTGGATGTGGCCGTGGTCGAGGTCGGCATGGGCGGCGAGTGGGACTCCACCAACGTTGCCGATGGACAGGTCGCGGTGTTCACTCCGATCGCGCTCGACCACACCCTGCGCCTCGGCAAGACCGTCGCCGAGATCGCCCGCACCAAGAGCGGCATCATCAAGCCGGCAGCTTCCGTTGTCTCCGCAGCGCAGAGCGCCGACGTGCAGGCCGAACTCGACCGTGCCGCCGAGCTGAGCGAGGCAACGCTCTCCCGCGAGAACGAGGGCTTCGAACTTATTTCGAGTACCGTCGCTGTCGGCGGGCAGGTCATCTCGGTGCGCGGTCTCGCCGGCACCTACACGGACCTGTTCCTCCCGCTGTACGGCACCCACCAGGCCCACAATGCGGCGCTTGCCATCGCCGCCGTCGAGTCGTTCCTCGGCGCGGGCAGCCAGGCGCTGGTCGGCGACCTGCTCGCCGAAGGCCTCGGCACGGCGACCTCGCCCGGTCGCTTGCAGCTCGTCGGCATTGAACCGACCGTGCTCGTAGACGCCGCGCACAACCCGCACGGCGCCGGCGCCCTCGCCGCCGCCCTCGAGGACTACTTCGATTTCGATGACATCGCCGTGGTTGTCGGGATCCTTGCAGACAAGGACGCTCGGGGCATCATCGCAGCCCTCGCCCCCCAGGTCGACCGGTTCTACGTCACGGAGCCGCACTCCGAGCGCGCCGTGCGCATGGACGACCTCGCCGACAACATCGCCGAGTGGACCAGCGATGAGGTCACCTTCCGATTCGACGACCTGGCCGGCGCCCTCGACAGCGCCCGCGAGTGGGCCGCCGAGGCCCCCAAGCGTGCCGTGCTCGTCACCGGGTCGATCGTACTCGTCGGTGAAGCGATCACCCTCGCCGCCGCCGGTGAGTGGATGGAGAAATGAGCGGTCCTCGCTCGGTCACGCGCAGCCTCGCCACCATCCTGCTCGGCTTCGAGACGATCGTCGTCTTCCTCGGCGCCGTCGTCACCCTCGGCCTCGTGTCTGTCGCGACGGAACCCGGCCCCGTTTCGCCGCTCGCCGTCATCATCGGCGGCGTGCTGCTCTGCCTGGCCATGATCGTCCTGATCGGACTGCTGCGCTTTCGCTGGTCCTACCCGATTGGCTGGCTGTTGCAGGCGATCATCATAGCTACCGGGTTCATCACCCCGGCCATGTTTTTCGTTGGCGGCCTGTTTGCCGCCATGTGGACCTACTGCATGATCACCGGTTCACGAATAGATCACACGCATCCAGATCAGCACAAGGAGATTGAATGAACACCAAGGTCGAAGAAACCCTCGTTTTGGTCAAGCCCGACGGCGTTGCCCGCAACCTGACCGGCGAGATCCTGCGCCGCATCGAGGCCAAGGGATACTCCCTCGTCGACGTGAAGCTGGTCGAACCCGACCGCTCGCTGCTCGCCGCGCACTACGCCGAGCACGCGGGTAAGTCGTTCTATGAACCCCTCGTGGATTTCATGGAAAGCGGCCCCATCGTCGCGTTCCGCATCGCTGGCAACCGCGTCATCGAGGGCTTCCGTGCCCTGGCCGGCACGACAGACCCCACCACCGCCGCGCCCGGCACTATCCGCGGCGACCTCGGTCGCGACTGGGGCGCCAAGGTTCAGCAGAATATCGTGCACGGCTCAGATTCGCCCGAATCCGCCGCTCGCGAGCTCGCCCTCTGGTTCGACTGACCGAATCTGGATTGCCCCGTCTCAGCTATGAGGCGGGGCGATTCGTGTTTAGGCAGCGCCGCGACTCGCTGGCCTACAAGCGGTTCAACACGTCCATGTTGACCTGCGCGACGACGAAGAACACGATGTAGCAGACGATGGTGATGACGAATATCCAGGAATAGGCGGCTTCGGCGACGCGGCGAACGGATGCCCCGCCCGGCAGGTTTCCCACCGTGAAGTTGTACAGGGTCACGGCTAGAAAGGCCGGAATAGTCACCGCCCAGGTCACCATGCACCACGGGCACAGCACATCGAGCACGAAAATGCTCTGTCCGATCAACCAGATCACGAAGACCATCGCCGCGAGCATGCCGAGGTTCAGGCCGACCCAGAACCAGCGGGCAAATTTGGCCCCGGCCAGGATCGCCACACCGATCGTGATGACGACGCTCCAGGCGGCGAGCCCGATCAGCGGATTCGGAAAGCCCAGAACGGCACCCTGCGGGGAGGCGAGATTGGTCGCGCAGCCAATGAGAACGCTGAAGCTACAGCTCAGTTGGGCGTTCGGATCTTCCAAAAGGTGGATCTTGTCGAGCGTCAGGGCGAATGCCGCTGCAAACGCGATGAACCCGGCGACGATCAGGAAACTGGCCAGGCCGGTTGGTCGCGAAGAACGCTCTGTCTCTGGCACTCTTGCGATTATGCCACTCGTGCGGCGTGGCTTTGTGCGATTACATGCGATAATCAGTCGTAGTCGTTGGGCCGCGCTCAAGCAGACGCCAAAGAAGCTTAATGGGCAACAGTCGCCCAGTAGAAGGGTCCCACGACCCGAAGTATTAGCAGCCAGAGCACAGCCCCCGAGCACTTACAGGGGTCAGAGCCGGTTGCCGCAGTAAAACATTCGCGAGGTTTTTACGAAGGTGAGGACCTCGCACGAGAGAGTAACCGGTGGATGGCGCGGTCATCCACAGCGGTCAAGGAGCGCACCAGTGATGGTGGAAGACAACGAAAACAAAAAACGCAAGAGCCTGTTCGGCACTCGCAAATCAACCAGGAGGACGCAGGTCTCTGCGCCGACCGTCGCCCCAGTGATCGAGATGCCCGCTGTGCCGGCCGCCGAAGCTGAGCCTGCGCCGGCCAGGGTGACAATCGCGGAGTACAACAACGTCACCGGAGCACAGCAGATGAACGACTCGACGCCCGCAGACGACTCGACTACGGAACGGGCCGCTGCCCCGGTGCGGCCGTCCTTCTCCCTGCTGTTCCAGGCACCGGAGATTCTGCCGATGCCGGCGCGCACGGGCATCCGCTCGCTGCCGCAGCACCCACTGGACGACGACGACGATGAAGAAGAGGCCACGACGGTTCGTCGCCGCGCTCGTCGCCGCACCGGCGACGAGAACCGTTCGGGCACCGACGATCCCGCCAACACGGTGGTTAAGGTGCGCGCCGCGCGCGAACCGGAACTCATCACCGAACCCCAGCGCATCAAGGGGTCAACCCGGCTCGAGGCAAAGAAGCAGCGACGTCGCGACGGTCGAGACGCCGGGCGTCGCCGCCCCGTGATCACGGAGGCCGAGTTTCTCGCCCGCCGAGAGTCCGTCGACCGTCTCATGGTCGTTCGTGCCAAGCACAACAAGATCCAGATCGGTGTGCTCGAGGACGGCGTGCTGGTTGAGCACTACGTCGCGAAGAACCAGGATGCCTCGCTGATCGGTAACGTCTACCTCGGCCGCGTGCAGAACGTGCTCCCCAGCATGGAAGCCGCCTTCGTCGACATTGGACGCGGACGCAATGCCGTCCTGTACTCCGGTGAAGTCGACTGGGACGCCGCCGCCGAGAACTCCGGCAGCAGCAACCAGGCTCGCCGCATCGAGCTCGCGCTCAAACCGGGCGACAAGGTGCTCGTGCAGGTGACCAAAGACCCGATCGGGCACAAGGGCGCCCGCCTCACCAGCCAGGTCTCGCTGCCCGGTCGCTACCTCGTCTATGTGCCCAACGGGTCGATGAACGGCATCAGCCGCAAGCTTCCCGACACTGAGCGTGCCCGCTTGAAGAAGATTCTCAAGGAGGTGCTGCCCGACAACGTGGGCGTCATCGTGCGCACCGCCGCCGAGGGAGCTACCGATGAGCAGCTCACCGTCGACGTCGACCGGCTGCGACTGCAGTGGGCCAGCATCGCCGAGCAGGTCGAGTCGGCACAGGCGCCAGCCGAACTGCACAGCGAGCCCGACCTGCTGGTCAAAATCGTGCGCGATGTCTTCAATGAAGACTTCCAGCGCATGGTCGTTTCCGGCCCCGACGTGCGCTCCACAATTGAGACCTACCTCAGCCAGGTCGCTCCCGACCTGCTCGAGCGCGTGGAAACCTATGAGGGCGAAGTCGATGCCTTCGACGAGTTCCGCATCTCGGAGCAGATCGAGAAGGCCCTCGACCGCAAGGTCTGGCTGCCGTCCGGCGGATCCCTCGTGATCGACCGCACCGAGGCCATGACCGTCGTCGACGTCAACACGGGCAAGTTCGTCGGCAGCGGCGGCAACCTCGAAGAGACCGTGACCAAGAACAACCTTGAAGCGGCCGAAGAGATCGTGCGCCAGCTGCGCCTGCGTGACATCGGCGGCATCATCGTGGTCGACTTCATCGACATGGTGCTCGAGAGCAACCGCGACCTCGTGTCGCGCCGCCTGATCGAGTGCCTCAGCCGGGACCGCACCAAGCACCAGGTGGCCGAAGTCACCTCGCTCGGACTCGTGCAGATGACGCGTAAGAAGCTGGGCCTCGGACTGCTGGAATCGTTCAGCGAAAACTGCGAAGCCTGCGCTGGCCGTGGCATCATCGTGCACCACGACCCGGTCATCAAGCACCGCCAGAGCGCCCAGCCGCCGCAGGAACGCCGTCCACGTGCCAAGAGTGGCAGCAACGCCGCCACCAATGGTGGCAGCGGCAACAACGGTTCAAGCAATAACCGCGACAACGCACACAACCCGGCGCAACGTGACGGTGCCAACCGTGATGCGTACTCCGGCAGCAACGCCGGGTCGGACGCGCCAAAGAGTGGGCAGGGCACCCACGGCATTACCGAAGATGCCAAGCACGCCCTTGCCCTGATCGCCGCGCGCACCATCACCCGCACCGGCTCCATCGCGATCGTGCCCGCGCAGGCCGCCGTTGCAGCGGAAGCTGAAGCCGCGACGGTCACGCCCGTCGCCACCGAGCCGGCCAGTCCTGAACAGACCAGTACTGAACAGGCCGGCACCGAGCAGGCCGGTACCGAGCAGGCCGGTTCTGAGCAGTCCGGTTCTGAGCAGGCCGGCACCGAGCAGTCCGGTTCTGAGCAGGCCGGCACCGAGCAGTCCGGTTCTGAACAGGCCGGCACCGAACACAACACCACCGACCGAGCCGAATCAACAGGCACCGAGCGCTCGCGTGGCCGTCAGTCGCGTTCACGCGGCCAGGGTGGTCGCGGCCAGCAGTCGCGGTCTGAACAGGCCCGCGCCCGCCAGGCCAGCAACGAGCAGGCCAGCACGGAGAAGGCCAGCAAAGGGCAGGCCGGCACGGAGCAGGCCGAACCGGCGGCATCCGCTGCCCCGGTGATTGAGCCAGCACTGGATGTGCCGGCCCAGGCGCCCGCGACCGAGCATTCGGAATCCGTCGATATTCTTGACATTCCGGTCAGAAAATCGACGCGCACCGCACGGCGTCCGAGCAAGCAGGCCACCGACGAGCTGCTCGATTCGGTGCTCGACTCTCTGCCCGAACCGAAGTTGCCCGGCCAAGGGCGCGCGCGCAGCCGCCGCGTCACGACCGCCGGCGGCTCCACCGGTCAGGCCATTGTGACCGCGACCGGCGCGGCGACGGCAGCGTCGGCACCCAGCCAGCCGCCGCACGGCGGTTAGGCCGAGACCGGGTGCGAGATGCCGGTTAGACGGTAAATCAATCGGCGGGCAGCTCCCTCTCCTGCGGCGACGGCCCCTCGGCCTCACCGCGGGGGCGTTGGCGGTGCTCGCCGTTTTTGTGCGCACCGTCGATGCCCAGCCTAAGGACCCCAATGACTACTGGTCCAGCTCTAGGCCGACGCCCGTTCCGCAATATCTGCTCGATCTCTCGCAGGACACCGAGCGCACCATCGTGCCGCAGATCGTGGAAGGAACCACCGAGTTCACCGCACGACTGCGGTTTCTCGCCGGTGGAGATGGTGGTTACGTGCAGGGCGTCACCAGGTTCGACGCGGCGACCGGCGCCGAGCGCTAGCACCTGTCGCTCGTGCAGGACGCTGAGGTTCGCACCGTTCACCTGCCGGCATCCGCTACAGAAACCATTGTCGGCTTCGAACTCTCGCCGCACGACCAATACCTGTCCGTGCACATCATGCCCAACCGTGAGACCGATGCGTCGGACGGATACCCGGTGAACGCGCAAACGAGGGATGCGACGACCCTGTTTGTGAACGTAGCGTCCGGTGAGGTGCGCCGCAGCGTGCTCGGCTTCGACGCCACGTGGCCGTAGTCGCCGCAACGACCACGCGCGGACCAGGCGGGCGCTACCGCCCGCGACGTTCCCGGGCTGTCACGCGCAGCCCGCTGCAGCGCAGTCGCACGATCATCTCGCGAAAGCTTACGGGGAGCGCCCCGGCCGCGACGAGGTCGATATAGCGGGTTTCAGGAACGTCGTAGTGGTCGAGGTCGAAACTTCGCCGGGGAATGCCGGCGGCTTCCGCGAACGCGTGCAGTTCGTCAAGATTCGAGTCGCTCACGAGGTGCGCCCACACCGTTCCGTGCGCCGGCCAGCTAGGCTGGTCGATAAGTATTGACATGATCGAAGTCTACGAGCCGCACTGTGTCCCAGACACGCCGCGGTTCCGACACGCCGCACCGTTGGTTTGACCACGGGTAGCGGATCAGGTAAAGTCAACCCTTGGTGTGCGTAAGGCAAAATCAACGCAAACACCAAGATTTTCTGAGTGCACTGGGCCAACCGGTTTGTGCGCCGCAGTCAATTTACAGCAGTGAATTTTCAGATTCGGAGCCTCGGGCTCCCCAGAGATTGGTACGTAAAGTGGTTTACGCAGTTGTGCGCGCCGGAGGGCGGCAGGAGAAGGTAGAGGTCGGTACCATCGTGACGATGGACCGAATCAAGGCTGACAAGGACGGCAACGTCGAGCTGGCCGCCGTGCTTCTCGTCGACGGCGACAAGATCACCTCTGACTCGACGTCACTGGCCAAGATCAAGGTCACCGCCGAGGTTTTGAACAACCTTCGCGGCCCGAAGATCGTCATCCAGAAGTTCAAGAACAAGACCGGGTACAAGAAGCGTCAGGGGCACCGTCAGGAGCTCACTCGCGTTCAGGTTACCGGCATCGCCTAGGCCTGAGGAGATAGACAGATGGCACACAAAAAAGGTGCGAGTTCCACTCGCAACGGTCGTGACTCGAACGCCCAGCGCCTCGGCGTAAAGCGCTTCGGCGGTCAGGTTGTCGGCGCGGGCGAGATCATCGTTCGTCAGCGCGGCACGCACTTCCACCCCGGAGTCAACGTCGGCCGTGGCGGCGACGACACGCTCTTCGCCCTGGAAGCTGGCTCCGTGCAGTTCGGCGCCAAGGGTGGCCGCAAGGTCATCAACATCGTGGTGGCAGCCGAGTAGGTCGTCGCAGTACAGCATTTAGCACAGCGTCAGGGCGGGCTTCGGTCCGCCCTGACGTGTTTGTTCGTCGAAAGTTTTTTGCATCAACCAGCGGTCCTACCGCATCCGTTTCATAGCACCGTGTTTTGAAGCATTTCTTGCGCCACCTGAAAGGGGCACTCCATGGCCACATTCGTTGACCACGTGACGCTGCATTTACGAGCGGGCAATGGAGGAAACGGATGCGTTTCGGTCAAGCGCGAGAAGTTCAAACCACTCGCCGGCCCCGATGGCGGTAACGGCGGCGGCGGCGGAGATCTCGTGCTCGTCGCCGACCCGAGTACGACCACCCTGCTCGGTTACCACCGTTCACCGCACCGCAGCTCCGACAACGGCGGCCCCGGCATGGGCGACCACCGCAACGGCCACAACGGCGATATGCGCGAGCTCATGGTCCCCATCGGCACCGTGGTCAAGGACGTGGAGGGCAACCAGCTCCTCGACATGAACGAACCCGGCCTGCGCCTGATCGTCGCACCCGGCGGCCAGGGCGGGCTCGGCAACGCTGCCCTCGCCTCAACCAAGCGCAAGGCTCCCGGCTTCGCGCTGCTCGGCACGCTCGGCTGGGAAGGTGACGTCTATCTCGAACTCAAGACCGTCGCGGATGTCGCGCTTGTCGGGTATCCCTCCGCTGGCAAGTCCAGCCTCATCGCGGCCATGAGCGCAGCCCGGCCCAAGATCGCCGACTACCCCTTCACTACGCTGCACCCCAACCTCGGCGTCGTCGAGTCCGGTGAGTCGCGTTACACCATCGCCGACGTACCCGGCCTGATCGAGGGTGCGAGCGAGGGCAAGGGCCTCGGTCTCGAGTTTCTCCGCCACGTCGAGCGCTGCACCGCGCTGCTGCACGTGTTGGACTGCGCCACACTCGAGCCCGGCCGCGATCCGATCAGCGACCTCGACGTCATTCTCGGCGAACTCGACGCCTACCCGGTACCCGACGGCCAGAAGCCGCTGCTGCAGCGTTCCCAGCTCATCGCCCTGAACAAGATCGACGTGCCGGAAGGCCGCGAGCTTGCCGCGTTCGTCAAGGCCGATCTGGAAGCCCGCGGCTACCGCGTGTTCGAGATCTCCAGCGTCACCCACGAAGGCCTCAAGCAGCTCAACTACGCCCTCGCTGAAGTTGTGGAACGGGGCCGCGCCGAGGCTGCCGCAGCCGAGGCGCAGAAGCCGCGCATCATCATCCGTCCGAAGGCCGTCGACGAGGGTGGTTTCGTCATCAAAGTCGAAGGTGGCACCTTCGGCAACATTTACCGCATTCTGGGCACGAAGCCGGAACGCTGGATTCAGCAAACCGACTTCACCAACGACGAGGCCGTCGGCTTCCTCGCCGACCGGCTCGCCAAACTCGGTATCGAGAACGAGTTGTACAAGTCGGGTGCCATCGCGGGCTCGACCGTCATCATCGGCCCAGGCCACGGTGTCGTTTTCGACTGGGAGCCCACTCTCACGTCAACCGCCGAGCTCATCACCGCCCCGCGCGGAACCGATTCCCGCCTCGATGAGCCCAAGCGCCGCACGAGTAACGAACGCCGCGAAGAATACTTCGGCCGGATGGACGCCAAATCGTCGGCTCGCGCCGAACTCATTCGCGAGCGTGAAGCCGGCATGTGGCAGACCGGTGAAGAGGAATACAACGAAGACGTGCGCCTCGCCGACGTCGAGTTGACGGTCAACGGGGGAGTTGCTCCCGCCGACACCGCCTCGGCTGACGAGGCCGAGACCGGTACTGAAGCCGAGACCGAGGTCGACGGCAGCAGCGACAACGACAGCGAGGTCGACACGGCGGAGGAAGTTCCGAAGTGAGTGGCTTAGCCAGAGACAACGTAGCGGGCGCCAAACGCGTCGTCGTGAAGGTTGGATCGTCGTCGATCAGCGGCGCGAACTCCGACCAGATCACGCCACTCGTTGACGCCCTGGCCGAGGCCTACGGTCGCGGTACCGAGGTCGTGCTGATCTCCTCGGGCGCTGTCGCGACCGGAATGCCGTTTCTCAATCTCGACAAGCGCCCCAGCGACGTCGCCACTCAGCAGGCGGCCGCCGCTGTGGGGCAGAACGTGTTGATTTTTCGCTACCAGGAGAGCCTGGACCGCTACGGCATCGCGGCCGGCACGGTGCTGTTGACCGAGGGCGACGCCCTCAACGAACCCCACCGCAGCAACACGCGTCGCGCACTCGAACGCCTGCTCGATCTGCGTATTCTGCCCGTTGTCAACGAGAACGACACCGTCGCCGTCTACGGTTTGCGGTTCGGCAGTAACGACCGCCTCGCCGCGCTCGTGGCGACCCTCATCCACGCCGACCTGCTGATCATGCTCAGCGACGTTGACGCGCTCTACACCAAGCCGCCGCACCTGCCTGGTGCGGAGAAGCTCGACTTTATCGCCGCGGATGACCCGCTCGATGGTTTTGAATTCAGCTCGAGTGGAGCAACCGGTGTCGGCACCGGGGGAGCGAGCACCAAGGTGGTCGCCGCACGACTCGCCACCAAGGCTGGCACCGCCGTTCTGGTCACCTCGACCGAACTGGCCGCCGCGGCCCTGCGCGGCGAGCATGTGGGCACCTGGTTCGAGCCGACAGCCAGCGTGGAACGGCGCGCCCTGCTCTGAACCGGTGCGCTGGTCCGCTGCGCTAAACTATTTTTTGGTTGCGCGCTGCGTGGTCACAATTCACGCCGGAAGGCCAGTTGCATGTGGGGTTGCGCGTAGTGAACAGCTTCAGTGTGAGAGTCCTCAGCCGAAGAATCACCGTCCGATGAGGGCGCACTCGCAGCAGGTCGTTCGTTCGGCGGCGCGCATCGTGGTCAAGGTGGGCTCGTCCTCGATCAGCGGCGAGAATTCCGGTCAAATTGCGCCACTCGTTGATGCCTTGGCCGCGGCTCATGCTCGAGGCGCTGAAGTGGTCCTGGTCTCATCGGGTGCGATCGCGATCGGTATGCCGTACCTGCAGCTGCAGGAACGCCCGACCGACCTGGCCACGCAGCAGGCGGCGGCATCCGTTGGTCAGAATCTGTTGATCTTTCGGTATCAGGACAGCCTCGACCGGTACGACATCGTGGCCGGCCAGGTACTGCTCACAGCGAGTGACCTCGACAATGCCACCCACCGCGGCAACGCACAGCGTGCCATGGAACGTCTGATGGCGTTGCGTATTCTTCCGATCGTCAACGAAAACGACACGGTCGCCACCCACGAGATCCGATTTGGCGATAACGACCGGTTGGCGGCCCTCGTCGCCACCCTGATCGGCGCCGACCTGCTCGTGCTCCTCAGTGATGTCGACGCCCTGTACACCTGCCCGCCGGATCAACCCGGGGCCGAGCGAATCAGCCTTGTTGCTTCCGGTGATCCGTTGGTCGGAATGGAATTCGGCGCAACAACCGTCAATGGTGTCGGCACCGGAGGAGCCAGCACCAAGGTGACAGCGGCGCGCATTGCGGCCCAGGCCGGAACTGCTGTGCTCGTCACGGCGACCAGCCTGGTGGCCGAGGCGTTGCGCGGCGAACCGGTCGGAACCTGGTTTGAACCCCGGATCGCGCCGGCAGCACCGCGTATCTCCTGAGCAAACCCGACAGTCTCCCAGCACCGCCTCCCGTAAACTAGGCGCATGTTGCAGTCTTTGAACGATGTAGACCAGCTCACGCCGACCCTGAAGGCCGCTCGAACCGCGTCCCAGTCGCTCGCCTCGGCGCCGACAGAGGTCAAGAACACAGCACTCAAACTGATTGCCCAGTCGTTGCGCGACCACGTCGAGCAGATCGTCGTGGCCAACCAGGCCGACCTCGCTGCCGCAGCCACCAACGGTCTCGCCACCGGATTACTCGATCGCTTGAAGCTCGATGCGCCGCGCATAGCGGCCCTCGCCGACTCGGTCGACCAGATAGCCCTGCTCACCGACCCGGTCGGCGAGGTCGTGCGAGGCAGCAGCTTGCCCAACGGCATCAAGATCAGCCAGGTGCGCGTTCCGTTCGGCGTTATCGGTGTCATCTATGAGGCTCGCCCCAACGTCACCGTGGACCTCGCCGCGCTCGCCCTGAAGAGCGGCAACGCCGTCGTACTCCGCGGCGGCTCCGCAGCCGAGAACAGCAACCGGGTGCTCATCGATCTCCTACAGGTGGCCATCGCCGCCGCCGGACTCAACGCCGACTCTGTGCAGACCATCGACCCGTTTGGCCGGGCCGGCGCCACCGAACTCATGAAGGCTCGCGGGTACGTGGACGTGCTCATTCCTCGCGGCAGCGCCAACCTCATTCAGACCGTGGTCAGGGAGTCCCAGGTGCCGGTCATCGAGACCGGTGCGGGAGTTGTGCACGTCTTCCTCGACGAGACCGCCACCAAAGAGTGGGCGATCGACATCGTGCACAACTCCAAGACGCACCGTCCGAGCGTCTGCAACGCTCTCGAAACGCTGCTGGTACACCGCAGTGCCGCCGAACGGCTCCTGCCCGACGTGCTTGCCAGGCTCGCGGAATCCGGTGTCTCCATCCATGCGGATGCCCGCACCCGCGCGCTCTATCCCGACGCTATCCCGGCGACCGACGAGGACTGGGCGACCGAATACATGAGCCTCGACATCTCGGTCGCTATCGTTGACTCGCTCGACGAGGCCATCGCCCACATTCGCCGCTACTCCACCGGGCACACCGAGTCAATCATCACGAACGATTTGCAGAACGCGGAACGGTTTTTGAACGAGGTCGATTCTGCCGCGGTCATGGTCAACACCTCCACCCGCTTCACCGACGGCGGCGAGTTCGGCTTCGGCGCTGAGGTGGGCATTTCCACCCAGAAGCTGCACGCTCGTGGACCGATGGGTTTGCCAGAGCTGACCAGCACAAAGTGGATCGTGCGCGGCACGGGACAGGTGCGCGCGTAGTTCGGGTCAGATGCGCAGGTCCGGCTAGAATAAATCGACGGCGTGAGTCGCCAGGCCCGCGACCTGTCGCAGCCACCTCAAGCCGAGCCTGACAGGCGCGGCCCGTGAATGGAGAACCGATGTCTTTTGTGAGTGCCGTACTGACCGAGGTCGGGCACGTCGCCCTGCCGTTGCCGATTATCGCGTACCCGCTGGTCGCGGCCGTGCTGTTTCTGGCCCTCGGCGTCGTGGTGTGGAGCTTTCGCGATGTTGCCAATCGCCACAGCGCCAAGGCTAATGCCTACGCCGCCGCGCACGGCGGACACGCTGGAGCCTCCAGCACCGGTGGCCACTAGAAGCCTGATCTCAACGTGACAGTTCGTCGTCCGCGCATCGGCGTGATGGGCGGAACGTTCGACCCCATCCACCATGGTCACCTCGTCGCTGCCAGTGAGGTCGCGCAGAGTTTCGACCTCGACGAGGTTGTCTTCGTGCCAACCGGAGAGCCCTGGCAGAAGAGCGGAGTGACCCGCGGGGAGCACCGCTACCTGATGACAGTAATCGCGACCGCTTCCAATCCGCGCTTCACCGTGAGTCGGGTCGATATTGACCGAGTTGGGCCCACCTACACCATCGACACGCTGCGTGATCTGCACGAAGAACGCCCCGACGCTGAGTTGTTCTTCATTACCGGCGCGGATGCGATCACGCAGATCCTCGGGTGGAAAGACGTGCGGGAGCTCTGGCAGTTGGCGCACTTCGTCGCTGTGAGTCGCCCGGGTCATGAGCTGAGCGTTTCGGGTTTACCGAACCAGGACGTAAGCTTACTGGAGGTGCCGGCACTGGCTATTTCGTCCACTGACTGCCGGGCACGGGTCAATCGGGGTTTCCCGGTCTGGTATCTGGTCCCCGACGGGGTCGTCCAGTACATCTCAAAGCATCATCTGTATCGGAGCGTGGCATGACGGTGGGAGACTCTCAGCCGCTCAGCCGACGCCAGGCGCGTGAACTCGCCCGTGACCAGGGCGCCGAAATCGCCGCCGTACAGGAGGGAATTCCTTCTCTCGATGTTCCGGAGCTGGCGCCGGGAGCGCTTCGTCCCGCACCGGTCGGCAGCGCTTCATCGCGACGATCGAGTCGGAATGACACCGTCGAAAGTTCGGACGAGTCCACAGCTGCCGCCGCAGCCCGCTCCAAAACGGCGCCCGCTGCAGCCAAAAACAACCAGTCGGGTCCGGCGTCGCGCATCCTGAGCCGGCGGGAATTGCGCGCTGTACACCAACGCGGGGAAGAAGAAGCGGCCAGCACGTCGGATTTGCCGTCTTCAGAACACCAAGCGGTCGATGCTGAGTTGGTCGAAGCCGAACTGGTCCATGCCGAACTGGTCGATGCCGAGCTGGTCGATGCCGAGCCGGGTGAACCCGCCGCGGACGTCGCCGAACCCGAGCAGCTGCACGCCGAACCGGTCGTGAGCGCAAGCTCTAAAACCGATTGGACACCACCCATCGGGCACTGGTCGGTCGACGCGGATGGCGCGCGGGCCGAGATGGCACAGCCCGACCAATCCCTCGACGAACTGATCAATCGCGGTATCGGGGCCGGTGGCATTCCTACGACCACCAACGCGCTCATCTTGCCGGCGATTCCCCACCAGGGCAACAGCGTCAGTCCGATTTCCAATACGGGCGAGATCATGATCACCGGTTCGTTCGACCTGCCGCGCAGTCTCGGCTCGACCGGCGCCCACCCGAATCTGTTCGATTCGTCGGAAATGGACCACATGATGGACCAACTCGACGCCGATCAACTCGGCGGGGACTCGGCCCCGGTCAGCGCAAGTCGCGCCGTCAGCACGCATGCTTCCACGCGGGACATGTTGACCCCGCCCAAGAAACAGCACGCCTCGCTTCCGATAGTCCTGGTTATCACGACGGCCGCCCTGGCCGTCGGTGTTCTAGCGCTCTTCGTGACCGGTTACCTGTCGGGTATTTTCTAGTGGCGCGCCATGCGCTGCCACTTCGCTCCCGCTTCGCGCGCCTGTGCAGCTCGCTTTCTTTCGTTCCCCCCATCATCGCTACGGGTGCATTCTCGCCTCGCGGCACAATCTCAAGGATTCATTCATGACCACTTCACCTCACGCCCTCGAGCTACTCACCATCGCCGTCGCCGCCGCCGACTCGAAGGGAGGGGAAGATCTGGTTGCCCTCGACGTCTCGAACCCGCTTCCCCTGGCCGATATCTTCTTCATCGTCACCGGTCGCTCGGAGCGCAACGTCGTTGCCATCGCCGGTGAGATCGAGGACAAGCTGATCGAGGCCGGTCACAAGCCGCTGCGTCGTGAGGGTCGCGCTGCCGGCCGCTGGGTTCTCGTTGACTTCGGTGACCTGGTCGTGCACGTCTTCCACGAAGAGGAGCGCCAGTATTACTCCCTGGAGCGCCTCTGGAAAGATTGCCCGGTAATCCCGACCGGGATTCCCGCCACGGTGGCGGCAGAAGAGGTCGCGGAAGAGGTCGCGGAAGAGGTCGCGGAGTAGCTTTGGTTTCGCAGATCACATTCTGTGTTGTAAGCTAACAAAGTTGTTTCGGAGAGATTCGGAACAGCAATCTGGGTCCGTGGCGCAGCTGGTAGCGCACCTGCATGGCATGCAGGGGGTCAGGGGTTCGAATCCCCTCGGATCCACCAGATAGAAAATAGCCCCGACATCGTCGGGGCTATTTTTTTATTGTTTTCGCTGACGCTTTCTCTGGTCTGCCTGCTTCTGGCCTGCCTTTCTTCTGGTCTGGCGTTCTTGTTGAATATTGCGCAACCGTCGCCATGACCTGCGCCACGGCAGACGGCGACCTGCAACCGGCCAACTGTGCTCTTGATCCATAGCGCAAGGGAATGATTGCAGAAGAAATATTGCGCGGCGGGTATCGGAAAGGGAGTCGGGCAGCGATAATTCGTTAGTGGTAATGCCACGCCGCGAATGTATCCATCCCGAATATATTCGATCCCTCATTGGAGAATCCCAGAATGAAGAAGACCACGGTTCAACTACTTGACGACCTCAACGGCGCCGTTATCGAGAATGGCGACGGAGCGACAGTTTCCTTTGCCTTTGAAGGCGACTCATATGAGATCGATCTGTCCGCAGAGAATCTTGCTGCATTTCGAGCTGCAATGAAACCGTATACGAATGTTTCACGTCGAGTGGGTTATGTGCCCGCCAAGCCGCGCGTTGCCAGTTCCGCCGGTTCAGATCGGGCCGAATTGCAAGCCATCCGCGCGTGGGCTGCCACGAACGGTATACAGGTATCCGACCGCGGGCGCATCTCTGGCACCGTACGCGAGGCCTTCGCCAACGCACAGGCTAAATAGAAAGCCGACGACGTCACGCAATCTGCGCCACTGAACATGATTGCCCAGGACGAGCGGTGTCCCTGCTTGAGCGGGGAAACCTATTCCGCCTGCTGTGGCCGATTCCATAGCGGTACCACCGTACCGGCCACGGCCGAATGGCTCATGCGGTCGCGGTACAGCGCCTTTTGCTGCGGCAATGCGCAGTACCTGCTGAACACGTGGCATCCGCTCACTAGGCCGGGATCGCTCGAATTGGACGCGCAGCTAACATGGCGACGGCTTGATATCGTACGTACTGAACGTGGCGGCCTTCTTGACAAAGAAGGCGTCGTGGAATTCATAGCCCACTATCGTGAAGGGGGCATACCGGGGCAGCAGCACGAAATCAGCCGCTTTCGCAAGGTCGATCGGCAGTGGTATTACCTCGATGCCGCGCCGGATAGTGCGGCTGCCGGATAGTGACGCTGCCGGATAGTGCGGCTGCCGGATAGCGTGTGGTACTCGCCACCAGCGACTTTGCCACGAACGCTATTCGGCAGCGACTTCCCAGAAATTTACCTTAGGTTGCGTGAATGTTTGAGCACCTGTCCGGCGATATTGCCAGCGGCAACGACCCCCGGCATCCGGTGCGTCGTGCCCTCCGAAGCGCTCGCGCCTGGGCTGACGGGCATCCCTGCCTACTTTTCTCCTATCGCCTTGGCGTCGGTCTGCTCGGCACGATCATTGTCGCAGTCGGCGTCATTCTGATTCCCTTGCCGGGGCCGGGCTGGCTTATCGTCTTTCTGGGCCTGGCCGTGCTCGGAACAGAATTCTCCTCAGCCCGTCGGCTTGGCGCGTTCCTCAAGCGCGTTCTCGCGCGAGCCTCGGCCGGGTGGCGCGCACGCCGCGACCGTCGGCTGGTCAGTCCGTCCTGACCGGTCGGGCCGACCGCCGTCCGATCCGTGCTCGCTCAGCGGGCGCCGAGAAAGAGTGCCGCCAGGAGCGCGACATACACGACGACGAAGATCGTCGGCGTGAGAAATCGTACGACGTTAACCCACTTTCCCATGGCTACGATGCATTGGGCAAGTGAACTGGGCTGGTCGAGAGCGCGCAGGTCGGCGATGACGGCGAGTCCTTCGTTCGCGGCGGCGATTTGGGCCAGTGCCCCCAGAATGCCCGATGCGAGCAGAATGCCGGCCGTGGCAATGCGCACCGTCGGGTCGGCGGTGGCCAGTCCCACAGCGAGAAAGCCGATGACGGCCGTCAACAAGAACGTGGGCGCTGCCTGAGCGGCAATGATGTGCCCCCGGGCTTTTCCCCAGGCGGTGATCAGGGCGGATTCAGTCATGGTGGTCTCCAGTCGTCGGGTACCGGGCCGGTACGTGGCTCTATTCTGGTGGCTCATGCCGACGGACCGGTTCTGTTCGCCAGGCAAGTCGAGGTTGATGGAATAGCCAATGTCTGGCCGCGGTTGCAGCGCTATATGCTTTTGCATAGAGAAGTCTATTGCTGTGAGAGGGCGTAACCGCGTGACGTACAAACTTGAATTGGGACTCGATACCTTCGGAGACGTCACGTTCGACGGCGACGGGCAACCGCTCGATCAGCCGCAGGTGCTGCGCAACGTCGTGGCGGAGGCCGTTTTGGCCGATCAGGTGGGCCTGGACTTTTTCGGTATCGGAGAGCACCACCGCGCTGATTTCGCCGTCTCCGCTCCTGAAGTTGTGCTCGCGGCCATTGCCGGCCAGACCAGCCGGATTCGACTGGGCTCAGCCGTGACCGTGCTCAGTTCCGACGACCCGGTGCGGGTATATCAACGATTCGCGACCCTCGACGCCGTGTCGAGCGGGCGGGCAGAGGTCATCCTGGGGCGTGGCTCGTTCACCGAGTCCTTTCCCCTCTTTGGCCTCGACCTGGGCGACTACGAGCAATTGTTTGAAGAAAAACTGGAGCTGTTCACCGAGTTGCTGAAAGAAGCGCCGGTGACCTGGACGGGACAGACCCGGCCAGGGTTAAACAACCAAACGGTGTTTCCACCGACCGAATCCGGTTCGATCAAGACTTGGATCGGTGTGGGTGGCAGCCCCGAATCGGTCATCCGCGCCGCGCATTACGGCATGCCCCTCATGCTCGCCATCATCGGAGGCGCCCCGCTCGCTTTCGCACCCCTTGTTGACCTGTATCACCGCGCTTTGGCGCAGTTCGAGAAGCCCACGCTGTCGATCGGGGAGCACTCGCCCGGCTATGTCGCCGCGACGGATGCCCAGGCGCGCGAGGAAATGTGGCCGCACTACGAGGCCATGCAGAACCGCATCGGTCAAGAACGCGGTTGGGGCCCCGCCACGCGGGAACGCTTCGAGCAAGATGCCGGCCCCGATGGCGCTGTCTTCGTCGGCTCGCCCGAGACGGTCGCCACCAAGATTGCCACCGTCGTCAAGGGACTGGGCTTGTCCCGCTTCGACCTGAAATACAGCATCGGCACCCTGCCGCACGAGAAGCTCATGAACAGCATCGAGCTCTACGGTACCCGGGTGGCGCCACTGGTGCGCGAGCAGCTCGGCTAAGCCGGCTGGGAGGGCCCCGGTGACCGGATGCCTGTAGCGTATTCTCAAAGCGGTATCCGGTCATGCGTTTGCGCGCTGCCCTGTCGCTGCTCTCGCACGCGACCGTGTCCCATCTTCGTCCCGAGGAGACTCATGGAAACCTGGCCCGGAACCACCTACCCCCTCGGGGCAACGTTTGACGGGAGCGGTACCAACTTCGCCCTGTTCAGCGAAGCCGCCCAACGCGTCGAACTGTGTCTTATCGACGACGACGGCCGTGAGACGCGGGTGGAGGTGCGGGAGTCATCCGCTTTTATCTGGCACTGCTATCTGCCGCTCGTACAACCGGGCCAGCGCTACGGCTATCGGGTGCACGGCGACTACAACCCGGCGGCAGGCAACCGGGCCAACCCGAACAAGCTGCTGCTCGACCCCTACGCCAAGGCGACCACCGGGGCTATCGACTGGGATCCGTCGCTGTTCTGCTACGACTTCGATGACCCCGACGCGCCCAACAACGAAGATTCCGCCGCGCACGTCATGCTCGGTGTGGTCGTGAACCCATTCTTCGACTGGACCGACGACCGGTCTCTGCGCACTCCATACAGTTCGTCGTTCATCTACGAGGCCCACGTCAAGGGACTCACCCAGCTGCAAGAGTTGGTGCCCGAATCCCAACGTGGCACGTACGCCGGGCTGGCGCACCCGTCGGTCATCGATCACTTGCAAAAGCTCGGCGTGACCGCCATCGAGCTGATGCCGGTGCACCAGTTCGTCAACGACGGCACTTTGATGGAGCAGGGCCTCAATAACTACTGGGGCTACAACACCATCGGATTCTTCGCGCCGCACAACGCATATTCATCGACCGGTGACCTGGGCCAACAGGTGCAGGAATTCAAGGGAATGGTGCGCAGCCTGCACGCCGCTGGCATCGAGGTCATTCTCGATGTGGTCTACAACCACACCGCCGAGGGTGATCATATGGGGCCAACCCTGTCGTTCAAGGGGATCGACAATGAGGCCTATTACCGTCTCATGGACGACGATAAGCGCTATTACATGGACTACACCGGCACCGGAAACACCCTCAATGTGCGCCACCCGCACGTGCTTCAGCTCATCATGGACTCTCTGCGGTACTGGGTCACTGAGATGCACGTCGACGGCTTTCGGTTTGATCTGGCCTCCGCCCTGGCCCGCGACCTGTATGACGTCGACAAGCTCTCCACCTTCTTCGAGCTCGTGCAGCAGGACCCGATCGTCTCGCAGGTCAAGCTCATCGCCGAGCCGTGGGACGTGGGGCCCGGCGGCTACCAGGTGGGTAATTTTCCCTCGCAGTGGTCGGAGTGGAACGGCCAGTACCGCGACACCGTGCGGGATTTCTGGCGCGGCGAGCCCTCGACACTCGGCGAGTTCGCCTCCCGCATCGCCGGCTCGGCCGACCTCTACGAGCACTCCGGGCGCCGGCCGATGGCCTCGATCAACTTCGTCACCGCTCACGACGGCTTCACGATCGCCGATTTGGTCTCCTACAACGAGAAGCACAATGAGGCCAACGGTGAAGACAACAAAGATGGCGAGTCGCACAACCGGTCGTGGAACTCCGGCGCTGAGGGTGCCACTGACGATCCCGACATTCGCAGCCTGCGCGCCCGGCAGGCACGCAATTTCATCGCTACCCTGCTGCTCTCGCAGGGGGTACCGATGCTGCTGCACGGTGACGAACTCGGCCGCACTCAGCTGGGGAACAACAACACCTACGCCCAGGATTCCGAACTGAGCTGGGTGCACTGGGATGAAGCGGATGGTCCGCTGATCGAATTCACGGCGGCCGTTTCCCGCCTGCGCAAGGAGCACCCGACGTTCCGGCGCAGCCGGTTCTTCGATGGGCGCCCCGGCAAGCGGGTGGCAGGGGAATCGCTGCCCGACATCGTCTGGCTGAACACCGACGGTGAGCCGATGGCGTCAGAAGACTGGGACGCCAAGCTTGCCCGCACGGTCGCCAAGTTTCTCAACGGAGCCGGAATCCGCGAGCGGGACGTGCGCGGCCACGACGTCACCGATGTCAATTTTCTGCTCTTGTTCAACGCAGACGCCGAGGATGTCGACTTCGTGCTCCCGCCCGACGAGTACGCCCCAGCCTGGGAGATTGTGGTCGATACTGCGGGCGTGGGTGCCGATTCCATTGCCCACCCGGCCGGGGCGATTCAGACGGTGGTCGGCCGTTCGCTCGTAGTATTACGCGCGTATCAGGAACCCGAAATAGCGCCGGATCACTCCGTGGCGGCTTCGCTGGCCGTTACCACCGGGCTCATCACTCTGCCCGGTCGCAGCTGAAGGCCGGACCGGTGACCTTCGACACACACCGATCGGCGACGGGGCCCGTAGCCGGGCCGCTGTCGACCTATCGCCTGCAGATCACGGCCGGCTTCGACCTCGATGCGGCCGCGAACATCGTCGGCTATATTCGCGATCTCGGCGCCGACTGGGTCTACCTGTCGCCGCTGCTCAAAGCCGAAGCCGGATCGGATCACGGCTACGACGTCGTCGACCACTCCCTGGTCGACCCCGCGCGGGGCGGGGCGGATGCCCTGGACCGGCTCGCGGCGGCGGCGCACCAGGCCGGCCGGGGCATACTCGTCGACATCGTTCCGAATCATGTGGGGGTCGCGACCCCGGCGCACAACGCGTGGTGGTGGGATCTGCTGCAGAACGGCGAGCAGTCCCGCTATGCCGAGGCCTTCGACGTGGACTGGGCGTTCGGCCACGGCAAGATTCGCATCCCCGTCCTCGGTGACCCGGAATCCGGTGACGATGAAGGCGGCACTGCCCGTGGCGCGCTCGACCGGCTTGAACTCGTCGACGGCGAGCTGCACTACTTCGACAATCGCTTTCCGCTGGCCGCCGGAACCGCCGACGACGGTGCCAGCCCGGCCGACGTGCATGATCGGCAGCACTACGAACTCGTGAACTGGCGGCGGGCCGACGCCGAGTTGAACTATCGCCGGTTCTTCGCCGTGAACAGCCTGGCCGGCATCCGCGTCGAGGTGCCGTGGGTGTTTGACGAGTCGCACCGAGAAATTTTGCGCTGGGTGCGAGACGGTCTTGTCCAGGGGTTGCGGGTCGACCACCCCGACGGCCTCGCCGACCCGGCCGGCTACCTCGACGTGCTTCGCCGGGCCACCACGGGCACCTACGTGCTGGTTGAAAAAATTCTTGAGGGGCGTGAGCAGTTACCAACGAGTTGGGCGACGGCTGGCACCACCGGATACGACGCCCTCGCCGACGTCGACCGGGTACTTGTCGATCCGGCCGGCCAGAACGCCCTCGATGCCCTCGAGGCACGGCTGCACGGCGGCGACGCCCCCGCGTGGGCCGACCTGGTCTACCGCAACAAGCGCGCGGTGGCCGACGGCATTCTGCGCTCCGAGGTGCTGCGAATCTCACGTCTCGTGCAGAACGACGATCATAGCGTCGGCGACACCGCCGACGCCATGGCCGACCTGCTGGCCTGGTTTCCGGTGTACCGCTCCTACCTGCCCGTGGGCGGAGACAACCTGCAGGCGGCGGCGCGGTGGTCGACAGCGCACCGCCCCGACCTGCAGGTCGAGATCGACCGGCTGCTGCCCCTGCTGGGCGACCCGGGGCATCCGGCGGCCGTGCGCTTTCAACAGACCTCGGGCATGGTCATGGCCAAGGGTGTCGAAGATTGCGCCTATTACCGGTTCAGCCGGCTGACCTCGCTCAATGAGGTCGGTGCCGATCCCGACGAGTTTGCCGTATCGGTCGCAGACTTTCATGACCGGCAACGCACGCGCGAGGCGGCGTTTCCGCGCTCGATGACGAGCCTGTCGACCCACGACACCAAACGTGGCGAAGACGCGCGCGCGCGCATTGCGGTGCTCGCCGAGATGCCCGCCGAGTGGGAGGCCGGGTTCGAGCAGCTCCGGGCGGGGCACCCGCTCGCAGATGCCCCCTTCGAGAACCTGCTGTGGCAGGCGATCGTCGGCGCCTGGCCAGCCAGCCGGGAGCGGCTCGCGGCCTACGCGCTCAAAGCGGCCCGGGAAGCCGGGACCTCGACCACCTGGACGCAGCCGAACGTCGATTTCGAAGCGGCCCTCGACGAGCTTGTCACTTCCGCCGTCCAGTCGGGGTCGACCCGCGAACTCGTCACCGGCCTGGTCACGCGCGTGCAACACGCCGGCTGGAGTAATTCGCTCTCGCTCAAGCTGATGCAGCTGACCATGCCGGGAGTTCCCGACGTGTATCAGGGGAGTGAGCTGTGGGAGACCTCGCTCGTGGATCCCGACAACCGTCGGCCGATCGACTACGAGCTGCGCCGCGAGCTGTTGACCCGCATCGACAGCGGATGGCTCCCTCCCATCGACGAGAGCGGCGCGGCCAAGTTGCTGGTCACGTCTCGAGCCCTGCGGCTGCGCCGCGACCGGCCAGATAGCTTCACCCGCTACGCCCCGGTACCCGCATTCGGAGCAGCCGCGGGTCACGTCGTGGCATTCGACCGCGGGGGAGCGATCACGCTGGCTACGCGGCTGCCGATCGGGTTGCTGACTGCTGGCGGCTGGGGCGACACGACGATCGCCGTGGCCGGCCGCAGCTACATCGATGTGCTCACGCAGGAGAGCTTCGATGGCCCGATTCTGCGTGTCGGCGACCTGCTCGCGCGTTACCCGGTGGCGCTGTTGGTGGCCGCCGATGACCGAACAGCCCTACCCACCCCCACGGGAAGACACGCATGAACAATCAGGAATTTTCCGTCTGGGCGCCCGACGCGCGGGCGGTGCAGGTGCAATTGGGCCAGGACAGGCTCGAGCTGGTGTCGCGGGATGACGGGTGGTGGGAGCTGCCGGCATCCGCTCGCCTCGGCGTCGCCGCCACCGGCGACGTGGACTATGGGTTCATCGTCGATGGGCGCGGACCGTTCGCCGACCCGAGATCACGGCGCCAGCCCGCCGGGGTGCACGCCCTGTCACGTACCTTCGACGCCTCCGCCCATGTCTGGCAAGACACGAACTGGACCGGCCGCCAGCTCGCCGGCGCCATCATCTACGAACTGCACCTCGGAACCTTCACCCCGGAGGGAACCCTCGAAGCGGCCGCCGGCCGGCTCGATCACCTGCAATCGATCGGCGTCGATTTCGTTGAACTATTGCCGGTGAATGCTTTCAACGGCACGCACAACTGGGGCTACGACGGCGTGCTCTGGTACGCCGTGCACGAGGGCTACGGCGGCCCCGCCGCGTACCAGAAATTTGTCGACGCCTGCCACCAGCGCGGCATCGGCGTCATTCAGGACGTCGTCTACAACCACCTCGGGCCGAGCGGCAACTACCTGCCCGAGTTCGGTCCGTACCTGAGCGAGGATGCCGGTAACACCTGGGGATCCTCGCTCAACCTCGACGGGCCGCACTCCGACCCGGTGCGCCGGTACATTCTCGACAACGCGCTGATGTGGCTCGGCGACTACCACGTAGATGGCCTGCGCCTCGATGCGGTGCACGCGTTGCGCGATGCGAGGGCCACCCACCTGCTCGAGCAACTCGCCGTGGAGGTCGCCGCGCTGAGCGTCGAAACCGGGCGACCCCTCACCCTGATCGCCGAATCCGACCTCAACGACCCCCGACTCGTCACGCCGCGCGAGGCCAACGGCTATGGCCTCGACGCACAGTGGAGTGATGACTTTCATCACGCCGTGCACGTCGCCCTGACGGGCGAAACCACCGGCTACTACGCCGATTTCGAACCGCTCGGCGCCCTCGCCAAGGTGCTCACCCACGGGTTCTTTCACGACGGAACGTACTCGAGCTTTCGAAAGCGCACCCACGGCCGCCGCATCGACCTCGAGCGGATGCCCACCTGGCGGCTGGTCGTCGCCTCCCAGAACCACGACCAGATCGGGAACCGAGCCGTCGGCGACCGACTGAGCGGGCAACTCGATACCGGCCAGCTCGCGATTGCGGCCGCGTTGACCCTGCTCGGACCATACACGCCGATGTTGTTCATGGGTGAAGAGTGGGGAGCCACGACGCCGTGGCAATTCTTCACCTCGCATCCCGAACCCGAGCTTGGCGCCGCCACGGCCACCGGCCGCATCAACGAGTTCGCCCGCATGGGTTGGGATCCGGCGCAGGTACCCGACCCGCAAGATCGGCAGACCTTCGAGCGCTCCAGGCTCGACTGGAACGAGGCCGCCGAACCCGAACATGCCCGCCTGCTCGGGTTCTATCGCGCGCTGGCCGTGCTGCGACGCACCCATCCGGATTTCACCGACCCCCGATTCGGCCAGATCGCCGTTGCATTCGATGCGAACGAGGGGTGGTTGCGGCTGCACCGTGGCAACACTAAGACTTTATTCAATCTCGGTGCGCAGTCATTGCGCGTGCCCGCCGGTGGGGGAGAGGTCGTGTTGTCTTTCGCGACCGGTGACCAAGCCGTGCTGGGCCGGCTGCCCAACGCCGTGCAGCTGGCCCCGCACTCCGTCGTCGTCCTCGCCTGATCCGGTCTGGCAAGATAGGGCTCACCGCTGCACGAACAGGCAGCAGACGGGTGAGGAACCACGCATGGGATCGTTTCTGTCGCCGACAACGACCGCCGCACTGGAGCGATTGCACGCGATGCAAGCAGATGTCGGCTGCGCGCCCCTAGAACGGCTGCGCGCCATCCGCGCCCTGCAGAGCGCGCTCGAGCACGACCCGGCCACGCTCGTCGCCGTTCGCGACGCCTGCTCGGCCGCGAAATCATGGGATGAGATCGCCGACGCGACCGGGCTCAAGGCCCCGGCCGCCAAATGGCGCTGGGGTGGCACCGACGACGAGATCAGCGCCCGCCTGGAAGCGGGCCGCAAGCGTTCGGTGCGGCCGAGCAGTGTTCCGACCGACCTTCCCGGCCTGTCCGTCGCTGAGGCTGCTGCCGCGCGCGGTGTCAGCGCCCAGGCCATCTATCTGCAGGTGCGCCGCGGCACCCTGGTCAGCCGCACCGTGACCTTGCCCGACGGTCGCAGCTACAAACGTGTCTTTCCAGTTGCTACCCCCGGTGCCAATTTCAGCGCCGATCTGACCCCAGACTTCAATGGAGACGTCCCGCAATGACCAGTATGCCGACCACCCTGACAATCGACCGCCGCGCCGACCGGGTGCACGTCGAGCTCAACCGGCCCGACGTGCGCAACGCGATCGACCAGAGAATGATCGACGAGTTGCACGCGATCTGCGCCGAGCTCGAGCAGCAGCCGCGCATCCTCATCATCAGCGGCGCGAACGGTGTCTTCGCGTCGGGCGCCGACATCGCCCAACTGCGCGAACGCCGCCGCGACGACGCGCTGCTCGGCATAAACTCCGGGCTGTTCTCCCGCATCGCGAAGCTGCCGATGCCGGTCATCGCCGCGATCGACGGCTGGGCACTCGGCGGCGGCGCCGAGCTCGCCTACGCGGCCGACTTTCGCATCGCGTCAACGAGTGCCCGGCTCGGCAATCCAGAGACAGCGCTCGGCATCCTGCCCGCCGCCGGTGCGCTCTGGCGCCTGGCCGAGCTGGTCGGGGAGCCAGTGGCCAAGGAGATCATCCTGGCCGGGCGCATCCTGAGTGCCGCGGAGTGCCTGGCCGTGCACCTGGTTACCGCGGTGCACGACCCCGACGACCTGCTGGCCGCCGCACACGCGCTGGCCGACCGCATTGCCGCACAGGACCCGCTCGCGACGCGCCTGGCCAAGGAGGTTTTCCATGCGCCGCGCGCGTCGCATCCGCTGGTCGACAACGTCGCCCAGTCGATCCTGTTCGAGTCCGACGCCAAATTCACCCGAATGGATGCCTTCCTCGCCCGTCGCAAGCGCTGACTCGGCTCAAGTCCGCGGGCTGGGAGCGCGCCGCGCGATAAAGCGCTGGCTTCCGAACATTGAGATCGGCACTTGAGCACACGCCTGTCAGGTGCGCCAGGGTGGTTCGGCGCTGGGGGTGTTGGCGCGGTGGGTGCGAGCGGGTCGCCAGGTTTGGGTCGGGTCCCAGATGAGTGGCCCGCGTATCTGGGGTCTTCCTCGGACCATGCGGATTTTCCATCCGGTGGTGTCGATGGTGTGGTGGTGGTACCAGCATAAAAGGGTGCCGTTGTCGATGTTGGTCGGTCCGTTTTGCTGCCAGGGTGTGACGTGGTGCACTTCGCACCAGCGGGCCGGGATAGTGCAGCCGGGGATGACACAGCCCTCATCGCGGGCGGCGATCGCGGCGCGTTGCCTGGGGTGAAGCAGCGAAGTGTATCGCCGAGGTTGAGGACGTTGCCGTTCGGGCCGAGCAGTACTTGTTGGTAGCCGCCGGCGCAGATGAGTTCACTCACGCGGCGGAAGCTGAGGGGGGCGTCGATGCCGTCGATCCAGCCGACGCCGCGGCCCTGTTCGAGGTCGGCGGCGTTGATGTGCACCATCACGGTCGGCGCGGCGCCGCCCATGGTCGGGGTGTGTGGGTCGCGGGCGGCAGATTCGAAGATGGTGCGGAGGATGTCGGCGCGTTTCTCCCCGCCGGTACGGCGGTCGCCGTCGAACCGGGTGTCGCCCGTGAATGGTTCGTCACTGAACGGCGCAGTGCCGGCTCCGTGCCGGTGCCGGCACCAGGCTCGCCGTCGAGCAGTTCGGTTGGCAGAAACCTGGGTGTCGTCGACCGCGCCGACAGGTAGGTGTCGAACAGGGTGTCCATGATGCCGCGGAGTTCGGGGGTGACGTCGGCGCGCAGCGGGTAGAGCCCATTGCGGAGCAGCCCGAACGTCAGCGTGCTTGTGGCTTCGACGGCGTCGTCGTTGGGGGCGGTGCCGTCGGGATCGAGGCGGCCCTGCCATTCCAGGGCTTGGGCCTGCAGCAGGTCGGGCGCGAAGCGGATCCCCGCGCCGGGTAGCCCGGCGGTCTCTGGGGTGATGGCGCCGGTCGCCGAGGCGACGAGGGCGCGTTCGACCCGGTCGAGGTCGTCTTGCCCGACCCGGCCGTGTAACGCGGTCAGGGTGGTGGCGATGATCTCGGCCGACTCGATGCCGAGGTCGCCGCTTTTGAGGCCGGCGGCGATGACCGGGTAGCGGGCCGGCACGGGCAGGCCGAGCGGGGTGCGTTCCACNGCCGAGCGGGGTGCGTTCCACGGCGGTCTCGCCGAGCTTGAGGCGGCGTTTGGCTTCGCGGGCGGAGATGCCGGCGAGGTGGCTGATGAAATCGACCCGGTTGCGGCATCCGTTCTTGTAGGCGAGCGACCCGGTGCCAAGGTCGGCCTCGGCACGCGCACCAATGTCGGTGGTGGCGCGGAGCCTGGCCCCATCAACCTTACGGCCGAGAGCTTCCAGGGCCGCCATTACCGCGATGGCCTCGGTGTCGCCGAGGTGACCAAACCGCACCCCATCCAACGCCCCAGCCAGAATCGCACCAGCCTGGGCAATTGCCGCGACCCGGGAAACCTCGGGTTCCGGCACAGAACCGGCTGCAGCGGGCGGGGCGGTGAGGGTCATGGCGACGGTGCCTCCTTCACCCACAATTATAGCCCAAATAGCCTTCAAAGGCGATAAAATCTCATAAGTTAGTGAAGATTTTATAAGAGTTATCTACGATTCGCGAAGCGAGAGCGGGTCCCTGGTCTACCAGGGACCGCCGTTCGGGCCGCGCCCGAAAATCACAGCGGGTCAGCGAGTCCGATTTTCTGAGCGCGCGATCTCGAAACCGCCGGCGGCATAGATCGTCGTGAACGTCACCCCGGGATGCAGGGCCTCGGCCACGATTTGCGCCGACGTCCATTCAGCAGGCAGGCCGCCGGCTGCAAGGTCGATCACGAGGTAGTCCAGCCGGGGATTCTTGTTGCCGAGCCAATAGACATCCGTTCGTTCCACGAGATAGTTCATGAGCCCGATGTCTGATTCGACCCGAACACCATCGGGAACAACCCGGAGGGCGGCGGTCGCGGCAGCGGCGCGATCCGTCGAAAAGTTGACCGGGACATTCGTCAATCTGAACAGTGGCAGCGTCGTGGCGAGCACCAGCGCAGCAACAATCGAGACCGATGCCGCCTGCCTCCCATAGCCGCGCAGCCAGCGCCGCCGACTCGTGCGCACGAGGGTGATGCCGTCGAGGGCCGCGCAGAACGCGATCGGCATGAGCACGGCGCTGTATTGCCAGGTGGGACCCCAGTAGCCCGTGTTGTCGGAGAGAAAGCGCCAGGCGAGCGTCGGGAGGAGTACGAGCGCGAGCGGTGACCGCACCGCGATGACTCCGGAGGCTAGCAGGAGCAGCCCCAGGGTCACGCTCTTCTGCGGCTGAATCGCGGCGGCAGGGTCGCCCAGAATGCCGGGCAGGTCGATGCTGCTCGAATAGGCCCAGGCCCCGTGCGGGTTGAGCAGCGGCAGAATGATCAGGCTCGCCAGCGCGAACCAGCCCACGCCCCAAACGGCCAGCCAGATGCCGAGGGGTCGACGGCTGCGCACGGCCAGCACGATGCCGAGGGCCGCCACGGTCAGTCCGAGGTCTTCCTTCACGAACACGAGCGGCATCGCCCAAAGCAGGCACGGCACCCACTTGCGCCGGAGAAAGGCGGTCAGCGATAACGCCAGCAGTGGTACGGCAAATGCTATTTCGTGGAACTGCGCCTCCACCGCACCCTGCAGACCCCAGCTGAACGCAAATGCGAACCCGAACAGCGTGCCGGTTCGGGGCCCGAGCAGCCGAATGGCACCGTCGGTCAGGGCTGCAGCGGCGAGCCCGAACAGTGCGTTCTGCGCCACCAACAGGGTGAAGGCGTGCGGAAATAGAGCGAAAATCGGTCCGAGCAGTACCAACAGCGGATGAAAGTGGTCACCGAGAAGGTTGAAACCCTCGCCCTTGATCGTGACGATCGGAGCCTCGAACGCGGCGTATTGCCGGGCCAGCTGCGTGAAGATGCCAAGGTCCCAGGAGGGTGTAGCGAAACTGCGCCATTGCAGGGCCGACAACACGGTGTAAACCGCGGTGGTCACGATCCCGACGCCGGCTGGTAGCAGGAGCGGCCGTAGCGCGGGCCGGAGGTCACCGGCGCGTATTCCCCTCATTCGACCACGGTAACGCACCGGGTCATTCGCCCTCGCAGAGTTCCTGGGCGACACGGGACCTCATCGGGCCGGGTCACACGTCCCTGCCGTCTGACATCTGGGTATCACCCGGATCATCCTCATGGCGCCTTCGACTCCCCGTGCGAAGGTGTTTCTTCCGTGGGTGTCACAGATCGGCCAGCAGGCTCACCGGGCTTTCGATGCAGCGGGCCACAAAGGTGAGAAACCCCGCGGCGGTTCCGCCATCGCAGACACGGTGATCGAACACCATCGACAGTTCCACGACGGTGCGTACCGCGAGTTCGTGGTCGACCACCCACGGCCGCTCGATCATGCGTCCGATTCCGAGGATCGCCGCCTCCGGGTGGTTGATGATCGCGGCCGAGCCATCGACGCCGAGAGACCCGAAGTTGTTCAGGGTGAAGGTTCCGCCGGTGAGCGCGCTCGGCGCAAACGTGCCGTCCGGGGACTGCGCCACGAGCTCCGTCAGGGAATCGCGCAATTGCCGCATGCTCATGGCGTGCGCGCCGTGGATGACGGGAACCATCAGCCCGCGCGAGGTCTGCGCGGCAATGCCGAGATTCACCGCGCCGTGCTGCAGAATTTCCTGGCTCGCGGTATCGACCGAGGAATTGAGCACCGGAAATTGGCGCAAACCGGCCACGACGAAGCGCGCGATGAGCGCCGTCACGCTGAACCGCTCACCGCTCGCCTGCAGCAGCTGATCGCGGGCCGCGAAGAGGGCGGTCGCATCGACATCAAGCCAGATAGTGGCCTCGGGAATTTCCCGCCGCGACGTGCTCAGTCGCTGGGAGACAGCCTTACGCAGCCCGGAGATGGGAATGCGGATGTCGGCGCTCACCTCGTTGCGGGCGGTGGGTGCCGAGTGGGCAAGCGGCATCGCCACGTCGGAGGCCAGCGCCGACGACGCGGTCTGTGCGCGAATGTACCCCTCGACGTCGCTGCGCAGCACGAGAGCGGTGCGTCCGCTACCGGCATCGCCGCTGCCGGCCAGCATGCTCGCGTCAAAGCCATTGTCGCGGGCGAGTCGCCGCACGATCGGCGACACAACCGGGGAGCGGCGGCCCGGGTCGAGAATGACCGGCGAAGCGGATGCCGGCGCCTCGGTCGAAGGCGGGGCATCCGCTGCCACGGGGCTGGGAACGTTCGGCGTGCCGGCGCTGCCGAAACGACCGGCGGCTCCCGGTCGCGCCGGCCGCGTACTCTCGGTGGTGCCGTAGCCCACGAGGACCGCTCCGGAGCCTTCGGACGGTGCGCCGGTCGCCGCGACGGCCGGAACCCCCACCACGTCACCGGCCCCGATCGATGCGTCGGCCACCGTCAGCAGAACCTGCCCGGCGTGTATGACCTGCCCGGGTTCACCGAACAGGCTCGCCACGACGCCACCGTAGGGCGACGGCAGCTCAACGATCGACTTGGCCGATTCCACCTCGACCACGGCCTGGTCGATGACAATTGTGTCGCCGGGAGCGACCAGCCAGGCCACAATCTCCGCCTCGGTCAGGCCCTCACCCAGGTCGGGCAACAGAAATTCGCGGCTCATCAGGACCACTCCCAGGTCGACAGTGCGGAGAGAATGCGATCGGGAGTCGGCAAGAAGTACTCCTCGAGTTTGGGCGACGGGTAGGGAATGTCGAAGCCGGTGATGCGCAGAATCGGTGCGGCCAGGTAGAAGAAGTTGCGCTCGGTCAGGCGCGCGGCCACCTCGGCGCCGTAGCCGCCGAACTGCGCTGCTTCGTGCACGACGGCGGCCCGCCCGGTCTTGCGAACGGATGCCCCCACCGTTTCGTCATCGAACGGTGACAGGCTGCGCAGGTCGATGACCTCGATCGAGAGTCCCTCCGCGACAGCCTGCGCGGCCGTGGCGAGCGCCGTTTTCACGGTCGGCCCATAGGCGATGAGCGTGACATCGGTGCCCTCCCGCAGCACGACCGCCCGGTTCAGGGGCTCGGTCTGCACCGGCAGGGCCAGCTCGGCCTTGCTCCAGTACCGGCTCTTCGGCTCCATGAAAATCACCGGGTCGTCGCTTGCAATGGCCTCGCGCAGCATGGAATAGGCGTCGGCCGGGTTCGACGGGCTTACCACGGTCAGTCCGGGCGTCGCCGTCCAGTAGGCCTCGGAGGAATCGGAGTGGTGTTCTACCCCGCCGATGTCGCCGGCGTAGGGAATGCGAATGACGATCGGCAGCGGGATCTTGCCGCGCGTGCGGTTGCGCATCTTGGCCACGTGCGACACGATTTGCTGAAAGGCCGGATAGCTGAATGCGTCAAACTGCATCTCGACGACCGGACGCAGGCCGTACATGGCCATGCCGATCGCGGTACCCACAATGCCCGCCTCGGCCAGCGGGGAGTCGCTCACCCGGGTTTCGCCGAATTCGGCGTAGAGCCCGTCGGTGACGCGAAACACGCCGCCGAGCGGGCCGACGTCTTCGCCGAACAACACGATGGAAGGATCATCGACCATCGCATCGCGAATGGCCGCGTTGAGGGCGGCGGCCATGGTGAGGTTCTCCGGCGGGCGCACGGCCGTACCGGTGTCCAGGGTCGGCTGCGGGCTCATCGGCTGTTCTCTTCGTTCGAGGCGCTGCTCAGTGCAGCGGATGCGGCGGCATCGCCGTCGATTTCGGCCGCCAGAACGGCGCGCTGCTCGGCGAGGGCGGCGCGGGGAGTGGAATAGACGTGCTCGAACAGTTCCAGCGGATCGATGACGGCCTGCTCGCCCATACAGTCTCGGGTGGTCGTGGCGAGTTGCTCCGCGGCCGCCACGATGTCGGCGCGCACGTCTGCGGTGAGGGCGCCCTGCGCAACGAGGTACTTCTCCAGGCGTTCGATCGGGTCGCGGCTGCGCCACAGGTCGACGTCGGCGGTCTTGCGATAGCGGGTGGCGTCATCCGAGTTGGTGTGTGCCTCGATGCGGTAGGTGAGGCCCTCGATCAGGGTGGGGCCGCCGCCGCTGCGAGCGCGGTCCATGGCCGCCGAGACGACGGCGTACATGGCGGCGACGTCGTTGCCGTCGACGTAGTAGCCGGGCATGCCGTAGCCGATCGCCTTGTCCGCGATGGTGCGGCAGGCCATCTGCTTGTCGAGCGGCACGCTGATGGCGAACTGATTGTTCTGCACGAGGAAGACGACGGGAGCCTGCCAGACGGCGGCGAAGTTGAATGCCTCGTGCGCGTCGCCCTCGCTCGTGGCGCCGTCGCCCAGCAGGGTGAGCGCCACGGTGTCGTCACGCTTGAGCTTCGACGCGGTGGCGAGGCCGACGGCGTGCAGCGCCTGGGTGGCCAGCGGCGTAGCCTGCGGGGCGATGCGGTGCTTGGGATAGTCGTAGCCGCTGTGCCAGTCGCCGCGGAACGAGGCAAGGATGTCTTTCGGCTCGACCCCCCTGGTGAGCAGCGCAATGCTGTCGCGGTAGGTCGGAAACAGCCAGTCCTGCGGGGCGAGCGAGGCGACGGCTGCGATCTCGCAGGCTTCCTGGCCGAGCGCGGAGGGATAAGTGGCGAGGCGACCCTGCCGGGTGAGGGCGGTGACCTGCACATCGAACCGGCGGGCCACGACCATCTGTCGGTAGAGGCCGAGCAGCGTCGAGAGAGCTGGCAGGGTGAATCCGCCGCTCTCACTTTCGGCGACCGCGTGACCGGTGTCGTCGATCAAACGAAGGGGTGGGGGTGCGGGCACGGTGGTCAGGCTCCGGCTCTCGACATTGAGGCTCATGAGGCAATGGTGCGCCCTTTTTCGAGCGGTGCGCTGCGCTTTTTCGTAGTTGTGAACGATTGGCCGACCAGATCGCCTACAACGACCACGTGGCACGACTGAGATGTGAATTAGTGCCAGGCGTCCGGGGTTGCGCCGGGTGCATGCCCGATGATCTCGTCGAGAATGAGATGTGATCGGGTGGAAATCACCCCGGGCATGGTGTGGATATCACGCAGAATGGCCTGGCTGAGCTGTTCGTGGTCGGGAGCGCTCACCGTGAGGATGATGTCGATGTCGCCGCTCACGGCCTGGGCCTTCTCCACAAAGGGCAGTTGGGCCAATTGCGCGGCGATCTCGCCCCAGGCGACATCGCCGATCTTCACGACCACGAGCGCCGACACGTTGAGGCCGAGCGCCTTGCGGTCGGTCTGGGCGCCGAAACCGGTGATCACGCCGTGGCTGATCAGCTTCTGCACCCGGGTATGGGCAGCGGTGCGGGATATGTGCACCTGCAGGGCCAGTTGGCGCATCGAGAGTCGCCCGTCGAAGCTGAGCTCGGCGATGATCTGGCGATCAACGCCGTCGAGTCCGGGGTGGGGGATCTGTCGTTGCGTCATTGGACTCTCACAGTATCGGCGTCGTGGCCGATTCGTGTGGTCCCGCGGTGCGCGGGTCTGTCGTGCGCGGGTCTGCCGTGAGTCCGGCGGATTTGCGCAGCCCGCGCAGATAATGATTCTTGGGCCGGTGGCGCAGCACCCGTGGCAGGCGGGGATAGATCACGCGGATGCCGCTCAGCACCCGATCGAAGCGCCTCTGACGCCGCCTGGACCAGGGGAGTTCGAACAACACCCGAACCCGTGACGGTAGCAGTCCGGCGGTCAGGAGGCGGGCCAGCGGCAGGGCGGCCCGGTACCAGAGCGGGGCCGTGCGCGAATGCAGCAGCTCGAACGCGACCGCACGGGTGGTGGCATCCGTTCTCAGCAGCCGCAGTTGCTCGTTCCAATACCGGCGAAACGCGATGCGGTTGGCCGGCCACAGTTCCGGCGGCACCTGCAGCGCGGTGCCGAGGCGGGAGTATTCCCGGTACACCGCGTCGGCGCTCTTGTCGTCGAGCGGGCCGTGCACCAGGCCGTGCAGGTGGGTGGCCGATTCGTACAGCGTCGCGGCGACCCAGAGCTGCAGCTCGGGGGTGAACGCGTTGTACCCGGGTGAGGTGCCGGTTGAATGGACGGGAACGTGCGCGTGGTTCACCCGCGCCGCCATGGTGGCGGCCAGCTCCGCATCGCCGAAGACGATGGCGTAGACGTAGCTGAGCGTGCCGTTCAGTCGATCGAGCGGTCGATCGGCGAAATGACTGTGCTCGGCGACGCCGTGGCCGATGGCCGGATTGGCCAGCTGCAGCAGGATGGCCCGGCCTCCGGCGGCAATCAGGATGCCCTCACCCGCGACTCCCGTCATGCTCGGGGCCATCGTGCGGGACCGACGTTTGCTCACAGCTACCTCCCAATAAACACGCAGAACCCCGTGACACGCTGAGTGTATTCGGTCGGCCTGCATGCAGGCCCGGTCTGAACGTCCGATCAGGAGGAGATGAATTCTTGTCTTCTCGGGAATACGACCGTCTTCTATGCGCTTGCATGTATCCGAGGGCGACAATTCTTGGGCCCACACACTGGAGGAGAATTCTATGAGCGAGACCACCGTAACGAGCATCCCCGGCTTCAAGGCCGGATCCTGGACCATCGACAAGACCCACAGCTCGGTGAGCTTCAGCATTCGCCACATTGTCATCAGCAAGGTCAAGGGCACCTTCGAAGACTTCGACGCCACCTTCGTGACCGGCGAAAACCCGCTCGAGACGAGCGTCACCGCCTCGGCCAAGGTCGTCTCCATCAACACCAACGAGCCCAGCCGCGACGGTCACCTCCGCACCGGCGAATTCTTCGACGCCGAGACGTACCCGACGATCGACTTTGTGTCGACCGGTGTGCGCGAAGTCAAAGGGGAATACCTCGTCGATGGCGACATCACCATCAAGGGCGTCACCAAGCCGGCCACCTTCGAGCTCGAGTTCGGCGGCTTCGGTGGAGACCCCTACGGAAACTACAAGTTCGGTGCCACGGCCAAGACCGAGGTTAACCGTGAAGACTTCGGCCTCACCTACAACGCCGCCCTCGAAACCGGCGGCATGCTGCTCGGCGACAAGGTCACCATCACCCTCGAACTGCAGGCCGCGCTCAACGCGTAACCCGTAGCTTTCTAGCAGGGCCCCACCTCGGTGGGGCCCTGCTTTCGTTGACCTGCCGTGACCGGGATGAGGGGTATCCGCTCACGTCGCCGTCAGTGTCGGCGGCCAGCAGCTGCGGAGCCAGCACGCCCAGGTCGCCCAGCCCACTGCAGTACGGCGGGTGTGACAGAGACGGAAGTCATCCCCGCAAGCCACGCGCTGGCCGCGAACTGCTGCGCGCTGCGTCTGCCGAGGCTCAGACCGGGCGGGCGTCCTTGCCATCGAGCCACAACTCGACAGTCTCGTCGCGGTGTACGCCATCTGTGCCAACATGCTTCTCGCTGATCGTCGCACCATTCTTGATGACATAGACGAGGGCCATGGCGTGGCCGCGACCCAGTCCGTAGTCGGCCTTGAGCCAGTCGATGATGGCGCCGGCCTTCGTGGTTGGTGCGTCGAGGCCGCGTTCGTGGGCGAGGGCGACCAGCGCGCGCGGCGTGAACCCCGTTTTCTCTTCGATCGCGGTGAGGTAAGCCTGAAATGACATGGGGTCTCCTGACGTCGGGGCGCACTCGTCAGTATGCGGGAGCCGGTACCGCGGGGCTAGGGTGAAATGATGCCCGTGCATTAATCCCGGCGCGAAACGAGCATAAGATCGCCGTTCCAGTCATTAGAACAATGCTCTAACAAAACGAGGAGATTCCCGTGTTCACACTGAACGACCTGGAGATTCCGATTCTCGCGGCCCCCATGGCCGGCGGCGCCTCAACGCCCAACCTCGTGGTCGCCGTGAGCGACGCTGGCAGTCTCGGCTTTCTGGCGGGCGGCTACAAAACCCCGCAGGCGCTGGCCGAGCAGATCGCTACCGTGCAGCAGCGCACCGAGAATGCCTTCGGCGTGAACCTGTTTGTACCGCAGCCGCCCCTGACCGATCGGGGCGCCGTCTTGGCCTATCGCGACGCACTGGCACACGAGTACAAAACTGCGTTCTCCGAGATTGTCGCCGAGGACGACGATTGGTTCGCCGAGAAGGTGGCCGTGGTCATCGAGCATCAGGTTCCGGTGGTCTCCTTCACCTTCGGACTGCCTCCGGCAGATGTGGTGACACGGATGCACGCGGCCGGGTCGTACCTGATCGCCACGGTCACCTCGGTTACGGAAGCTCTCCAAGCGGTCGAGCGTGGAGTCGACGCACTCTGCGTGCAGGGTCCGGAAGCCGGCGGACACCGGGCGACCTTCCAGACGCAGGGCGAACCAGGCACCCTGGCATTGGGCGAGCTCTTGACCGCGATTCGTGCGGAGGCGGCACTGCCCCTGATCGCGGCGGGCGGCATCCACTCGGGGGAGCAGATCGCCGCGCTGCTCGCGACCGGTGCCGAGGCCGTTCAGCTGGGCACGGCCCTTCTGCGCACCGACGAATCGGGCGCGACCCAGGCCCATAAAGACGCGCTCGTCGAGTCGCGATTCACCGAGACAGTAATCACCCGCGCTTTCTCGGGCCGTCCGGCGCGCGCCCTGCTGAACGCCTTCATCGTCGACCACGGCGATAACGCACCGAGCGAGTACCCCCAGGTGCATCACCTCACCAAGGGTCTTCGAGCGGATGCTGCCCGCCGGGGTGACGCCGACGGGCTCGCCCTCTGGGCCGGCACCGGGTACCGCGCTGCGACCGCGGGTTCAGCCCGGTCTGTTCTTGAGGCCCTCTGGGTCGAGGCAACAGCGGCGATCGCTCGCCGTTAGCCGTGCGACAGCTCAGTTGGGCGTCCAGCGGTCGCCGACAGCCAGTTTGAGTCAGGTTCTTCCGTGGGCTGCAGACTAGATTGCCGTGTTTGGGTGTTGCCGCCATGGCCGTAGTGAACAAGAATTGGGGTGGGTTTGGCGGCCCGGTGGGGCAACAGAGGAGACGCTCGTGACTGAGCACGCCGAGCACGCGCAGACAGCCCTGAGCGCTAATCTGGTTCTCGTTCGGGCGGAACTCGACGCCACGACGGACAGATATGACATCAATCGGGCCGAACCTTTTATCGGGTTGATTCAGCAGGCGAAGCGCGTCTTTGTCATCGGTACCGGGCGGAGCGGATTGGTGTTGGAGATGGCTGCGATGCGCCTGATGCACCTGGGGCTGACCGTGCATGTAGTGGGGAATCTACGACGCCAACGATCCAGTCCGGTGATCTGTTACTGGCCGCCTCAGGGTCTGGAACGACGTCGAGCGTGGTTCGGGCGGCGAAGACTGCGTCGCGTCTGGGGGCGAAGGTCGCGGTGTACACCACTGATGAGTCTTCAGCCCTGGCTATCCTGGCTGATTGTGTCTTCCTCATCCCCGCGGCCAAGAAAACGGATCGTCGCGCGGTGCTCTCCAAACAGTATGCGGGCAGCCTGTTCGAACAGGCGCTGTTGATTACTACCGAAGTCGTATTTCAGACTCTGTGGCATCGTCATGGCAGTTCAGCCGATGAGTTGTGGCCGCGGCACGCCAACCTCGAGTAGTTCCACCACCACCACCACCACCAGAGAGAGAATCCCATGAAACTACAAGTTGCACTGGACGTGCTCACCCTCGAGGATGCGCTCGCTCTCGCGGGCAAAGTTGCCCCGTACGTCGACATCATCGAACTCGGCACCCCGTTGGTGAAGAATGCCGGGCTGGTGGCCGTGACTGCCGTGAAGAAAGCTCACCCGGACAAGATTGTTTTTGCAGATCTGAAAACCATGGATGCCGGTGAGCTCGAGGCAGACATCGCTTTCCAGGCCGGTGCAGATCTCGTCCCCGTGCTTGGTGTTGCAGATGACTCCACTATCGCGGGCGCCGTCAAGGCCGCCCAGGCCCACGGCAAGGGAATTGTCGTAGACCTCATTGGCGTTGCCGACAAGGTCACTCGCGCTAGGGAGGCCTTGGCGCTGCGAGCGAAGTTCGTGGAGTTCCATGCGGGCCTCGATGAGCAGGCCAAGCCAGGGTACGATTTGAGCGTTTTGTTGACCGGTGGCGCGGAAGCTGGGGTGCCTTTTTCCGTGGCTGGTGGTGTGAACTTGGACACGATTGGCCGGGTGCGCGAGGCTGGCGCGGAGGTTGCCGTTGCCGGGGGTTCCATTTATGGTGCCGCGGATCCTGCCGCGGCTGCCAAAGAGCTGCGGACTGCAATGGGCTGACCCACCACATCGGGCCGTTTGCGGAACGCAGCTCGCGCTGCGCTGACTAGGCAGACGGCGGGGTTTTCCACCGGTGCGATGCAGCTCCGGGGAGACGGTCGCGGATCAACAGAACGACGGTGATCCCGACCATGGCACCAATGAGGGTCTCCAAACCGCGGTCAGCGAGCAGGGACATCGGGTCGACCGGGCTGGCGAGTTGGGTCATCAGCAGTATCACGGGCGTGAAAAAAACGAGGGCGAGACCGTAATGGCGCACCATGAATAGTTCCGTCGGGAATTGCAAGACCATGACGAGGATAACCAGCACGGTCGTACCGGGGTGCAGCAGCAGGACACCAGCCGTTACGCCCAGACCGGCATAGGTCCCGAGTACGCGATGGATGCCTCGCTCCACCCGGCTGGGAAGATCGGCACCGGCGAGGGGAACGGCCGCAGCGGCCATGGCCCAATAGGCGTGGCCGATTCCCAGTAGGAGGCCGAGAGCACCGGCGGCTGCAACCGCGACGACATAACGAGTGGCGTGCACGCCTGCCTTGGGGAGCCATGGTCCGGAGCGAGGTTCGGCAGTGCGTCTCGCCGTGGAATCCCAGGTGCGGTTTCTGAACCAGCCAGCGAACCCGACCAGCAGGGAAAAGAGTGCGGATGCGGCGCAGATCAGCGCGGCAGTCCACAGTGGGATGACCGTGGGAATCGACGCGCAGGCCCCCAGCGCAAAAATGCCGAAGAATGGCTCGGCGGGTCTGAGCTTTATTTTGTCGGCCACGAGTGAACCAAGTCCGGCCAGGAACGCCTCGATGGAGACCAGCCCCCAGGCCTGAATGTGGGTGATGGACAGTGCCACACCGACAGTCACCCCGGTCAGCAGTACTGCCCCGGCCTGGGCCTGGTGCACCAATCGCAGCTGATGGGCTTCACCACGGCCGTACATGCCCGTGAACGCACCAAAAACGGCATAGATGGTCAGCTCGGGGTGGCCAAAAATCAGCAGGACCAGGACCGGGACTGTGACACCCAGACCGACGCGGAGCGCCGGCCAGTGATCATTGACCGCGGGTGGGACACTGACGAGTGCGCGCACGTAGAGCAGTACCGGGCGCACGGAGTCTCACGGCCTTTCGAACAGAACGATGGTGGCGCGGCGTAGACAGCAGAACCCGGTTGGCTGGTTTCACGCCCGACTGCTGCGCTCACCCCAGTCTGTACCGCTTTGCCTGGCCGGTCCAAGACTTGAATTCAACCAGTCGATAACCAGACATTATCAATCAGCCCTCGGCGTCGCGCGCTTCGGGCGCGACCGACGGAAGCCCCCGATCGAACAGCTCACCCAGGGAAAGCCGCGCTGCAACGGCCGCGAATGCCCGTGCGGTCACCGAACCAGGCGACGCCGGACTTATTGCCGCAGCGACGCGCGCGGTGGCGACGGGATCGACGAGTGGCACAATGCGGGTCCGCGATGACGGTGTGATGGTTTGCACCCACGAATGTGACACGATGCTGGCCCATTGGCCCGTCTTCATGTGTGCGTGGAGGGACGCGATCGAATCCGTCTCTACCTGGGGCTCCATTCGAATCTGGTTCTGGCTGAAGGCATCGTCGATCACTTGTCTGCTGCGCATTTCCGTCGTCAACACAGCGAGAGGGAGCGCAGACGCCTGACGCGAGTCGAGGCACTCGGTACAACGCCCAGCCGTAACACGCCGGTCACTCCGGATTGGACGGCCTGGACCTCCGCCTTGAAAGCGTCATGCTCCGCGAGGATTCGTTTGGCCCAAATCACCAAACGTTCACCCTCCGGCGTCAGCCCCTCAAAGGCATGACCACGATTGATCAGAGAAACATTGAGCTCCCGTTCCAATTTGTTGATTGCCGCAGAGAGGGCAGGCTGGGAAACGTGACACTCGGCGGCCGCACGAGCGAAGTGCCGTTCCCGGGCCACAGCGACAAAATATTCGAGCTGGCGAAAACGCACAGGCTCTCCTTTCACTTTGGTAATCAGTGCGGCGTGCACCCCAAGGTAGGCTCGTTTCGACAGGGTGTGCAGCAACCGCCCTGGGGTAGATCAGCGTCGATCGGCGCGAAACAACTCTCTGGTCGCCAGGCCAAGCAGATCGCACGACAAGAAATGGTTCTCTTTTGCGCAAAATGAATATGTCCCGGGCGGGAAAGCTCTCGGTTGCCGTCACGGCGCTGCTGGCTCTCGCCGGCGGATTCGTCGGCGTCAGCGCCGCGACCGCGAGCCAGTCGAACAGCAACGTCCAGCCCCAGACAGCGGTCACCGGCGAAACCTACGTTATCGGCACCGACACTACCTTCGCACCGTTCGAGTACCGCAAAGACGGTGAACTGACCGGCATCGACATGGACTTGATTCGTGACATCGCTGCGAACCAGGGCTTCACCGTGGAGATCAAATCGCTCGGCTTCGACGCCGCGCTGCAGGCCTTGCAGTCGAACCAGGTCGACGGCGTCATCGCCGGCATGTCGATCACCGACGAGCGCAAGCTGGTTTTCGACTTCTCCGACCCGTACTTCGACTCCGGCGTGCAGATGGCTGTCGCCGACACCAACACCGAAATCACCGGCTACACCGACCTGGCCGGCGAGACCGTCGTCGCTAAGCGGGGCAGTGAGGGCGAAACCTTCGCCAACTCGATCAAAGAGGAGTACGGCTTCACCGTTAAGGCCCTCGCCGACTCGGCCACGATGTACGACGACGTCAAGGCCGGCAATTCTGCCGCCGTCTTCGATGACTACCCGGTGCTCGCCTACGGCATCAACCAGAACAACGGGCTCAAGTCGGTCACCGAGAAGGAACAGGGCAGCTCCTACGGCTTCGCTGTCAACAAGGGCCAGAACCCCGAGCTGCTTGCTGCCTTCAACACCGGTCTGGCCGAGCTGAAAAGCAACGGTGATTACCAGTCCATTCTCGACAAGTATCTGGAGCAGCCGGCGCCCGTCGCGGCATCCGGTTTCTTCGGTCTGTTGTCCGACAGTCTGCCTGCCCTCATGAAGGGCCTCGGCCTGACCCTGCTCGCGACCGGACTGTCGATTCTGGTCGCCCTCGTCTTGGGCGTGCTGTTCGGGTTCTTCAAGGTCTCCGAGAGTCGTGTGCTGCGCGGCTTGGCGAGCATCTACGTGAGTATCTTTCGGGGCACCCCGCTGCTCGTGCAAGCATTCTTCTTCTACTTCGGCCTGCCGCAGCTCACCGGGCAGCCGATCGACGTACTCACCGCCGGTGTACTGACCCTGAGCCTCAATGCCGGTGCCTACATGACCGAGATCGTGCGCGGCGGTATCCAGTCGGTCGACCCGGGCCAGACCGAGGCTGGCCGCAGCCTCGGCCTCGGCTACGTCACGACGATGCGACGCGTCGTGCTGCCGCAGGCCGTGAAGATCATGACACCGTCATTCATCAACCAGTTCGTGATGACGCTGAAGGACACCTCTCTCCTGGCGGTGATCGGCTTCGCCGAGCTCACCTACCAGGGCCAGCAGATTTACGCCGCGAACTTTCGCACCGGTGAGACCCTGCTGATCGTGGCCGCGCTGTACTTCATCGTCATCAATTTGCTCACCATGCTCTCCAACAAGCTCGACAAGAGGTTCAACAAATGAGCAAGAACAGCGCCGGCAGCAAAATTCCCGCCGGCAGTAAAGTCAGCGTCAGGGGACTGCGCAAGTCGTTTGGCTCCAACGAGGTGCTCAAGGGCCTGGACGTCGAGATCAGCGAGGGCGAGGTCGTCTGTGTCATCGGTCCGTCCGGTTCGGGCAAATCCACGTTTCTCCGCTGCCTGAACAAACTCGACGAGCTTAGCGCTGGCACGGTCATCGTCGACGGATTCAACCTCAGCGACAAAGCGGTCGACCTCAACGAGGTGCGCCAGCACATCGGCATGGTTTTTCAGCACTTCAACCTGTTCCCGCACATGACGGTGCTGCAGAACATCATGCTGGCCCCGGTCGAGCTGAAGAAGCAATCCACAGCAACTGCCCGCGCCAGTGCTCTTAAACTGCTCGACCGGGTGGGCCTCGCCGAGAAAGCCGATGCCCGCCCTGCCCAGCTCTCCGGCGGCCAGAAACAGCGCGTCGCCATTGCCCGGTCCCTCGCTGTGAACCCTGACATCATGCTCTTCGACGAGGCCACGAGCGCCCTCGACCCGGAGATGGTCGGGGAAGTGCTGCAGGTCATCCGTGATCTCGCGGCCGAGGGCATGACCATGGTCGTGGTCACCCACGAGATGGGTTTCGCCCGCGAGGTCGCCGATCGGGTCATCTTCATGGCCGACGGCGTCATCGTTGAAGAGGGCACCCCGGCCGCGCTGTTCGGCAACCCGCAACAGGAACGCACCCAGGATTTCCTCTCGAAAGTGCTCTAAACGCGACCGACACGGGCGGTCAAGCTCAGGCGCGGTCGCCGACGATCTCCTCGCGCACCCGGCGCAGGTCTTCCATGAGTGAGCCGATCAGAATCCAGTGGTCCGGGTGCGGCGTCACGATGCGCAGCGGCGCGGTCAGAGCGGGCATTTCGGGTGCGGGCGGCTCCGGAAACGCCCCCAGGTCACCCTCCGCGCGGGCGAGGAGCTCCAGGTCGTGAGCGGCCCGCGCCAGCTCCCGTGAGAAGGCCTGAACGGTTGGTTCGAACTGCAGGGATGGGTCATAGTGGTCGTGCAGTGCACGAGTCATGCCGATTGCGCGAGTCACCAGAGTCGGCAGTCGTTCGATCATGTCGTGGTCGGCGTCGAGGGCCTTTCGCAGCTTGGCCTTGCGCGGGTTGAGCATGAGGCTCTCCTCTGCCTGCGCGATGGCCTTCTCCGCCGACGCGAGCATGGGGCGCAGCAGCCGGGCCTTGATCATCAACTCCATCAGGTCGATCGGGTTCTGTGGGGTGCGCAGCGCCCGGGCGATGCGGTCGAAGGTATCGGCCAGTTCACGAGCCAGTAGGCCCACGGCGTCGCGGGCGGGCGCAATCAGTACCGGGGGAACGATGAGGGCATTGATGACGAGGGCGATTCCTGCGCCGATGAACGTCTCGAAGATTCGATCGAGGGCGTACCCGGGTGTCGTGGCGCCGAGGGCGAGTACGAGCATGGCGCTGATGGGAATCTGGCTCGCCGAGGACGGGGACAGGCGCAGTGCCCAGGCAACGAGCAGGCTGACCATAATCGTGCCGAGCACGACCCAGCTGGACTCGCCGAGGAAGAAACCGATCGTTGAAGCGATGATGACACCGCCGATGACGCCCGCGGTGCGTTCGATCGCTCGCCCGAGGGTCTGGTTGACGCTCGGCTGCACCACGAGCAGGGCAGCGATCGCAGCAAAGATCGGCAGGTCGCTCGGTAACAGCAGCTGGGAGGCGACCCAGGCCAGGGCAACGGCGACGGCCACCTTGACGACCTGCAGCAGCGGGAGTCGTTTGGAGATGCGCAGGGCCGAGGTTAGTTTCACTGGTCAAGGGTAACCCCGGGCCGGGTAAGTCAAGCGGATGCCGGCGCATCCGCTTTCACGGTCTGCCGAATTGGCACGCCGAGAAACCGGGCCTAGTCCTGCACGGCCCGGCCGGAGCCCCGCTGCGTTTTCGCGGCCCGAGTCCGAGCGGCGGCCGTGGCCGGGTCCTCGGACGTAGCTAACCCGATCGATGCACTACCTTCCGCGCCGCCCGGCGCTGGGTCGAACCACTCGAATCACCCGGGCGCTTCCGTCCGACGTCTGGGTTCCGAAGGCATCGAACTGCACGGTGGACTCTGCGTCGCTGGCGTAGCCATCGGTGTCATCCGTGCCGCCGCCTGCCAGGGGGCCGTCGGTAGGTCCGCCGCGTCCGAAGCGACGGCGCAGGGCCTTGACCAGCGGCGGGCCGATCAGGAACAGCACGATCACGATGTAGACCACGACGGCAACCGGTTCGCTCAGGAGCGCAGCGGGGTCGCCAGCGCTGATCTGCAGTGCGCGGCGCAGCTGGCGTTCCATCTCCGGGCCGAGGATGGCGCCGACGATGATCGGCAGCACCGGAAAACCGAAGCGCCTGGCCATGTAGCCCAGGGCGCCGAGCAGGAGCAGAATGCCGATGTTGAAGGTTTGCATTCCCGCCGCGTAGGCGCCGAGGGTTGCGAAGAACAGAATCCCCGCGTAGAGGTAGGGGCGTGGAATGCGCAGCAGCTTCGCCCAGAGCGGTGCGAGAGGCAGGTTGAGCGCGAGCAGCAGCGTGTTGCCGATGAACAGGCTCGCGATCAGGGTCCACACCAGAACAGGTTCGGTCTGGAACAGTAGCGGACCGGGGTGGATGCCGTACTGGTTAAACGCGAGGATCATCACGGCGGCTGTCGCCGTGGTGGGAAGACCGAGGGTGAGCAGCGGCACGAGCGTTCCGGCGGCCGAGGCGTTGTTGGCTGCTTCCGGCCCGGCTACGCCCTCGATGGCGCCGTGCCCAAACTGCTCGGGATGCTTGGACAGCTTCTTTTCCGTCACATAGGAGAGAAAGGTCGGGATCTCGGCGCCGCCGGCCGGGATGGCCCCGAATGGAAAGCCGATGACCGTGCCGCGCAGCCACGGCTTCCAGGAGCGCTTCCAGTCGTCCTTGCGCATCCAGGGCACACCCACCGGGATGGTCGCGGGGGTACCGTGCCGCAGGTGCGCAGCAATCCACAGCGCTTCACCGACCGCGAACAGGGCGACGGCGATGACGACGACGTCGATGCCGCCGGAGAGCAGCGGCTGCCCGAACGTCAGTCGTGGCTGCCCGGTCGTGCCGTCGAGGCCGACCAAGCCGATGGTGAGGCCGATGAACAGCGAGGCGAGCCCGCGAATGCGGCTCGAGCCGAGCACGGTGCTCACCGCGATGAAAGCGAAAACCATCATGGCGAAGTACGAGGGGGCCCCGAGCCCGATAGCGATCGCCACCACGAACGGGGCGACGAAGACGAGGGCACCCGTGGCCAGGGTTCCGGCAACGAAGGAGCCGATCGCCGCCGTTGCGAGCGCTTGGGCGCCGCGGCCGGCCTTGGCCATTTTGTTACCCTCGAGCGCTGTGACGACCGAGGAAGATTCACCGGGGGTGTTGAGCAGAATCGACGTCGTCGACCCGCCGTACATGCCGCCGTAGTAGATGCCGGCGAACATGATCAGCGATCCGGTCACATCAAGCGCGTAGGTGAGTGGCAGCAGCAGGGCCACGGTCATGGCCGGTCCGATGCCGGGCAACACGCCGACGGCGGTGCCGAGCAGCACACCGATGAGGGCGAACAGAAGGTTCTGCAGGGTCAACGCGTTGCTGAACCCCTCCATCAGCAGGGCGAGGTTGTCCATTTAGAGAATTCCCGTCAACAGGCCGGCCGGCAGGTTGATGCCGAGGCCTAATACGAAGCCGTAGAACGTGCCAACGGCGAGAAGAATGCCGATCACGAGCGCCCAGACGAAGCGGCGGGAGCCGAGCAGGAGGGCGGATCCGTAGAACAGCAGCGCACTGCCGATCACGAATCCGAGTAAGTCCATCGACAGGGCGAAGACGAGAATCAGTCCGCCGAGGCCGAAGACGGTCGGCCAGTGGGCCTTCTGAGAAAGGTCGATGTCCTCGCCGTCCTCGGCATCGGCGTGGCCGCCCCGCAGCACAGAGATCGCCAGGGCGATGGCACACAGGCCCAGGCCGATCGCGATGATCGTGGGAACGACCCGCGGTCCCATCACGCCGGCATTGATGGCGGTATGACGGATGTTCGCGGTATCGACCGCGATCACGATCGCGATCACCGCGAGCAGGGCGGCGACGCCGAGCTCGGAGCGACCCTGGAGTCGGGCGCGCAGCCCGTGAGCTGCTGCTGTGCTGGGGACGGTCATGGTTAGACCAGACCCAGGGTTTTCAGCACGTCGGCGACGCGGGCGTCCTGCTCGGTGAGGAAGGTGCTGAAGTCGTCGCCGGTCATGAAGGCGTCGGTCCAGCTGTTCTCCGTCAGGACTTGCTTCCACTCCGGGCTGTCGTGCATCTCCGTTACGGCATCGACGAGGCGAGCGATTTCGGCATCCGTCAGGCCTGGTGCGGCGAGCAGGCCGCGCCAGTTGGTGAAGACCAGGTCGATACCTTCCTCGGTCAGCGTGGGGGCCTCGATGACCGGAACGCGCTCCTCGCTCGTGACGGCGAGCACGCGCAGGCCGCCCGACTTCACCTGTTCGAGGAACTCTCCATAACCGGAGGCCCCGAACTGCAGCTTGCCGCCGAGAATGGCCGGCAGCAATTCGCCGCCGCCATCGTAGGCGACATAGTTGACGGCACTGGGGTCGATGCCGACGGCATCCGCGAGCTGCATCGGTAGCAAGTGGTCAGGGCCGCCCGGCGACGAGCCGCCGCCGACGGCGAAGGTGGATGGGTCGGCCTTCCACGCCGTGACAAGATCATCAATCGTTTTGTAGGGGGAGTCCGCGGCGACGAAGATCGCGCCGGCTTCCTCGATGAGGCCGGCGATCGGGGTCGCGTCGGCAACCTTGGCATCGCCCTCGTTGGTGTACGCGGCGCCGACGACGCCGAGCCCCATCATGAGCATGAAGTTGGCGTTGCCGGTTTCGGTCAGGGTGCGGGCCAGGCCCACGGTGCCTCCGGCGCCGGCCAGGTTGGTGACCTCGGTTCCGCTGGCCAATTTCAGGTCATCCATCACCTTGACCGCAGCGCGGCCGGTGACGTCGTAGCCGCTGCCGGGGGCGTTGGGAATCATGACCTGCAGGTTTTGGATGGGACCGCTATCGGTGGCCTCGGTGTTCTTGGCGCTGGTGACCCCGCAGGCGCTGAGGGCGAGTGCGACGGCACCGGCGAGAACGACGGTCCCCGCGGTGCGGCGCGAACGCGTGGTGCGTGCTGTGATTGGCATGCTCAAATCCTCTTCGATTTTTGGCGAGCGTCTTTGCTGGCCGAGCTCAGCCTGCCGGGTGGGCCGGGCGAGACACAACTTGTGGCCTTAATGAACGTTGTGTAGCTTGCGGTTGCGTGCAGGGTGATTCGAACAATTTCGGTTTGGCTTCACGATGAGGGAGTATCTCTTATGGCCAGAGCCGACCGAAGGGACCCGATGCCGAAACGCGAGGCGTCGTCCCGCCTGCCGACGACGCATCCGCGTGGGTCGGGCATACGTTCGAGCCGCCTCAGCCTGACCCGTCAACTGTTGCTGTTTCAGTTGAGCTTGATCGCCCTCGTTCTGGTCGCCGTCACGGCCATCTCAATCGAGCAGACCCGCAGCAGCTTTGAAAGCGGCGCCCAGCGACGCATGCTGACGGTCGCCGAATACACGGCTGCCAATCCGCTCGTGCGCAGCCTGCTCGACACCGCGGCTGTGCCCCAGCAATATTCCGTTCCGGTCGAGGCTCTCCGCACCACAACCGGGGTCGACCAATTGATCGTGACGGATGCGGCCGGCCGCATCATCGCCGCACCGGCCGATCCGCGGCTGCTCACGACCGACCTGGCCATCGGGGCCACGCCAGGCGCGTCCGATGCGGCGTGGGCCGGCGTCGCGCCGATCGGCGCTCAGGACTACGTGGTCGCGCAGGTGCCGGTGCTGTCGAACTCCGGCAAGGTCGTGGGCTCGGTTGTCGCTGCCCGCCGGTTTCCGGCCGTAGCCGAACTGCTCAAGGCCGCGGCGCCGAACCTGCTCACCTATCTCGGAGTGGCCGGGGTGCTCGGCGTCGCCGGATCGCTGCTGCTGGCGGCTCGGGTGAAACGGCAGACCCTCGGCCTGGAGCCGGAACAGATCGGCCGGCTGGTCGAGCACCGGGACGCCATGATCCACGGAATTCGGGAGGGGGTGATCTCCGTCGACACCGACGGACTCATCACGCTCGCCAACGACAGCGCACGAACCCTGCTCGGACTGCCCGCTGACGCGGAAGGACGGGCAATCGATGCGGTCGGCCTCGATGACGAGGCGGTGCGCGCGCTGCGCCAACAGGAGGTCGGCGATATCGATACAGTGTTCGTGAATCGGGGAGTGCTGCTCGTGCTCAATCGGACGCTCATTCACCCGCCCAGGTCGCGGACCGAGGTCGTCACCACCCTGCGCGACCGCACCGAACTGGTCACTCTGCAGCACGATCTCGGCAGCAGCCGGCAGGCTACCGATACGTTGCGCGCCCAAACCCACGAGTTCGCGAACCGGCTGCACACTATTTCAATGCTCATACAGCTCGGCGACACCGACGCGGCGGTGGAATACGTCGACGCCGTCACGCGCGACCGCACCGACCTCGACAACTCGGTGCTCACCCGCCTGCAAGAGCCGGCGGTCGCCGCGCTCGTGATCGCCAAGACCTCGCTTGCACGCGAACGCGGCGCCACGCTCGTGCTCACGGCTGATTCGACTCTGGCCAGGGTCGACGCTGACCTCTCCGCCGACCTCGTCACTGTGATCGGAAACCTGGTCGACAACGCCCTCGACGCCGTCACCGGAGCCCGGGAACGCGGTGTGCAGCTCGACGTGCGATCCATTCCCGGTGCCGGTGCCGGTGTCGTGCGGGTGACGGTGCGTGACTCCGGGCCGGGCATCGATATCGCACTGATCGACCGGGTGTTCGAGGTTGGCGTGACGAGCAAGTCGGCGCTGGGCGATACCGACGCCCACGGCTACGGACTCGCTATTGTGCGCCTCGTTGCAACGCGTCGCGGGGGATCGGTCGACTACCGGGCCGAGAACGGTGCCGTGTTCGAGGCCGTGCTCCCGATCGACGCGGCCCGGTCAGCCGAGGAGAAGGAGCATACCCGTGTGTGACGTACTCATCGTCGACGACGATTTCATGGTGGCGCGCGCGCACGAACGCATTGTGGCGCAGCAGGGCGGTTTCACTGTGGTCGGCGTTGCGGCGTCCGGGTCTGACGCGCTCGCCCAGATTGCCGACAAGGCCCCGCAGCTCGTGCTTCTCGACATGTACCTGCCCGATATGACCGGCCTCGACGTGATCCGCCGGGCGCGAGCAGCGGGGCGTGATGTGGACTTTCTCGTGCTCAGCGCCGCGCGCGAGGCCGAAATGGTCACCGCGGCGTTGCAAGGCGGCATCGTGAGCTACCTGCTGAAACCGTTCAAGATCACCGAACTGCAGTCGCGGCTGGTCGGGTACGCCGAACGACGTCGACTGCTCGGCCGCAGCGGCGACCTCAGCCAGAGCGATCTTGACCAGGCGCTGGGTCGCGCATCCGCTTGGCCGGGCGCGGTGACTGTCTTCACCCTGCCGAAAGGTCTCAGTAAAGAGACGGCGGCGCTGGCTGCTGCGGCTTTGGCGGGCAGCGAACCCGACCTGGCCGCGTCGGAGTGCGCCGAACTGCTCGGCCTGTCGCGGGTAGTGGCCCGCAAATACCTCGAGTACTTCGTCGATTCCGGGCAGGCCACGGTCAGTCTGCGGTACGGGCAGGCCGGCCGCCCGCAGCGTCGCTACGTCTGGCTGGCCGGCTAGTTAGCCGAGATCGTCGTCGGTACGGGCGCCAAACACGATCTCGTCCCAGCTCGGCATCGACGCCCGACCACGCTTGGGTGTCGACCGTGCGTGGTCGCTGCGCTCCAGCGCTCGGGCGGCTTGGTTGGCCCAGGCATTACCGGTCGGCTCGGAGGTGGTGGCGGGAGCGGCACCGGACTCATCGGTGACGGCGACATCGGCCGGAGCCGCCCGACGCGGCCTCAGCTTGGCCTCTGCCATGGGTGGTTGTCCCGAAACGGATGCCGTCGGCGTGGCCGCCGACTCCCCGCCCGACGACGCCTCCCGTTCGCCGCGTCGACGACGCAAGGATTCCAGGAGGTCGGCGGTCTCGCTCATGTTCGAGGCAGGCTCAGCGGCACGCTTGATGGCCGCGTTCGACACGGCATCGTCGCGGCTCAGCGAGCGCGAGTATGGAATGGCTTCGAGGTGCGGGCTGGTGTCGTTCAGAATCTCGTCCGCGAGCGATTCCTTGAAGTTGAAGGCATTGCTGTCGAAGCGCGACACGTCGGCGGCGCTCGTTTCGGCTCCGACGGCACGCAGCCGGGGGAGGAGGGAGCCCCGGAGCTCGCCCTGCTGTGATAGCGCGACGGCTTCACTCCCCACCGGAGTCAACGAGTTCTTCTTGGGTTCAAAGCCCCAGCGAGCGTCATGGTCGATTTCGTCGGCGGTGAAGGACAACTTGACGATCCAGCCGCCGCCGGGCTCTTTCCAGCTCGCCCAGCGCTCACCGGTTGCGCCGAGTAAGGCGAGGCGTTCCCGAATCACACTGCCGAAGTTGACGTTCTCGTCGATCGGGTCGGGATCGATGGCGGTATGCACCGGAACACTCAACGCCGAAGAGACGATGTATTCCCGCTCGGCCACGACCGGGCCCTCGAAACGGCGCACATACTCGAGCGATGCCCCGGTGACCGCAGCGACGTCCTCGGCGGACATGCCGGAGCGGATGTGCGCCTGCACTTCCCGCGGGGACAGCTTGGGCGCGTTGACACGTTCCGTCTGGGTTTGGCGAAGCCGGGACTGGAGAACCTCGTCGATGGCGATGCGAAATCGGTCGCCATCTTCGGACGCTGCGAGCAGCGCACCGTTCTCAACCCCAATAACCTTCAATTCCTGCATGAAGACAAGCCCTCTCGCGATTACCGTTGGCTGCAAGACTGCCACGGGTTGGTGCCTTTTCGCGGGAATACGCCGGGCGTGCCGCAAGTTGTTTCTTCGTGTCCGAATGAAAAGGTTGGCGGACGGTTTGCAATTCCGTCTGGATTGTTGGAAACTGTGGCCGCCGATTTCGTTTTTCGGCGTAACTGAAATGGATGGGCATGGCAACCGATTACGACGCACCCCGAAAGACTGAAGACGACTCTGAGTCGATCGAGGCTCTCAAGGAACGTGTGCCAGACAAGATGTCCGGCAGCGTTGATGTCGACGACTCCGACAACCCCGGTGGGTTCGACCTTCCGGGCGCCGACCTGTCCGACCTGGATCTCGATGTGGTCGTCCTGCCCGCGCAGGCCGACGAGTTCACCTGCGTGAATTGTTTCCTCGTGAAGCACCGCTCGCAGATGGGCCACGAAACCAAGCTCGGCACCGTCTGCCTGGAGTGCGACTCCTAGTACTGCACGACTAGCACCAGCACGATCCGCTTTACCCCACGTTGGCCGTTCGCGATGCATTGATCGCGGCGGCCAACTCCGTTGGGTGGCGGCTGGATATGATCCAGTACGGTGCGGGGTCGGTCGCATCCACGATCGGCACACGCACAACCGGGTCGATCCAGCCGCGGATCAGCAGCCAGGCCCTGGCATCCAATCGGGGACCGCGCTCCTGAGTGGCTTCGGTCTTCACGAACGTCGTCGCCTCGCCCAGCAACCCGGTCGAGATTGTGGCGGGACCGGCGATCAACTCGCCGTTCTGCACGCGCACGACCGGCGCGGCGAGCACGAGCAGCAGTAGACATCCCCCATACAAAACAGCGGCCGTGATGATGCCCGCAAACAGGGAGATGGGCACGAGCACGAGAATGCTCGCTGGTATCACGAGGGCGGTCACGAGGAAGGCCCAGGCGTTGGGCCACAGTTTTTCGCGGTAATCAGGCATGGCTCTATTCGATCAGATATCTGCACTACCCTCGACACGTGACAGAAAGCGTCGAAGTACTGATCCAGGCATCCATCCTCCCGAACTACGCACACCCCGGGGATGCCGGGGCTGACCTGCATGCCGCCGAGGCGGTCGTGCTCGCCCCGGGAACCCGTGCACTTGTCGGTACCGGCGTGTCGATCGCCCTTCCCGATGGTTTCGCGGCGTTCGTGGTTCCCCGCAGCGGCCTGGCCGTCAAGCACGGCATCACCATTGTGAATGCTCCCGGAACAGTGGATGCCGGCTACCGCGGCGAGATCAAGGTCTCCCTGTTGAATACGGATCTAAGCGAACCTTTCAGCATTGCCGTCGGCGATCGTATCGCCCAGCTCATTGTGATGCCCGTCGCCCGTGCCTCCTTCATAACCGTCGACAAGCTGCCCGGCAGCCAACGTGGCGAGGGCGGATTCGGCTCGACCGGCGTTCTACCACGTGCCGCAAACAGCACGCACGACAGCGCACACGATGCAGCACCAGTGCCGGGCGCAACCGCCCCGCAGACAGGAGATAACCGGTGAGTGACCTCACGAACCTGGGGGAGAACCCCGAAATCATGCCGAAGTCGGCGCCCGCAGACCGCGAGACCGAGGGACCGCTCGATGAGTCGGAGGCCAACCCGGTGCGGCCATACGTCGACCTGGGCGGAATCAAGATTCTTCCTCGCGAGGGTCTGCACCTGCGTCTCGAAATTGAAGAGGGCAGCAAGCGTGTCGTGGCTATCGGCCTCGACTTCGCTGGTTCGACCCTGCAGGTGCAGCCGTTCGCCGCGCCGCGCTCGAGCGGTCTGTGGCACGAGATTCGCGACCAGATCGCCGACCAGATCGGCAAGCAGGGCGGCACCACGACCCCTCGTGAAGGCCCGTTCGGCCCCGAACTGGTCGCCGAGATCCCCGTCGCGGCCGGCCAGGAAGCCGGTGGCGTCACCCGCCTCGCTCGCTTCATCGGTGTCGACGGCCCGCGCTGGTTCCTGCGCGGCGTGATTGCCGGTGAAGGCGCGATCGACCCCGAGGCCGCAGCGCAGATCGAAGATCTGTTCCGCAGCATCGTCGTTGTGCGCGGCGCCACGCCGATGCCGCCGCGCGACCTGATTCCCCTGCGCATGCCGGCCACGCCGGCCGGCGCGACCGAGACCACCGCGGTCTAAACAGGCCATGAGCGACACCCCCGGTCACCACAACCAGCCCGATCTGCCGGAGCAGCCGGCCGAGCGCGACCAGCCGGCCGCGGTGCAGCCGAAGGCCTCCGAGATCTTCGCCGATTCGATGGCCGGAGCGGCCCGCCGCGCCGGGTTCGGCGCAGCGACCGAAGGGGAACCGATCAGCGGCCAGGCCCTGCTGACGGCGATGGGCGGCATCCGCGGTCTGGTCGAAGCGGTGCTGCCCGGGCTGGTCTTCCTGATCACCTACTCCCTCACCATCGACCCGTCGACCGATGTGGCGACGGACCCGATCGGCACGCTGCTGCCGTCGCTCGTGGCTCCGCTCGTGATCGGTGTGATCTTCGTGGCCCTGCGCGCCATCACCAAACAGACCATGACCCCGGCGCTGGGCGGCCTCGTCGGAACGGCCATCAGCGTCGGCCTCGCGCTGATCTCCGGCAAGCCTTCCGATTTCTTCCTGGTCGGCCTGTGGACCAACGCCGGCTATGGCGCCGCGCTGCTCGTGTCGGTGCTCGTGCGCTGGCCCCTCATCGGCGTGGCCGTCGGATTCCTGATGGGCGATGGCGTCGCCTGGCGCCTCGATGCGTCCAAGCGGCGCGTTCTGACGATTCTGACCCTGTGCTGGACCGGCCTCTTTCTCGGCCGCCTCGCCGTGCAACTGCCGCTCTACCTGGCCGACAACGTCGAACTCCTGGCCTCGATGAAACTGCTCATGGGTATCCCGCTCTATGCACCGCTGCTCGTGGTCTCATGGCTGATGGTGCGTTCGGTCTATCGCAAAGCGGATGCCGCCGGCACGGTCTGAGAGACAAATCGGGAGCGCCTCCAGGCCTGCTAGAGTTATCTTGACGTCAAGATAGTTGTGCGGTGATGATTCGCGGTGCGACTCGATGGAAAAAGGCAGTCCCCGGCATCCGCTGGTAAGGCTTGCCTTGCTGGCACGAGGCTGCGCCAGCGCACAAGAATTGAGGATTGCCGCCGGTACCCCGTCGGCTCCCACAACGGAGAGGGCACTGTGTCGGATTCAACAAGTACCGCGGTAAATAGCTTCGGAGCCAAAGACACCCTGCGCGTCGGTTCGACGGACTATGAGGTCTTTCGCCTGGACGTGGTCGACGGCTACGAAAAGCTGCCATACAGCCTCAAGGTGCTGCTGGAGAACCTGCTCCGCACCGAAGACGGAGCCAACATCACCGCCGCGCACATTCGTGCCCTTGGCGCGTGGGTACCCACCGCGGAGCCCGACACCGAGATCCAATACACGCCGGCTCGCGTCGTCATGCAGGACTTCACCGGCGTTCCCTGCATCGTCGACCTCGCTACCATGCGTGAAGCCCTCGTCGAGCTCGGCGGCGACGCCAAGAAGATCAACCCGCTCGCCCCGACCGAAATGGTCATCGACCACTCCGTCGTCGCCGACCTGTTCGGTACGAGCGACTCGTTCGAGCGCAACGTCGAGATTGAATACGAGCGCAACGGTGAGCGGTACCAGTTCCTCCGCTGGGGCCAGACCGCGTTCGACGACTTCAAGGTCGTGCCGCCGGGAACCGGCATCGTGCACCAGGTCAACATCGAATACCTCGCCCGCGTCACCATGACACGCGAGGTCAACGGCGTGCTCCAGGCCTACCCCGACACCTGCGTCGGCACCGACTCGCACACGACCATGGTCAACGGACTCGGCGTGCTCGGCTGGGGCGTCGGCGGAATCGAGGCTGAGGCAGCGATGCTCGGCCAGTCGGTATCCATGCTCATCCCCAAGGTGGTCGGCTTCAAGCTCTCCGGCATCATCCCGGCCGGCGTCACCGCCACGGACGTCGTGCTCACCATCACGCAGATGCTCCGAGTGCACGGCGTCGTCGGAAAATTCGTCGAGTTCTACGGACCGGGCGTTGCCTCCGTGCCGCTGGCCAACCGCGCCACCATTGGCAACATGAGCCCCGAGTTCGGCTCGACAGCCGCCATGTTCCCGATCGACGATGTCACCCTTGGCTACCTGCGCCTGACCGGGCGCAGTGACGAGCAGGTCGCGCTCGTCGAGGCCTACTCCAAGCTGCAGGGCCTCTGGCACAACCCCGACCAGGAGCCGATCTTCAGCGAATACCTCGAGCTCGACCTCTCCTCGGTCGTTCCCTCGATCGCCGGACCGAAACGCCCGCAGGACCGCATCATCCTCTCCGAGGCCAAGACCCAGTTCGAGCGCGACCTGGACAACTACGCCAATGCCCCCGTCTCCCTCGTGGACGCGGCAATAGAGGGTACGTTCCCCGCCTCCGACCCGATCGGCCTCACGTCACAGGACGAAGAGACCGCGCACAACCGCGCGTTTGAAAGTGGCCTGTACCGTCAGGCCAGCCACCCGACGGTATCCCACCCGCAGCCGACCGACGTCACCCTGGCCGACGGGCGTGAGTTCACGATCGACAACGGTTCCGTTGCGATCGCCGCGATCACCTCCTGCACCAACACGTCGAACCCGAGCGTCATGCTCGCGGCCGGCCTGCTGGCCCGTAACGCGAGTCTGAAGGGACTCAAGAGCAAGCCGTGGGTCAAGACCACGCTCGCCCCCGGCTCCAAGGTCGTCACCGAGTACTACGCGAAGGCCGGCCTGAACGGCTACCTCGAAGACCTCGGCTTCTATCTCGTCGGCTATGGCTGCACAACCTGCATCGGCAACTCGGGCCCGCTCGAAGATGAAATCTCCACCGCCGTGCAGGAGAACGACCTCGCCGTCACTGCCGTGCTCTCCGGAAACCGCAACTTCGAGGGACGCATCAACCCCGACGTGAAGATGAACTATTTGGCCAGCCCGCCGCTCGTCATCGCCTACGCACTCGCCGGAACGATGAACTTCGACTTCGACACGGACGCCCTCGGCCAGGACACCGATGGTAATGACGTGTTCCTCAAGGACATCTGGCCCGACGCCGACGAGGTGCAGAAGACCATCGACGAGTCCATCGACTCGAACATGTTCGAGACCCAGTACGCCGGCGTCTTCGACGGCGACGAGCGCTGGCAGTCACTCGAAACTCCTGTCGGCGATACCTTCGCCTGGGACGCCGAGTCCACCTACGTGCGAAAGCCTCCCTACTTCGACGGCATGAGCCTGGAAACCAGCCCGGTCGTCGACATCTCCGGTGCTCGCGTGCTCGCCAAGCTCGGCGATTCCGTCACCACCGACCACATCAGCCCCGCCGGTTCGATCAAGGCTGACGGCCCCGCCGGCCGGTACCTGGCCGAGCATGGCATCGAACGTGGCGACTACAACTCCTACGGCTCGCGTCGCGGCAATCACGAGGTCATGATTCGCGGTACGTTCGCGAACATCCGACTGCGCAACCAGCTCCTCGACAACGTCGAGGGTGGCTTCACCCGCGACTTCAGCGTTGCCGGGGGCCCGAAGGCCGATATCTACGATGCCAGCCAGAACTATCAGGCCGCCAAAACCCCCCTCGTCATCTTCGGTGGCAAGGAGTACGGTTCGGGGTCCAGTCGGGACTGGGCAGCCAAGGGCACGAGCCTTCTCGGTGTCAAGGCCGTCATCGTGGAGAGCTTCGAGCGCATCCACCGCTCGAACCTCATCGGCATGGGCGTTGTGCCGCTGCAATTCCCGGTGGGTCAGAGCGCCGATTCGCTCGGCCTCGATGGTACCGAGATCGTTTCGGTCTCGGGTATCACCGAGCTGAACAACGGCAAGACCCCGAAGACCGTGCGCGTGACCTGCACTCCGAGTGAATTCTCGGCGGCAGGCAAGGCGCCGGTCGAGTTCGATGCCATCGTGCGCATCGACACCCCGGGCGAAGCCGAGTACTACCGCAACGGCGGCATCCTGCAGTACGTGCTGCGCTCGCTCGTCTAAGCCGGCACCTCGCGCGACCAACACGATACCGGCGCGTAGACTCGATCCATTCGGGTCTACGCGCCGGTTTGCGTGTGGACAGTATCGATGAATTGTGACGTGAAAGGTGTGACGGATGATCCTTCTGGAGACGATTCACGGTCCCCGGGACCTCGATGGTCTCTCGAAAGAGCAGCTGCCCCAGCTGGCCGCCGAGATCCGCTCCTTTCTGGTGCGGGAGATTTCCAAGACCGGTGGGCATTTGGGGCCAAACCTTGGCGTCGTCGAGCTGACCATCGCCATCCACCGGGTCTTCCACTCGCCGGTCGACGCGATCGTCTTCGACACCGGTCACCAGTCCTACGTGCACAAGCTGCTCACCGGGCGCCAGGACTTCAGCAAACTCCGTCAGTCCGACGGGCTCGCCGGCTACCCGCAGCGCTCCGAATCCGAGCACGACATCGTCGAGAGTTCGCACGCCTCCAGCTCGCTGTCCTGGGCTGACGGCATCTCCCGTGCTTTCGAGATGACCGGCCAGAATGATCGCCACGTTGTCGCCGTCGTCGGTGATGGCGCGCTGACCGGGGGAATGACCTGGGAAGCGCTCAACAACATCAGCGATGACAACACCCGCAAGCTCATCATCGTAGTCAACGACAACGGGCGTTCCTACGCACCGACCATCGGCGGCATGGCGCGTTTCCTCAACACCATCCGCACAAGGGCCAGCTACCGGGATGCCTACCTGACGAGCAAGGACGTGTTCGATCGCCTGGGTGCGCCCGGACGGGCCGTCTGGCGCGGTGTGCGTGGTGGCATGCACGGCTTCCTCTCCCGGGTTACCAACAATGAGGCGTTGTACTCCAACCTCGACATCAAATACATCGGCCCGATCGATGGCCATGATGTGCACGCGATGGAAGAGGCCCTCGCCCAGGCCAAGGGCTACGGCGCGCCGGTCATCGTGCACGCCATCACCCAAAAAGGCAAGGGCTACGACCCGGCCGTGCAGGACGTCGCCGACCAGTTCCATGCGGTCGGGCAGATCGACCCGGAAACCGGTGAATCCGTCGAAGAGCCGGGCGCGGCATCCTGGACCTCGGTCTTCGCCGACGAGCTGCTGAGACTGGCGATCGAGAACGAACGCATCGTGGCCATCACCGCCGCCATGCTGCGGCCGACCGGGCTGCACAAGATGGCCGAACGTTTTCCCTCCCGCGTGCACGACGTGGGAATCGCCGAACAGCACGCCGTGACCAGCGCGGCCGGGCTCGCCTTCGGCGGTCTGCACCCCGTCGTGGCGCTCTATGCGACGTTCATCAATCGGGCCTTCGACCAGGTGCTCATGGATGTCGCCCTCCACAAGGCCGGCGTCACCTTCGTGCTGGACCGTGCCGGGGTCACCGGCCCCGACGGCCCCAGCCATCACGGCATGTGGGACCTTGCAATCTTGCAGGTCGTACCCAACATTCGTCTGGCCGCGCCGCGCGACTCCGTACGCCTGCGCGAAGAACTGGCCGAGGCCGTCCAGGTCGACGACGGACCAACCGTCTTGCGCTACCCCAAAGGCACCGTCGGGCTGGAGTTCGACGCTATACGCCGCCTCGACGACGGCGTTGACGTGCTCCAGGAGGCGACCCAGCAGGACGTCCTCATCGTCACCGTCGGCCCGATGGCGGCGATGGGCCTCGACGTGGCCGACCGGCTCGCCGCGCAGGGCATCGGTGCGACGGTCGTCGACCCGCGCTGGGTCGTACCCGTGCCGCGGAGCATCATCAGCCTCGCGGCCGCGCACCGCATCGTCGTCACACTCGAAGACGGAATTCGGGTCGGTGGTATCGGCACGCGCATCCGTCAAGACCTGCGCGAGGCTGGCGTCGACACGGCAGTGACCGAGCTGGGCCTACCCGATCAATTCCTCGACCACGGCAGCCGCGCCCAGATTCTTGAGCGGGTTGGCCTGACCCCGCAGGCGATCGCCCGCGACGTGGTCGCCATGGTACTCGGCAGCAAGATTCCCAACGCCCGGCCGCTGCCCGCCGATCACAGCGACACCGGTGCCATCCAGGTAACCCGCCGCGACTAGGTCCGGGTCCTAAACGCGGGCGCATGATAGATCATGGGCCCGCGTACACCAGGTGGCCGGTCTAGCGGGTGACCGTCGGCACCGGCGCACCGATGCCGCGGATCGGTGGCGTGTGGAACGTGCCGCCGAACACTCGCGCACTCGCGCCGACGCGATCGAGGTACGGGGTGATGCCGCCCATCTGGAACGGCCAGCCGGCTCCGAGGATCATGCAGAGGTCGATGTCCTCGGCCGCGTGCACGACGCCTGTCTCCAGCATCCGCTTGATCTCGTCGACCAGGCCATCTTCGACTCGCTGCAGAATCTGCTCGGCCGTCATCGGCGTGCTGCCTCCGGCGACAATTTTCAGCGCCCCCTTGTCGAAACCGGTGCGGCGACCCTTGGCGTCGCGTTCGAGGATCTTGCCGTGCTCGGCGAGCTTGTGCAGGTTGTCACTCTCGAAGAACCGGTCGGGGTACGCCGTGTGGTGCGTGTCGAGCACGTGTGCGCCCACGGTGAGGCCGACAAGCTCGAGCAGTTCGAACGGGGTCATCGGCAGCCCGAACGGCGCCACGGCGGCTTCGACGACCTCGAACGGCGTTCCGGTGTCGACGGCATGCATCGCTTCGCCGAGCAACTTGGCGAGCACGCGGTTGACCACGAAGCCGGGGGTGTCCCGGGTGATGACGGCGTTCTTGCGTAGCTTGCCGGCGATGACCATTGCCGTGGCGAGCGTCACCTCGTCGGTTTGCGGGGTGTTCACCACCTCGATGAGCGGCATGACGGCAACCGGGTTGAAGAAGTGAAACCCGACCAGGCGCTCCGGGTGCGTGAGCTTCGCCCCGATCTGTTCGACTGAGAGCGACGAGGTGTTCGTGGCCAGAATCGCCTCGGGAGAGATGAACTTCTCGATCTCGGCGAACACCGACTGCTTGACCCCCAGTTCTTCGAAGACGGCCTCGATCACCCAGTCGGCGTCCGAGAACAACGACTTGTCGGTTGTGCCGGTAACGAGTGCGCGCAGGCGGTTTGCCTCGTCGGGGGAGATGCGGTTCTTGTTCTGGAGTGCGGCGATCTCGTCGTGAATGTACCCCACACCCTTATCGACGCGGGCCTGATCGAGGTCGGTGATGACGACGGGCACCTTCAGGCGCCGCACGAACAGCAGCGCGAACTGGCTCGCCATGAGGCCGGCGCCGATCACGCCGACCTTGGTGATCGGCCGGGCAAGTTTCTTGTCCGGCGCTCCGGCCGGCCGCTTGGCGCGCTTCTGCACGAGATTGAAGGCGTAGATGCTCGCCTGCAGCTGATCGCCGGCGATGAGGCCGGCCAGGGCCTCATCCTCGCGCTGGAAACCTTCGGCGCGAGTGCCGCTCTTGGCGGCCTGCAGCAGGTCGAGTGCCACATACGGTGACTGGGCGACCTCGCCGATGCGGTTGACGAGCAGCTTGCGGGCGATGCCGACGGCCACGTCCCACTTGACGAGGCGCTCGATCTTGCCGGGCGCATTGGGTCGCGACACCTTCGCGCTGCCCGCGATGACGCCGTCGGCCCAGTCGATGGAGTCTTCGAGGAACCGCGCCGACGTGAACATGACGTCCGCGATACCGAGCGCGAGGGCATCCGCTCCAGTAAGGGTGCGGTTGTTCTTGAGGGGGTTCTCGATGATGACCTTCAAGGCATTCTCGATGCCGATCAGGTTGGGCAGCAGGTACGAGCCGCCCCAGCCGGGGATCAGACCGAGAAAAACCTCAGGAAGAGCGATCGCGGGCACGGCCGCGTCCACCGTGCGGTAGTTCGCGTTCAGGCCAATCTCGAGTCCGCCGCCGAGCGCGAGCCCGTTGATGAACACGAACGACGGAACGCCCAGGGTGTCGAGCTTGCCGAGCGCGTGGTGGCCCAGCTGGCTGAGCAGCTTGCCCGCCGCAAGCGAGGGTATCTCGGCAACCTTGCTCAGGTCAGCTCCGGCGGCGAGGATGAACGGCTTACCGGTCACGGCCACGCCGTGAATCTCGCCGCGAGCGGCGCGAGCGGTGAGCTCGTCCATGGTGGTGGCGAACTCGAGCAGAGTGACCGGGCCGAGCGTGTTCGGTCGCGTGTGGTCGCGCCCGTTGTCGAGGGTCACCAGGGCCAGGGTGCGACCGGCGCGTAGCGGTACATCACGAACGTAGGAGTGCGTGACGACCTCGTCGCCGGAGATCGCCACGAGCGGGCTGAAGTCGAGGGAACTGTACTCGGTGGTCGTCATCGCTTGGCTGCCTTCTTGTTGAAGTGCGGGTTTTCCCAAATCACGGAACCGCCCTGGCCGAGGCCGATGCACATGGCGGTGAGACCGTAGCGCACCTCGGGGTGCGATTCGAACTGGCGGGCGAGCTGGTTCATCAGGCGAACGCCGGAGGAGGCGAGCGGATGCCCCAGCGCGATCGCCCCGCCGTACTCGTTGACGCGCGGGTCTTCATCATCAATGCCGAAGTGATCGAGGAAGGAGATGACCTGCACAGCGAAGGCCTCGTTGAGTTCGAACAGGCCGATGTCGGTGATCGACAGCCCGGCCTTGCGCAGCGCCTTCTCGGTGGATGGTACGGGGCCGAGGCCCATGACCTCCGGTTCTACTCCGGCGAAAGCGAAACTGATCATGGTCATCTTCACGCCGAGGCCAAGTTCCTTGGCCGTGGCGCCGCTGGCCAGCAGACAGGCGGAGGCGCCATCGTTGAGGCCGGAAGCATTGCCGGCCGTGACCCGGCCGTGCGAACGGAACGGGGTGCGCAGGGTGCTCAGTCCCTCGAGCGTGGTGTCGGGGCGCGGTGCTTCGTCGCGGGTGGCGAGGCCCCAGCCGGATTCGCTGCGCGTGGCAACGGGAATCAGGTCGGGCTGAATGTTTCCCGCGGAGTAGGCCGCGGCCACCTTCTGCTGGCTTCGCAGCGCGAACCGGTCGGAGCGTTCCTTGGTGTACGACGGGAACCGGTCGTGAATGCGTTCGGCGGTCGCGCCCATGTTGAGGGCGTCTTCACTGACCAGCCGCTCGGACAGGAACCGCGGGTTCGGGTCGGCCCCGAAACCCATCGGGTGGCGGCCCATGTGCTCGACGCCGCCGGCGATGGCGAGATCGTAGGCACCGAAACCAATCGATGACCCCATCATGGTGACGGCGGTCATTGCCCCGGCGCACATGCGGTCAATCGCGAAACCCGGAACCGATTTCGGCAGACCGGCCAGCAGTGCCGCCGTGCGACCGAGCGTCAGACCCTGGTCACCGGTCTGTGTAGTCGCTGCGATTGCCACGTCATCGATGCGTTCCGGGGGAACGCCCGGGTTGCGTTCCATCAGCCCGATGATGGCTTTGACCACGAGGTCATCGGCGCGGGTGTTCCAGTACATGCCTTTTTCGCCGGCGCGGCCGAATGGGGTTCGAACCCCGTCGACAAAAACGACTTCTGCTCTCTCGGCCACAATGCCTCCCGTACGTATTTAGATCCGAACCCGGATCAGTATCTGATCCGGATTGGTCATTTAGGTCTGGTCCGATCCTAGGGTGGTAAGAATTGCCACCCGAATCGTTTGCCGGTTTCTACGACTCCAGATCCAACGCCGGGTCAATAATTTGTGGAACTTCTATAAATGCATCCGCTATTAATTGTGCAGTCAAGTCAATTTGCCAGCGTCGCGCCCCGAGATCGGCCAGGGCCAGCCCCACGGATGCCACATCCGCGGGCTCCGGCGGTGACCAGGCCACCCGGCGCAGGTAGTCCGGAGTCAGCAGATTCTCCAGCGGAATCTCCCGTTCGTCCGTGACGCTCTGCAGAGCGACGCGGGCTGCCTTGTACCGCACGTCGGCCTCCGGATTTCGGTCGGCCCAGGCCCGCGGCGGAGGCAGGGTGTCATTGCTCGCCTTGAGCGCGGGCAGATCGATGGTCGCCCGGCCGCGTTGGATGGCAGCCCACCAGCGGTCGAGCTCACTGCGGCTCGCCCGACCGTTGAACTCGCGCAGGTCAGAAAGGGCTTGACGGGTCGCGGGGAGCACGCGGGCGGCGGCGAGCAGCGACGCGTCCGGAACGAGCCGTCCGGGGGAGACATCGACCTCGCGGGCAAATTCGTCGCGGGCCAGCCACAGCTCGCGGGCGACGACCAGATTGCGTTGGCTGTGCAGCGAGTGGATGCCCGACAGGCGCCGCCACGGATCAACGCGGGCAGCCTTGGCCTCCTTGGCCAGGGTTGCAGCGAATTCCTGGTCGGCAATGTCGGTCTTGTTCGATTCCAGCAGCAGGTCGACCATGCGGTCGCGCAGATCGGGCAGCAGCTCGACGTCGAGGGCTGCGTAGACCAGCCACGATTCGGGCAGCGGCCGGGTCGACCAGTTCGCGGCGGAGTGCTCCTTGGCGAGGTGGATGCCGAGCAGCTCTTCCACCACGGTACCGAGGCCGACCCGCGGAATGCCGAGCAGCCGGGCAGCGAGCTCGGTGTCGAAGATGCGTGTGGGGTCGAGTCCGACTTCCCGCAGGCAGGCGAGGTCCTGGCTGGCCGCGTGCAGAATCCATTCCGCATCGGCGAGGGCATCGTTCAACTCGCTGAAGTCGCCGATCGGCGGCGGGTCGAAGAGAAACGTGCCGGCGCCGCGGCGATAAATTTGAATGAGATAAGCGCGTTGCGAATAGGTGAAACCGGATGCCCGTTCCGCGTCGACCCCGACCGGCCCGTGTCCGGCGGCCAGGGCGGCCGTCGCGGCGAGGTAGGCCTCACGAGTATCGATGACCAGGTGTTGAACGAGGGCGGGCCGATTGGATTGCGATTCAGCCACGGGCTGCTCGGCGTGCTGACAACATGCTGACTCCTTCCCCAGCCGGAGGGAGTCCGGCGAGCATGCACAGCAGCTCGCCCCACCCCTCGACGTGGGCGGTGAGATTGTGATCCAGGGGTGTCCACGACGCGCGCAGCTCAATCTGCGCACCATCTCCCTGTTTGGCGAGTTCGCCAAAGCCTGACGAGATAATTTTAGTCGCCGTTCCGGAGGCCGCGGTGTACTCCGCCTTGCGGGAGTCCAGGGCATCGACCAGCCACTGCCAGGTGACCTCGGCCAGAAACGGGTCGAGCCCGATTTCCACCTCGAGCGGTGCTTGTGCGAAGCAGACCACGCGGAAGGCTCCGTTCCAGCCGTCGGGCTCATCGGGGTCGTATAACAGAATGAACCGGCCGGTACCCAGATCTGAGTCGCTGCCGTGCCGCACCGGAGCAATATTCGCGGCCAGGGCGATCGAGTACGGCGCGAGCTGGGTGGGCGCGGCAATCTCGGTGACGACTAATTCGGCCCGGCTTGTGGCGCGGCGAATGGCGGTCACTGCCGCGACAAACTCTGCGGGGAGCGATTGATCTGTTTCGGCCACGTCTGCAGACTAGAGTTTTTTCTGGGTGTTGTTCGTGAGGCACGCCGACCAGTCGGAGGTGCACGTGCACGACCCACAGCCCCCAAACGGGCGTCATACCGCTCGCTGGCGCAGTACTCAGCGCTCAGTTCTGGCACCAATCCTGGGCTTCACCGGCATCGTGATCGTCGGCTCCGCCGTGGCCCTCGTCGGTGCGGCCGGTGTGCTCGCCGCGGTCATGGCGAAGACCATCGTCACACCGCCAGCCGCACGCGCCGACGACACCCGCGTGTTCGCGGTCGACCTCGCCGAGCGCTTGGTCACCCTGCAACGCCACCGCGATTCCGTACTCCCCGGCGAGTACAGTTTCTTCTTCAGCGCGGGTACCGGCCATGCCCGGGTCGGCGAGATCACCACGCGCACGGCGACCACCGTCACCCGGCGCATCCTCGGTGTCGACTACGGCGACCTCGCGTCCGCCCGTCGCGGCCGGTTCAGCGGCTGGCTCTACACGAGTCCCGCCGATCTCGGTTTCGGGTGGACCGAGGTCACCATTGCGACACCCGTCGGTTTGGCACCCGCCTGGTTCTTTCCAGCGGATGGCACGACAGCATCCGCAGGCAAGTGGGTGATCGAGGTGCACGGCCGGGCGGTGCGCCGCGAGGAGGCATTGCGGGCGGTGCCGGTGTTTCACGCGGCCGGCTACACATCGTTGCTCGTCTCTTATCGCAATGACGGCGATGCCCCGGCCAGCGCTGACGGCCGCTACGGCCTCGGTGACACCGAATGGCCCGATGTGGAGGCCGCGATCGACTACGCTGCCAGCCACGGGGCGAGGAGCATCGTGCTGATGGGCTGGTCGATGGGCGGTGCCGTGGTCTTGCAGGCGCTGACCCGCAGCCGACACGCAGACCTGATCGTTGGCCTCGTGCTGGAATCTCCGGTGATCGATTGGGCCGACGTCGTCCGAGCGCAGGCGTTGGACCGCAGGCTGCCGGCGCTCATCGCGCGCGGTGCTCTCGCTGTGATGGGGGCGCCCTGGGCCAAACGCGTCACCGGACAGTCCGCGCCGATCGATTTTGCCCGGCTCGATTATGTCGCCAGGGCCAGTGAACTGCAGCGGCCGATTCTGCTGTTACACAGCGACAATGATGGTTTCGTGCCAGCCACCGGGTCGCGCCGACTCGCCGACCGGCGGCCCGACATTGTCACTTTCGTGGCTTTCAGCGAGGCCCGCCACACCAAACTGTGGAACTACGACCCGGATCGCTGGAATGGCGAGATCGCGGCCTGGCTCGCCGCACTGCCGACCGGCTTGCCGAAGCGCTAGGCGAGTCGCTCCCGGAGCTGACGTTTGGCCCGGCCGAGCATGGCGCTCATGCCCCGCAGGCGCAGCGGCGAGACGGCCTCGCTCAGGCCGATGGACTGCGGATAGTCGTCGGGAACGGCGAACACTTGCTGGGCGCTCAGCCCGTCGAGCCCCTGGGCGAGGATCGACGCGAACCCGCGGGTGGTGGGCGACTCGCGCGGGGCCGTTGCGTGCAGGTGGAACGCGCCCTCGGCATCCAGGTTGACGAAGATGAATACCGGCGACTGGCATTCGACCACGCGCTCGAGCAGGTCGGGATGGTCCTGGTACTCCTGCGGAAGTTCCGGCAGGTCGTTGGCGAACTCAAGCAGCAAGAGCAGGCGATCCTTCTGCTCGAGGGCAAGGAAATCTTCCTGGATTTCCGCCAACTGGGAGGGAAGGACGCTCATCGGCGCGGCACCGGCGCGGTACCGGGTGCGGTACCGACCGCAATCGGCACGGCGACGGCGTTGCCCCATTCGGTCCAGGATCCGTCGTAGTTGCGCACGTTATCGAAGCCGAGCAGGTGGGTCAGCACAAACCAGGTGTGACTGGACCGCTCGCCGATGCGGCAGTAGGCGATCACGTCGTCGCCGTCGGCCAGACCAGCCTCCCCGCGGTAGATGTCGTCCAGTTCGGTGCGCGTCTTGAAAGTGGAGTCGGTGGCTGAAGCCCGGGCCCACGGCACCGACGCGGCGGTAGGAATGTGGCCGCCGCGGAGGGCGCCCTCCTCGGGGTAGGCGGGCATCGTCGTGCGGGCCCCGCTATATTCTTCGTCGGAGCGCACATCGATGAGCGGATTGCCGAAGTGGGCGAGAACGTCGCTCTTGAAGGCGCGGATCGGGGCGTCGTTGCGCGGGGTCTCCGGGTAATCCGTGGGGGTGACGGGGGAGACGTCCGTTGTCAGTTCACGCTCCTCGGCGAGCCACTTCGTGCGTCCGCCGTCGAGCAGGCGAACATCGTCGTGGCCGAACAGGGTGAAAACCCACAGGGCGTATGCGGCCCACCAGTTGCTCTTGTCGCCGTAGATGACAACCGTGCTGTCGCGAGCGATGCCCTTGCTGCTCATGAGGGCGGCGAAGGCTACGCCCTCGATGTAGTCACGGTTGACCTTGTCGTTGAGGTCGGTGTGCCAGTCGATTTTTACCGAGCCGGGGATGTGTCCCACTTCGTAGAGCAAGACGTCTTCGTCGGATTCGACCACGACCAGTCCCGCGTCGGTGCGGTGTTCCGCCAGCCATTCGGTGGAAACCAGCTTGGATGGGTGGGCGTAGGCGGCAAACTTTTCGGTCGTGTCGATCGGGGCAGACATGTAACCTCCACGTGGGCAGCGGATGCATGCGGATTCGGGTTGACCGCGGATTAGGCTAATCTGTGCCCACCCCACAAATCTACGCGGTGCCGGCAGCCGACGCATTCGCAGCTCTACCCACGAGAACGGGCATTTCAGCATGGCACCAGAGGCCCATCAGAAGGCAAACCACGCAGTTCCGCAACTGGCCGACCGCACCCCGAGCATCACGGGCCGGGAAATCGTGGCAGAACTGGTACCGCCTCCCCAGTTTGAGCACGCCTCGTTTGAGAACTACCGACCCGATCATGACTACCCCTCCCAGGTCGAAGCCGTCGAAAAGCTGCAGGAATTCGTGACCCCACGGCCGGCCGGATTCTTCTCCCGGCGCCGGCAGGCCAAAGACGACCTGCCCGGCATCTACCTCGACGGTGGGTTCGGTGTCGGCAAGACGCACCTGCTCGCGGCACTCTGGCATGCCGCGACCGGCCCCAAATACTTCGGCACCTTCATCGAGTACACCGCGCTCGTGGGCGCCCTCGGCTATCAGGAGACCATCAAGGAGCTGCGCAGCGCAAAGCTCATCTGCATCGACGAGTTCGAGCTCGACGATCCGGGCGACACCATGGTGATGACCCGACTGCTCGGCGAACTCGTAGCTACCGGAACGCGCGTCGCCGCCACGTCGAACACCCCGCCCAACTCGCTCGGCGAGGGCCGGTTTGCCGCGCAGGACTTTCTGCGCGAGATCTCGGCCATGAGCGCCAACTTCGAGACCCTGCGCATTGACGGCCTCGACTACCGTCGCCGCAATGTCACCGGTCAGGCCGTCGCGGTTGAGCCGGAGGCGCGTGAGCACCTGGTCAACACGTTGCTAAAGCGTGGTTCCAAAGTGACCGAGGATGATTTCGGTGCCCTGATTCGTCATCTCGGCACCGTGCATCCGTCGAAATACGTCAAGGTCATTCGCGACGTGGAGGTGATTGCGCTGCGCGGCGTTTTCCTGCTGACCGACCAGTCCGACGCCCTGCGTCTGGTGGCGTTCATCGACCGCGTCTACGACGCCGAGATTCCGATCGTCGCTAGCGGGCGCCCGCTCAACGAGGTGTTCGACGACGAGATGATGGCTGGCGGGTATCGCAAGAAGTACCAGCGGTCCCAGTCGCGCATGGTTGCCCTCACCACGGGAGAGTTGCCGCCGCACACCGACTGACCCTGAAATCTGGCGTTAACAATTCGCCAGCGCTCGTAACCGGCACGAAACACGTCAGAACGTTTGTTGTAACAGCCACCTCAGATAATTGACTCGTATCCGAGGTGGCTCGCCTCGTGCTACGCCCAGCACATTTGAGACGCGTGAGGACAATTCTATGGAAACCGGAAGCATTGCGTGGGGCCTGACCGCCACCGCACTCGTGTTGTTCATGACACCAGGTGTCGCCTTCTTCTACGGCGGACTGGTCAAGGCCAAGAGCGTCATCAGCATGATGATGATGAGCTTTGGTGCACTGGGCCTCATCAGCGTCCTGTGGATCCTGTACGGCTACAACATGAGCACCGTGAACGGTCCGACCGAATTTGCCGGCAATCCGTTCTCCGACTTCGGTCTTGGCAAGCTCGCCATGGGAGAGACGGGCAGCACCGACCTGCTCGGTGCCACGTACGGTGCCACATTCGCCATCATCACCGTCGCCCTCATCAGCGGCGCTGTCGCAGACCGGGCGAAGTTCGGATCCTGGATGATCTTCGCGGGTATCTGGGCAACCCTCGTCTACTTCCCGGTCGCAGCCTGGGTCTGGGGTGGCGGCTGGATCATGAAGCTCGGTGAGACGTTGGGCCTCCCCGGCGTCATCGACTATGCCGGTGGTACCGCGGTGCACATCAATGCCGGTGCTGCAGCTCTTGCGCTGGCCCTGGTCCTCGGCAAGCGCGTCGGGTTCCAGAAGGGCATGACCAAACCGCACAACGTACCGCTCGTGCTCATCGGCGCCTCGATTCTCTGGTTCGGCTGGTTCGGTTTCAACGCCGGTGCTGAATGGCTCAATGGCCTCGCCAATGTCGGCATCATCGTTATCAACACCCTGGGTGCCACGGCAGCGGCCATCCTCGCCTGGATGCTCGTCGAGAAGTTCAAGGACGGCAAAGCCACCTCGGTGGGCGCCGCATCGGGCGCTGTTGCTGGCCTCGTCGCCATCACCCCGGCCTGCGCCAACCTGGAACCGGGTTGGGCGCTCCTGCTCGGCGGGCTCTCCGGTGCCGTTTGCGCCCTCGCCGTTGAACTCAAGTTCAAGCTCGGCTTCGACGACTCGCTCGATGTCGTCGGCATCCACCTGGTCGGTGGCATCATCGGCACTCTCTACCTCGGCTTTTTCGCCATCAACACCGGGCTCTTCACCGGCGGCGACCTCGGTCAGCTCGCTGTGCAGGCGATTGCAGGCTTTTCGGTTCTCTTCTACTCCTTCATCATTGCCTACCTGCTCGGTTTCGCGATCGAGAAGACCATCGGATTCCGCATCAAGAACGAAGACGAACTGGCCGGAATCGACACGAGCGTGCACGGCGAAGAGGGCTACGCCCTCGAGCGTGTCTGAACCCTGAATGTCTGAACCCTGGGCGTCTGGCCCTGAACGTCTAGGCGTCTGCTTGGGCCCCAAGCTCTGGGCATTCAGGTTCGTGAACGATAGCTGGCGGCGAGCGGATGCCCCGGCTCAGCCGCGAACGCAGGTTCCCGGGGAGACGGGGTTGGAAAGGCCGGGCGCCTGGCTGATTACTGGCTGAATTTCCTCGAGTGTAAGGGCATAGCCGACATTGTCGGTGTTCGAGGCCTTCGCGAAGATGACGCCGACCACCTGGCCGGATTCGCTCAGCAGCGGTCCGCCTGATTCGCCCTGCTGTACGTCGGAAGCCACGGTGTATACCTGACGTGGCGTCGGGTCCTGGCCGTAAATGTCGGCAACGCTGATGGTGCCGATCGAGATGACCTGGGCCGGATCGGAGACGTAAGGTCCGCCGAACGGGTACCCGTCGGCGACCGCGCCGCTGCCCGCAGCGAGATCCACTCCGGCGGTCAGCGGTGCTGCGCCCAGACCGGGAACCGAAACAATGGCGAGGTCGTCGACCGGGTCGAAGTAGACGATCTCACCAGCCAGGGCTTCGCCCGCCGGGGTTTCCACGACGGGCTGGTCCACACCCGCGACGACGTGCGCGTTGGTGATGACGCGGTCGTCTGACACGACGAAGCCGCTGCCGGACTGGCTCTGTCCACAGGCGTAGGCCGTTCCGGTGATGCGCACAACCGACTGACCGGCCACGGCCAGCGCCGGACTGCTCGTATCGGCCTGGGCGGCATTCGGTGTTGGGCCGGTGAAAGCGTCGACGATGCGCGGCAGTCCCTGCTGCACGGCCACGGAGCGCAGCTCGGCCATGAGAGCCTTGACCGGATCGGGGGTCAGCGAGTCGATACCGGACACGACGGTCGACGAGGCGATGGCGGGGGAGAGGAACGGAACGCCGAGAGCGCCAATGCTGAACGCCACCATCGACGCCACAAGGGCTGAGGCGACGGCGGCGAATACAGCGCCCAGCACGCGGTTGATGGCGCCGAGGGAGGAGCGCTTCTTTCTGCGCCCCACCATTCCTCCCGCGGAGGCGCCCAGCGAATGTCCGACGAGCACGAGCACTATCGCCACGCCGATGGTGGCTGGTGTGCGCCATTGCGCCGCAGGTACCCAGCCGCCCACCAGGGGAACCACGAAGAAGGCGGCGACTCCGCCGACCACAGCGCCGACGATGCCGGTGAGGCTCTGCAGCAGTCCGCTACGGTATCCGTTGACGAGGGCAATAAACAAGACCAAGATCAGAAGGAGGTCGAGAACGGTCGAGCCCGGCATCCTTCTCCCTCATTCACTATTTCATGTGTTGCTTCAAAACGTTGTGTCTTTTCCATGTTTACACAGGCCGCCTCCGGGATTGCTGGGCAGACGCGGCTTCCGGCCCTCATTCCCGGGTGATCAACAGGCGTAGAGACTGCCCCAGCGAGTACCGTGAGGCACACCCAGCGAAAATCCCCAGCGAAAATCCCCAGCGAAAATTCCCAGCGAAAATCCCCAGCGAAAATTCCCAGCGAAAATTCCCAGCGAAAATTCCCAGTGACAATTCCCAGCGAAAATTTCCCGTGAAAGGAACCCGTGACGAACGCCGAGGCCTATCCCATTTCGGCGGTCGCACCGCCCCTGGCGGGGCGGGCGTCGGCGAGTCAGCGCTGGTCGCACCTGGTGTTTCTGCATTGGCGCGTGGATGCCGCGCTGGTGGCGCCGCTCCTGCCTCACGGCCTCGTACCCGATGAATACGACGGGTCGGCCTGGGTCGGCCTGATTCCGTTCGTGCTGGATCGCGCGACAATTCTCGGTAGCCCGCCGATACCGTACTTTGGCTCCTTCGTTGAAGTGAATGTGCGCCTCTATGCCGTCGATCCGCAGGGCCGTCGCGGTGTCGTGTTTGTATCGCTGGAGGCCAGTCGTCTCGCGGCTGTACTCGCCGCCCGCGGTCTGTTCTCGCTGCCCTATGTCTGGTCGCGTACCGGTCTCACGGTTGATTCCGGCCAGTACCGGTACACATCGACGCGCCACGGGGACCGCACCAAGTACACATCGGTCGTGGCCCGACCGGGTCCAGTCGCCGTCGTCGATGATCCGTTGGCAGATTTTCTCACCGCACGATGGGCGTTGTTCACGAGTATCCGTGGTCGCACGGTGCATTTACGCAACCACCATGAGCCGTGGCCGTTGTACCGTGCCGAACTGGTGAGCATCGACGACACGCTGCTGGCTGGTGCAGGTTTCGCCGGCCTCGCCGATCGCGCTCCGGAATCGGTGCTTTACTCGCCCGGCGTCACGACCTGGTTCGGCCGGGGAAACTGACGCCGCCAGCACTCAGAGAGATCTGAAAAAATAAAGATCACAGACACATTCACACAAGGAGTAGGACACCATGGGAATTCTTGACTTTCTGCTGGGCCGCAAGGACCAATCACCCACAGACGACCGATCAAACCGCCCTACCCGCGCCCCCGCGCGCAGCGAGGATGAGATCGCGGTCGAGCGTTACCAGTACCTGCTGCGCACGGCTCCGCCGGAAACCATTGAACAGGTGCACACCGAGGCCTTCTCGAAGCTGACCGACGAGCAGCGCGACATTCTCTTTCGCCAGCTGACCGAGAACGTCGAACCGAGCGAGCGCCCGGTGGATGCCGCACCGGCCACGCTTGCCCAGGCAGCGACCCGGGCCGAACTGCGCCAGCCTGGCACGCTCACCCGTTCGTTCGGCAACCAGAACGGAATGGGCTTCGGCGGCATGATGGGCAGCTCATTGCTCGGCACCGTAGCCGGATTCGTCATTGGTTCGGCACTGGTGAGCGCCTTTATGCCGATGGACGGCGGGGGTACGGATGCCGGCGCTGACGCTAACACCGAAACCAACGCCGACCCCGCGAGCGATGCGGGTGCCGACTCCGGCGGAGATTTCGGTGGCGGCGACTTCGGTGGAGATTTCGGCTTCTGAGCCTGTGCGCTGCTGGGCCGGGGCGCTGCTGAGCCTGTTAGCGGATAGCGGCTATGGCCTCGCCGATCGGCACGTCACCGTCGGTGAATTCGATGAACGCCCCCACCGTAGTGTTGTCAGTCAGCACGGCGGCGGCAACGAGCGCCACGTTCTCGCGTGAGGTATCCCCACGTGCGTCGGAACCCACGGTGATAGAGCCCGTCGCGGCGTTCAGAGTCAATGTGCTCGGTCCGAGAATGGTCCAGTTCAGTGCGGTGCCGCGCAGATAATCATCGGCGGCGGCCTTGGCCTCGTAGTAGGCGAACATGCCGTCCTCGGGGGAGGCTCCGTGATCGGCACGTGACCCCTGGTACGACACCATCACGTAGCGGTTCACGCCGGCTTGCGCGGCAGCGTCCATTGAGCGGATGGCCGCGTCCCGGTCAACGGCGTAGGTGCGCTCTGCGCCGCCTCCGCCGGCGCCGGCCGACCAGACCACAGCGTCGTGCCCGGCCAGAGCGGTCGCCATCTGATCTACGGAAAGATTCTGGACATCCGCCAGAACCGGTGTCGCACCGGTCGCCGCGACATCGGCGAAGTGGTCGGGGTTGCGGATTAATGAACTCACTTCGTGGCCATCGGTTGTGAGCAGGCGGGCCAGGTGGAGGGCAACTTTTCCGTGCCCGCCGATGATCGCAATCTTTGTCATGTTCCAACCCTGCCACGGTTGGCCGTATTTGGCACTTAGATTTGGTCAAAGGCGAGCAGTCGTGCGCTCAGCGCCAAGCAGAGCAGCTGCACGCCGAGGAAGACGGCGACCCAGAAAATCCCGGGAACGTGCGTGAGCCTGGCCAACTGGTCGGCATCCGACGAGGAGCCAGCCCGCCGCGACCGGGATCGCTGCAATTCGAGGGACGTGCGCAGTGCACCGAACAACAGAAACGCAGTGACCAAAAGGGCGAACACGCCCTGCACGAGCGGTGACCCAAACCAGGAGACACCGAACACGACGGCGCCGGTCACGGCAACCGACCACAGGCCGAACCAGTTGCGAATCTGCACGAGCAGCAGGGCCAGGAGGGCGAGGAGTGCCCACAGCAGGCCCACGTCATAGCCCAGACTGAGTAGCCAGGCCGCACCGAGGCCGAGGAGCGCGGCGGCCGGATAGCCGGCCAATAGGGTAAGGATCATGCCCGGCCCACTCGGGCGCCCGCTACTCACGGTGAGCCCGGAGGTGTCCGAATGCAAGCGGATGCCGCCGAGCCGGCGTCCGCTCAGCACCGCGATGACGCCGTGCCCGCCTTCGTGCACAATCGTGATCGCGTGCCGGGCGAGGCGCCATGCCGGGGTGAACAAGACGATCGCGCCGGCTGCGGCCACGGTCAGCCAGGCCGTGAGCGGCGCCAGCGCGGCATGCGGTGTCGTCATTCGTTGCCAGATGTCGAGCAGCACGTCCATGCCTCTCAGACTAGGTGTGCAGCTCTCAGCTGTACGCTCACGGCGGCGTGCGCGGATCGCACCAGCCTGGGCAATCGCCGCGACCCGCGGACTACCGGGTTCCGGCACGAAGCCGGCTGCGGCGGGCGGGGCGGTGAGGGGGCATAAAAAAACCCCCGCATGAACGGGGGTTTTCTCGGTGGGCGATGCGGGACTTGAACCCACGACCTCTTCCGTGTGAAGGAAGCGCGCTACCAGCTGCGCCAATCGCCCAAACTTCTGCGCGCGGCAACCGAAGTTGCTGTTGCGACTTTTGATACTAGCCCAGACTGGTGCGTCGTCGCACATCGACGCCGCGCACCGGTGTGGCGCGCGCTGCGTGCAACCGCGCACTGACTTTCGCGCGACACAGCGCGGAAGCCTCGAGCGATCGAGTGCTCGAGTGATCGAGTGATCCGAGAGACCAGGTGCGAATGGCACTGATCGGCACGAAGTAGAACCGGATCCCGGCGCCAACTGGGCCGCGCAACGGCCCGGCATTTCTTGGGGCAACACGCCGTAAACGGCTCGGTTTGGTTTCCGTCTAGCTATTCGGCTAGAGTCTCCAAGTACGCAGAAATGCGAACAGTTGCGGATGTGGCGCAGTGGTAGCGCATCACCTTGCCAAGGTGAGGGTCGCGAGTTCGAATCTCGTCATCCGCTCGAATGATCTGGAATCGGCCGCAAGGCCGGTTCCAATTCGTTTGGTATGAACCCAACTGGTGGATTGGCCGAGAGGCGAGGCAGCGGCCTGCAAAGCCGTTAACACGGGTTCGAATCCCGTATCCACCTCCATTCTCGGTGCACATGCTGAGAGTACGCAGTTCCCAGAAATTTGGGCGATTGGCGCAGCGGTAGCGCGCTTCCCTGACACGGAAGAGGTCACTGGTTCGATCCCAGTATCGCCCACAGTAAAAGCCCCGGTAAAACGGGGTTTTTTTGTACCCAAAAACCGCCGCAGCCGGTGCCCTTGCGCGGCATTGGCTGCCCGCGTAGTTTTGCCCGCAGGAGGTGAGTGCAATGCACGCAACAATAGGAGATCGAATTGTCATTCGTGGCAAAACGGTGGAGCGACCGGATCGTCGAGGCGAGATTCTCGAGGTTCGCGGAATCGACGGCGGTCCACCGTACCTCGTCGCGTTCGACGACCGACACGAAAGCATCGTGTACCCCGGCGCCGATTTCGTCATCGAACACACAGAATCCGTCTAGGCGCAGGGCTCAGCCTGGCCGACACCGGGTTGAGCTCTCGCACTCCCTGATGCCTCACCCGTCAACGCCCGAAAATGTTGCTTGCGGCCGACGGACCTCTCCAACGTCCCGTCGGCCGACGAACAGTGACGCGCGCGCCGCTAAAGTTGACGGGTAGGCAAACAATAGGGAGTAATACACGTGGCTGACGGCTTTGCGCTTTTCACCGACCGATCCATTGTCGCGATGCGCGTCAACGGCGAGTTGAAAGACCTGGCAGCCACCGTGTTGCCAACGGATGCCGTCGAACCGGTCAGCATAGATTCTCCCGACGGCCTCAGCATTCTGCGCCACTCAGCCGCTCACGTCCTGGCCCAGGCGGTGCAGACGGTGAACCCGACCGCCAAGCTCGGTATCGGCCCGCCCATCACCGACGGGTTCTACTACGACTTCGACGTCGAGGTGCCGTTCACCCCTGACGACGTGAAGTCACTCGAAAAGGCCATGGATCGCATCATCCGTCAAGGCCAACGCTTCGTGCGTCGCGTAGTGACCGACGACGAAGCCCGCGCTGAACTGGCCGCTGAGCCGTACAAGCTCGAACTCATCGGCCTCAAGGGTGGTTCGAGCACCGAGGACAACGAGTCGGTCGAGGTCGGCGGCGCTGAACTGACCATCTACGACAACGTTGACCCGAAGACGGGGGAGACGCTCTGGAAAGATCTCTGCCGCGGCCCGCACCTGCCCAACACCCGCATGATCGGCAACGGCTATTCGCTCACCCGCCTGGCCGCCGCATACTGGCGTGGCTCCGAGAAGAACCCGCAGCTGCAGCGCATCTACGGCACCGCCTGGCCCAGCAAAGACGAACTGCGCGCCTACCAGACCCGTCAGGAAGAGGCGGCCAAGCGCGATCACCGCAAACTCGGTGCCGAACTCGACCTGTTCAGCTTTCCCGAGGAGATCGGTTCCGGCCTGGCAGTATTCCATCCCAAGGGCGGCATCATTCGGCAGGAGATGGAGAGCTACTCCCGCAAGCGCCACGTTGAGGCCGGCTACGACTTCGTCTATTCGCCGCACATCACCAAGTCGACCCTGTTCGAAACATCGGGCCACCTCGACTGGTACCGCGAAGGCATGTTCCCCCCGATGCACCTCGACGAGGAACGTGACGAGACCGGCCATGTCACCCGCCAGGGCGTCGACTATTACCTGAAACCGATGAACTGCCCGTTCCACAACCTCATCTTCAAGTCCAGCGGTCGCAGCTACCGCGAGCTGCCGATGCGCCTGTTCGAATTCGGGTCGGTCTACCGCTATGAGAAGTCCGGCGTGCTCAACGGGCTCACCCGGGTGCGCGGCATGACCCAGGACGATGCCCACATCTACACGACCAAGGAAGGCATGAAGGAGGAGCTCACGAGCACCCTCAATTTCGTGCTGCAGTTGCTCGCCGACTACGGCCTCGAGGACTACTACCTCGAGCTGTCCACCAAGGACCCGAAAAAGTTCGTCGGCAGTGACGACGCCTGGGACGAAGCCACCGAGACGCTCCGTGAGGTCGCCGAGGCATCCGGTCTCGATCTGGTCGCCGACCCGGGCGGGGCAGCGTTCTACGGCCCCAAGATCTCGGTGCAGGCCCGCGACGCCATCGGGCGCACCTGGCAGATGTCGACCATTCAGCTTGACTTCAACCTGCCAGAACGGTTCGACCTCGAATACACCGCGAACGACGGCAGCCGCCAGCGCCCGGTCATGATCCACCGCGCCCTGTTCGGCTCGATCGAGCGCTTCTTCGCCGTGCTCACCGAGCACTACGCCGGGGCGTTCCCGGTCTGGCTGGCGCCGATGCAGGTCGTCGGCATCCCCGTCTCCGAGCAGTACGGCCCGTACCTCGATGATGTGATCGCCACCCTGAGGAAGGCCGGCGTGCGCGCGGAGGTCGACCATTCCGACGACCGCATGCAGAAGAAGATCCGCACCCACACCAAGGCGAAGGTGCCCTACCAGCTCATCGTCGGCGAAGACGACCAGGCCAACGGCGCGGTGAGCTTTCGCTACCGCGACGGCACGCAGCAAAACGGCGTGCCGATCGCCGAGGCCGTGCGTCTCATCGTGGAATCCATCGAGATCCGCGCCCAGGTCATCACGAGCCCGGTCGCGGCCGAAGTACAGGCATAGCATGACGGGAATTACGGACGATCGGCTGCGTGGCTCGGACGCTGTCGACGCTGGCGCGACCGAAACCGCTGCCGAGTTCGCCGCGGTTCCGGATGCCTTCCAACGGCTCTGGACGCCGCATCGGATGGTCTACATCCAAGACGGGCAGCAGCCGCACCCCGATGACTGCCCGTTCTGCATTGCGCCGACACTGGACGACGAGAAGGCTCTGATCGTGGCGCGCGGTACCCACGCTTACGTAATCCTCAACCTGTTTCCCTACAACAGCGGCCACGTGCTCGTCTGCCCATATCGGCATGTCGCCACCTACGACCAGGCCACATCGGAAGAGATCGCCGAGATCGGCGAACTCACCCAGGTCGCGATGCGGGTGCTCACCGAGGTATCGAACTGTGACGGATTCAACATCGGTATGAATCAGGGGCGCATCGCCGGGGCCGGCATCGCCGAGCACCTGCACCAGCACATCGTGCCCCGCTGGGCACTCGACTCCAATTTCTTTCCCATCATCGCTGGCACCAAGGCCATTCCGCGTCTGCTCGGCGACGTGCGTCGGGAGATCGCCGAGGGCTGGCCCGGCGCCACAACCGCGCCTGCAGGCACCCTCTAATTCCGCTCCGACCGGGCGGCGTGCCGGTGCGCCCGGTCACTTCCCTTCGACCCCTCTGACCAGACCACCACCGTGCAAGGAATAGGATGGTGGTTATGACTGAATCAACCTCCGCCGAGCAATTCGGATCGAGCCGCGTCAAGCGTGGACTCGCCGAAATGCTCAAGGGCGGCGTCATCATGGACGTCGTCACCGCTGCCCAGGCTCGTATTGCTGAAGACGCCGGCGCTGTCGCCGTCATGGCTCTCGAACGCGTTCCCGCCGACATCCGCGCACAGGGCGGCGTGGCCCGCATGAGCGACCCCGACCTCATCGACAGCATCATCGCCGAGGTCAATATTCCGGTCATGGCGAAGACCCGCATCGGCCACTTCGTGGAAGCCCAAATCCTTGAGGTGCTCGGCGTCGACTACATAGACGAGTCCGAGGTGCTCAGCCCGGCCGACTATGTGAACCACATCGACAAGTGGAACTTCACCATTCCCTTCGTCTGTGGCGCTACTACGCTCGGTGAGGCGCTCCGCCGCATCACCGAAGGTGCGGCCATGATTCGCTCCAAGGGCGAGGCCGGCACCGGCGATGTCTCCGAAGCCACCAAGCACATTCGCACCATCAACGGTGAGATCAAGCGCCTCTCCTCGATGAGCCGCGACGAACTGTACGTCGCCGCCAAGGAGCTGCAGGCACCGTACGAGCTCGTCGCCGAGATCGCCTCCACCGGAAAGCTGCCCGTCGTGTTGTTCACAGCCGGGGGCGTGGCCACCCCGGCCGACGCCGCCATGATGATGCAGCTCGGCGCTGACGGCGTGTTCGTCGGCTCCGGCATTTTCAAGGCGGGCAACCCCGAGCAGCGCGCTGCGGCAATCGTCAAGGCCGTCACGTTCTACGACGATGCCAAGGTAATCGCGGGTGTCTCGCGCGGCCTCGGAGAGGCCATGGTCGGCATCAACGTGTCCGACATCCCCGCACCGCACCGCCTCGCCACCCGCGGCTGGTAGCCGGGCCGTTCGTGGCGATTCTCTCCGTCGGCACCCGACCTGCTGAAACCGCTGTACCGACAGGGCTGCGGATCGGGGTGCTCGCCCTGCAGGGGGATTTTCGCGAGCACGCGCAGGTGCTGCGCGATCTTGGAGCGAGCGTCGACCTGGTGCGCCGTCCGGAAGAAATCGACCGCCTCGACGGTCTGGTCATTCCGGGCGGCGAATCGAGCGTCATGGACAAGCTGGCCCGCACGTTCGGCCTCGCCGAGCCGTTGCGGGCTGCTATCCGGGGCGGCCTGCCGGTCTATGGCACCTGCGCCGGCCTGATAATGCTCGCCGACACGATTCTCGACGGCATGAACGGGCAGCAGAGTCTCGGCGGACTCGACATCGCGGTGCGCCGCAACGCTTTCGGCTCGCAGACGGCATCCTTTGAGACCGACCTCGACATTCCAGCGCTCGGGGTGAAGCCGGTGCACGCCGTGTTCATTCGGGCTCCCGTCGTGGAGACGCTCGGTCCGCGGGCGACCGCGCTGGCCACCCTCGACGACGGCCGCTGCGTCGCCGTGGAGCAGGGCAACCTACTCGGCACGTCCTTTCACCCGGAGATCACCGGCGAATACCGTTTTCACCGGTATTTCCTGCAGAAACTGGTCGTCGCAGCCCGGTGATCAAGCGGCCGGCTGTGGGCCCAATTGTGCCCGGCGCGGGAGTGTAGCTATGGTTCAGACATGACTCAGAATTCAAGTGGTCAACGATGACCCGTTATGTAGCACTGCTTCGTGGCATCAACGTCAACGGCATAACCATTGCCATGACAGATCTTGCCGCCACCTTCCATGACCTCGGCTACACCGACGTGAAAACGGTGCTGGCGAGCGGCAATGTCCTCTTCAGCATCGACAGCCCGCTCGTCGACAAAGCGGATGCCGCGGCTCTCAAGGCTCGCATTGAAGCAGCACTGACCGCCCGGTTCGAATACGAGGCGTGGATCGTGCTCGTCGATGCCGAATCGCTCGATCGGATTGTGCGCGCGTACCCGTTCGACGCGGGCCGTGACGGCTGGCATTCCTATGTCATGTTCTCGTCCGACCCTGGGCATCTCAGTGAGCTCGCCGGCCACGCGAAGGAACTCGATGCCGCCGACGAGCGCATCGAACTCGGCCACGGTGTGCTCTACTGGGAGGTTCGCAAGGCCGTGGGTATCAAGAGCGCCTTCAGCAAGAAAAGCGCCAAGATCAAATACCGCGACACGACGACGACCCGCAACCTGAACACCCTGCATAAGCTGCTGGAAGTTACACCGGGATAGACTGATCCGGCACCTAACGTGCACCGACCACGCGCTGCCGCCGCATCTGTAACCAGGGCTGGCACCCGCCGCACCACAGAGAACGATCACGCACAACAACGGGAGATGTATGTCCGGGCATTCCAAATGGGCCACCACCAAGCACCAGAAGGCGGTCACCGACTCGCGTCGGGCGAAGGCGTTCGCCAAGCTCATCAAGAACATCGAGGTTGCGGCCCGACTCGGCGGCGCTGACCTCTCGGGTAATCCCACCCTGGTCGACGCCATTCAGAAGGCCAAGAAGACTTCGGTCCCCAACGACAACATCGACCGTGCGGTGAAGCGCGGTGCTGGGTTGTCGGGCGAGCAGGTCGACTACACGACGATCATGTACGAAGGTTATGCCACGCACGGCGTCGCAATCATGATCGAGTGCCTTACCGACAACAAGAACCGCGCCGCGGCCGAGGTGCGCACCACGATGGCTCGCAACGGCGGAGCCATGGCTGACCCGGGCAGCGTGGCCTACAACTTTCACCGCAAGGGCGTCGTCGTGGTCAAGCGCCTGCCGACGATCACCGAAGACGACATCATGCTCGCCGTTCTCGACGCCGGTGCCGAAGAAGTCATCGATGAGGGTGAGACCTTCGAGATCTTTTCCGACGCGAGTGACCTCGTCGCCACCCGCACCGCGTTGCAGGCTGCCGGAATCGACTACGAGTCGGCCGATATCGCCTTCGTGCCGTCGCTCAAGATCGAGGTCGACGCCGAAACCGCCCGCAAGGTCTTCCACCTGATCGACGCGATGGAAGACCTCGACGACGTGCAAAACGTGTACTCCAACTACGACCTGTCGGCCGAGGTACAGGCCGCACTGGCCGCCGAGTCCGCGTAGTCCGATGGCGGTCCGGGTTCTCGGCATCGACCCGGGCCTTACCCGTTGCGGTGTGGGCGTGGTCGACGTCGAGGGCAATCGCTCGGCCCGCCTGGTTGACGTGACCGTGCTGCGCAGTGCGCCCGACCTGCCCCTGGAACAGCGGCTGTTGCTGCTGTCCCGGGGACTCGAAGAGATGCTCGACCGACACCGGCCGCAGTTCATCGCCATTGAGCGGGTCTTCGCGCAGCTCAACGTGAGCACCGTCATGGGCACCGCCCAGATCAGCGGGGTCGCCCTGCTGCTCGCCGCGCAACGCGGCCTACCGGTGACCCTGCACACCCCGAGCGAGGTGAAGGCCGCCATCACCGGGTACGGTTCCGCAGACAAGAAGCAGGTCGGCACCATGGTCGCCCGCATTCTCGGGCTGACCGAGATCCCCAAACCAGCCGACGCAGCGGATGCCCTCGCCCTCGCGATCTGTCATGCCTGGCGCACCGGGGCATCAGGCGGCACCCTTCCGACCGTCGCCTCGGTCGCCGCCAACAGGCTCACCGCTGGCGCGCTCACCCCTGGAGCACTGACCCCCGCCCAGAAAGCGTGGCGCGCCGCCGAACGGGGTTCGGTGCCAGCAGCGTCGGCGGTGCCCCGTAGTCTTAAGCGGTGATCTCTTCCGTACGTGGCCTCGTCCTTTCAACCGCAGGCTCAACCGTCGTGATCGAGGTCGGGGGAGTCGGCCTCGGCGTGCAGGTGACGCCGGCCACCGCACTCGGCGTGCGCATCGATGAAGAAGCCAGGCTGATGACGACCCTCATCGTGCGCGAAGACTCCCTCACCCTGTACGGCTTTGTAACCGCTGACGAACTCGCGGTCTTCGAGCTGCTCGTCGGTGTCACCGGTGTAGGCCCCAAATCGGCCCTCGGCGTGCTCGCGGTGCTCACCCCGAACCAGATCGCCCAGGCCGTCGCGGGCGAAGACGACGGCGCATTCCGTAAGGTCAGCGGCATCGGGCCGAAGACCGCGAAACTCATCGTGCTCTCCCTGACCGGCAAACTCGCGGTCACGGCTGCGAGCACGCCAGCCCGCCGACCCGGGGCTACCTCGGTCGCCGCGAGCGTGCAGGCGGCACTGATCGGCCTCGGCTGGTCGGAGCGCGTCGCAGCCGAGGCCGTCGATGAGACCCTCACTGACCTGGCGGATGCTGCGGGCGAGGATACCGCGCCGCCAACGGTCGCCGCCGTGCTCCGATTGGCTCTCGGCCGCTTAGGCCCGGCGGCGCACCACGCAACGGGCTCGGCCGCTGCGGCCACGGGAACGGGTCGCTCATGAACCCCGACGCCGGCTTTGAGCACCCCGCCGTTGAGCTGACTAACCCGTCGCTGGAGAGCGAATCCGAGCTTGCCTTCGAGGGCGCCCTGCGCCCGGCGAGCTTGGCCGAATTCGTCGGCCAGAAGAAGGTGCGCGGGCAGTTGCAGCTGCTGCTGACCGCCGCGACGATGCAGAATCGCACACCCGACCACATCCTTCTGGCGGGCCCACCCGGCCTCGGCAAGACCACCCTCGCCATGATCGTCGCGTACGAGGGCAACCGCCCGCTGCGCATGTCGAGCGGCCCGGCCATTCAACACGCCGGCGATCTCGCGGCAGTGCTGTCGTCCCTGGTACCGGGGGAAGTGCTGTTCATCGATGAAATCCATCGCATGGCACGGTCGGCTGAAGAGATGCTCTACCTCGCCATGGAAGACTTCCGCATCGACATCATGGTCGGCAAGGGCGCCGGTGCTACCTCCGTTCCGCTCGACCTCGCGCCCTTCACCCTGGTCGGCGCCACTACCCGGTCAGGTCTGCTGCCGAACCCCTTGCGCGACCGATTCGGGTTCACTGCCCACCTCGAGTTCTACGCCGACAGCGAGCTCGAACAAGTGCTCGCCCGGGCCGCGCAGTTGATCGACCTGCCGATAAAAAAAGATGCCCTCGCCGAGATCGCCGGGCGGTGCCGCGGCACACCACGCATCGCGAACCGCCTGTTACGCCGCGTGCGCGACTACGCGCTCGTGCACGGGGGAGCGGCCGACATCGCCGCGGTGCACGCGGCCCTCGAACTGTATGACGTCGATGCGATCGGTCTCGACCGCCTCGACCGCGAAGTCATGAAGATCATTTTGACCCGGTTCGGAGGCGGGCCGGTGGGGCTCAACACCCTGGCCGTATCGGTCGGTGAAGAGTCCGAAACGGTGGAGGCGGTCGTAGAGCCGTTCTTGGTGCGGATAGGCTTCCTCACGCGTACCCCGCGAGGGCGGGTTGCCACCAGCGCAGCGTGGCAACATTTCGGTCTGACCCCTCCTCAGGGCAGTGCCACCCTTCTTGATCTATAATTCAATTTGGTCCATCTGTCTATAGCCTTAGTTCAGAAGGTACCGGCCCGCACAAACGGGCCGTCAATACAAGCTTCGGCCACCCGTGCCGCAATCGAAAGGTAATACAGTTTTATGGATTCATTGACTCTCGTCATGTTGGCCGTTTTGGCCGTTCTCGTCTTCTTCATGTTCCGCAACGGCCGCAAGCGCAAGAAAGACCAGGAAGCCCTGCAGGCCACCATGGTTCCCGGCGCCGACGTCATGACCAACTTCGGCATGTACGGCACGATCATCGCCATCGATGAAGAGGCCAACAAGGTCGAGCTGCAGATCGCCCCCGGCGTCGTTGTCGAAATCCACCGTCAGACCATCGCCCGCGTGGTGGAGCCGGTCGTCGCCGACGATCTCGATGACTCCAGTGTCGATAACACCGACTCGCTCAGTGAGCCAGAATTCGGCCAGCGGGTTTCCGAGGGCGACTCCGACAGCACCGAACAGCCCAAAAAGGGTGACGCGTAGTTTCATTCGTTCACGCAATACTTGCTGAGCACCACAGGTAACACAACGCACGTACTGCATCACGCGGCGCGCCCACGCATTCTGGCGTGGGCGCCAACAGAAAGCTGAGTTCATAGGTGGCTAAGTCGTCTCCGGTCAAGAAGGCCTGGCGTTCCCTGACCTGGCTTGGCGTGCTTATCGTCGGCCTGATCGCCCTCAACGCTTTCGGCGTATTCACCCAGAACGGATCGTGGACGCCGAAACTGGCACTCGACCTCGAGGGTGGAACGCAGATCATCCTTGCCCCTCAGGTCGAGAGTGGCGCGACAGTGACCTCGGAGCAGCTCACCGAGGCCGTGGGCATCATTCGCCAGCGCGTCAACTCCTCGGGAGTCTCCGAGGCGGAGGTCAACACCCAGGGCGGCCGGAACATCGTCGTGTCGATCCCCGGTACCCCCGATGACGCCACCCTGGAACGCATCAAGTCGTCTGCCAAGCTCGAGTTCCGTGCGGTGCTCGTGGCGGGCCAACCGTCCGGCCAGACCATGGGCGCTGACGGTACCGCAACGCCTGCACCGCAGGCTCCTGTCGATCCGAGCCTGTCGACCACGCCCGCCGTCGAACCGACCAACGCGAGCGATTTGAACTACGTCACGCCCGCACTCCAGGCCGAGTACGACTCCTTCGACTGCGGCAAAATCAACACGACCAATGTGGCGCCGGCCAACCAGCCCCTGATCACCTGCGAAGCCGATGGCTCGGTCAAGTACATCCTCGGCCCGGTCGAGGTCGACGGATCGACGATCGCCAACGCGACCAACGGCCAGCGCACCACGCAGAGCGGCGCGACCACGGGCGAGTGGGCGGTCAACATCGTCTTCAACGGCACGGGAACGTCGAAATTCGCTGATGTCACAACACGACTGTTCAACCTCACCGGTGTGCAGAACCAGTTTGCGATCGTGCTCGACGGCCGAGTCATTTCGGCGCCGGCCACCCAGGGCGCCATCCTCGATGGCAAGCCGCAGATCACCGGTTCATTCGACCAGGACAGTTCCAAGGCCCTGGCCGACCAGCTGAAGTTCGGTGCTCTCCCCATCAGCTTCACCGTGCAAAGCCAGGACACCATCTCGGCGACGCTCGGTTCGACGCAACTTTTGAATGGGCTCATCGCCGGCCTGATCGGTTTGATCCTCGTTGTCATGTACTCGCTCGCGCAGTACCGTCTTCTCGGTTTGATCACGATTGCGTCCCTCGGCGTGGCAGCGGTGATCACCTACCTCCTGATCACCATCCTGTCCTGGCGCGAGGGCTACCGCCTGTCCCTGGCCGGTGTCGCCGGTTTGATCGTGGCCATCGGTATCACCGCCGACTCGTTCATCGTCTACTTCGAACGCGTGCGCGACGAGCTGCGTGACGGCCGCGGGCTGGAGTCCTCGGTCGAGGCTGGCTGGAAGCGGGCCTTCCGCACCATCGTCGCCTCCGACGTTGTCAACTTCCTCGCGGCAGCCGTATTGTTCGTGCTCGCCGTCGGCAACGTGCGCGGGTTCGCACTGACCCTCGGTCTCACCACGGTCGTCGACCTCCTCGTGGTCGGCTTGTTCACGCACCCGATGCTTCAGCTGGTCGCTCAGACGAAGTTCTTCAACGAGGGTCACAAATTCAGCGGGCTCGATCCTCGAGCGCTCGGTGCCGTCTACCGGGGACGCGCTCGATTCGAGCCCTCGGCGGCTGTCTCGGGGACCAAGGCCTCATCCTCCAGCAAAGAGGCGGCCAAACGGCAAACCATCGCCGAACGGAAGGCGTCGGAACTCGTTGGAACCAGCACTGATCGATCGACAGACAGGAAGGATTCCTGATGGCCAGTTTCTCGCAGTTCGGAAATGACCTCTACACGGGTGCGCGTTCGCTCAATATCGTCGGGCGTCGCAAACTGTGGTATCTCATCGCCGGTGGCATGATCCTCATTGCCCTCGTCGGTCCGTTCCTGCTGCGCGGTGGCTTCGTCTTCGGTATCGAATTCACCGGGGGTAGCGAGTTCGTCGTTTCGCAGACGACGAGCCAGTCAGAGACCACGGCAACGGACGCCGTCGCGAGCGTCGTCCCCGAAGCTGTTGCGAAGGTTTCCACTGTCGGTTCTGACGGTGTCCGGGTGCAGACTGATCAGCTGTCGGAAGGGCAGACGTCGGGAGTGCGTGATGCTCTCGCTGCGGCCTATGACGTGCCGGTCACGGAAGTCGCGACCTCCTTCATCGGGGCGACCTGGGGGCAGGACATCACCGGACAGGCCCTTCGGGCCCTCGTGGTGTTCCTGATACTCGCCGGCATCATCATGGCCGTGTACTTCCGAACGTGGAAGATGTCGGTGGCGGCCATGGTGGCGCTGCTGCACGACCTCGTCATCACGGCCGGTTTCTACGGAATCACGGGTTTTGAAATCACGCCGGCGGCGGTGATCGGGTTCCTCACTATTCTCGGCTATTCGCTGTACGACACCGTTGTGGTCTTCGACAAGATTCGCGAGAACACCAATCTGGACGGTTCAGGCTCGAGCCGGACCTTCTCCGAGTCGGTCAACCTCGCCGTCAACCAGACGCTCGTGCGCTCGATCAACACCTCGGTCGTGGCGGCCCTGCCCGTGGCATCCATTTTGTTCATCGGTGCGTTCTTTCTGGGTGCCGGCACCCTGCGCGACATCTCGCTCGCGTTGCTCATCGGAGTTCTGGTCGGTACCTACTCGACCATATTCATTGCGACACCGCTCTACGCCCAGCTGCGAAACGGTGAGGATGCCATTCGCAAACACGACAAGAAGGCCCTCGCCGCGCGTGCCAAGGCCTCGTCTCCAGCCGCGGAGAGCCTCACAGCCTAGTTGCAGGCACCCGCACGACGCGCAGCGGCCAGCCCCGGTGGGCTGGCCGCTTCTGGGTACGGCCGGTATTGTATCGCTGGGGGCGTAAGGATGGCTGCCGCAGAACCGGCATAATTGACAGTACGCAAGCACAGCCCGCGTGTTCTGCCGGGCGTGAAGCCGAGGTGAGACTATGACGGACACGACGACCCCCTCCCCGGCATCGCTGCGCCGTCTGGTTCCGCGCATCTTCTCCCGGGCGCAGCCTGCCGGTGCTGTGGATCGTTTGATCAAGACAGTTCGGCTGAATCACCCCAAGGTCGATCTGTCGGTCATTGAACGCGCGTATACCGCCGCCGAGCGAGCTCACGACGGGCAGTTGCGTCGCAGCGGCGAGCCGTACATCACCCACCCCGTCGCCGTGGCTCAGATCTTGGCTGATCTTGGAATCGGCACCAAAACCATCGCTGCCGCCCTGCTGCACGACACCGTGGAAGACACCGATTACACGCTCGATGCCCTGCGCGCCGATTTCGGCGATGAAATCGCCATGCTCGTTGACGGGGTCACCAAGCTCGACAAGGTGAAATACGGCGACTCGACTCAGGCCGAGACCGTACGCAAGATGATCGTCGCAATGTCCAAAGACATCCGGGTGCTCATCATCAAACTCGCCGACCGGCTGCATAATGCGCGCACCTGGGGTTTCGTGCCCAACGAATCCGCCGTGCGCAAGGCCACTGAGACCCTGGAAATCTACGCACCCCTCGCGCACCGCCTCGGCATCCAGACGATCAAATGGGAACTCGAAGACCTGTCCTTCGCCGTGCTGTATCCCAAGTTGTATGCCGAGATCGAAAGCCTGGTCAAGCAGCGCACGCCGCAGCGCGAGGAGTTCGTTCAGCAGGTCATCGACACCATCAGCGACGACCTCAAATCGGCGCGCATTCGTGGCAAGGTCGCCGGTCGACCCAAGCAGTATTACTCGATCTACCAGAAAATGGTCGTGCGTGGCCGTGAGTTCGATGAGATCTACGACCTCGTCGGTATTCGCGTTTTGGTGAACTCCGTGCGGGACTGCTACGCGGTGCTGGGTTCCATCCACGCTCGGTGGACGCCGCTGCCCGGCCGGTTCAAGGACTACATCGCCACGCCGAAGTTCAACCTGTACCAGTCGCTACACACGACGGTGCTCGGGCCGAGCGGTCGCGCCGTAGAAATTCAGATTCGCACCACCGAGATGCACCAGCGCGCCGAATTCGGCGTCGCCGCACACTGGAAGTACAAGGAACAGGTCAACGGCAAAAGTGCCGGCGGTGCCGGGCCCCAGAGCGACACCGACATGGCCTGGCTCGCCCACATTTCTGACTGGCAGGCTGAAACGGCCGACCCGGGCGAGTTCCTCGACTCTTTGCGCTATGAGATCGGTGCCAAAGAGGTCTACGTCTTCACGCCTAAGGGCCGTGTCATTGGCCTCCCCTCCGGTGCTACGCCGGTCGACTTCGCCTACGCGGTGCATACCGAGGTCGGCCACCGAACCATGGGCGCCAAGGTCAACGGCCGCCTGGTACCGCTCGAGAGTGAGGTCGTCACGGGCGACGTTGTCGAGGTGTTCACCTCGAAGAACCCCGACTCCGGCCCGAGCAAGGACTGGCTCAACTTCGTCAAGAGCCCCCGGGCACGCAACAAGATTCGGCAGTGGTTTACCAAGGAACGACGCGACGAGGCCATTGAACAGGGCCGCGACGCGATCGCGCGGGCCATGCGCAAGCAGAACCTTCCGCTGCAGAAGCTGATGAATCAGGACTCTTTCGCGGAGGTTGCGGCTCTCCTCAAGTACGAAGATGTGTCGGCGCTGTATGCGGCCGTCGGTGAGGGGCATGTCTCAACCCAATCCGTGCTCGAAAAGGTCGTCTCCTCGGTGCAGAGCATCGAAGACAACGACAGCATCGATTATCCGATTGCAGCCCGGGGTCGGCCGCAAACCTCCCGCAACGGGGACTCGGGAGTGCTCGTGCGCGGCGCGCCGGACATTCTGGTCAAGCTCGCCCGCTGCTGCACTCCGGTGCCCGGAGATAAAATCGTCGGCTTCGTCACCCGCGGCGCCGGCGTCTCGGTACACCAGGCGGTCTGCCACAACGTGCAATCATTGCTGTTAGAACCCGAACGTATGATCGAGGTCGAGTGGGCCCCCACCTCGAAGAGCCTGTTCCTCGTGCATATTCAGATCGAAGCCCTCGACCGCTCTGGACTGCTCTCCGACGTCACCCGCGTGCTGTCGGAGCACCACGTGAACATTCTTTCGGCCACCGTCAACACCTCAAGAGACCGCCTGGCGATCAGCCGCTTCGTATTCGAGATGGGGGACACCACCCACCTCGACCGCGTGCTGAACGCCGTGCGTCGCATCGATGCTGTCTATGACGTCTACCGGGTCAGCGACGGCTAACCGAAACTAGATCGTGCTGCCCGGTTCGCTCTGCTGACGGAGCGCGGACAGGGCGACGCTGACGGCCGCGAATCGGGCGACGGCGACTGTGCCGTGAGCCGGGCTGCCGCGCTTGCACAGGCTCACAGCGGCCGATACATCGGGAAACTCGCCGTAGTGCAACAGGCGGGCCAGCAGGGCGGTCAGGTTGAACGGTGCCATCGACGTCGGTGTATAGCGGGCGAGATCGACGGCGGTACGCAGGGGAGTGGTGACCCTCACTCCCGAAATGGTGCGCACGTCATCGGGAGTCCGCACAATTTCGCGTACCCGAACCCGCGGTGACCACAGTGATGTCGTCCGCGCGCCGATCAGCACACAGAACTGGTGGCGGCGCGGCTCTGGAGTCACGCCGTAAATCCACGCGGCGGTGAACTGTTCCGCGATGGCGCGGGGCGGGACCAGCTGGCTGGCGGCGAGGGCCCGATTGGAGCATCCGTCTATTTCATCGATCACGCACCAGGAATCGGCGACTTGAAAGACCTGCCCGTCAAGACGGGCACCGCAGAGCTCGGCGAGCGGCAGATCGCTGAGCGTGAACGCTCGTCCCCAATGCTGTGTCATGCCACCAGAATTGCGCTGAACCAGATCCAGACTCCCCAAGGAGCCTGGATCTGTGGATAAAGCGGTTACGCATTGACGGTGCATAACTTCGCGGGGTTCTGCTGCCGTGCTGGTTTCTAAGCCGCTTTGGTTACTGAGCCGTGCTGGTTACTGAGCCGTGCTGATTGCTGAACCGTGCTGATTGCTGAGCCGTGCTGGTTACGGAGCTGCGCTGGCTACTGGCCGATGGCCTTGAGCCAGGTCTTACGGGCTTCGAGTGCTTCGGTCGCGTCCTTGATGGCGCGGGCATTCTGCCCCTTCTGGGCCGTGGCCAGTTCAGCCTCGAGCTTGGCGATCGCATCGTTCAGCTGGCCGGCGAGGCCCTCGGTGCGGGCCTTGGTCTCCGGGTTGTTGCGCTTCCAATGGTCGTCATCGAGCTTGCGCACCACCGCTTCCACCTTGCGAAGGCGATCCTCGATCGGCTTGACCTGGTCGCGGGGAACCTTGCCGATGAGGTCCCACTTGCGCTGGATCGTGGTGAGCGTGTCGCGCGCGGCGTTGCGGTCGGTGGTACTGAGCAGGGTCTCGGCCTCGGTCACCAGTTCGAGCTTCTGCACCAGGTTGGCGGAGAACTCCTCGTTGTCCTGAGCGTCAACCTCGCTCTTGACCGAGTAGAGCACGTCACCAGCGGCCTTGAACTTCGCCCACATGGCGTCGTCCTGCTTCTTACCGCTGCGACCGGCTTTCTTCCACTCGTCGAGCAGGGCGCGATACGCCGAGACGCCATCGGCGCCCCGCGGGGCGAGACCCTCGGCCTGTTCGATCAAATGTTGCTTCTTCGTGCGCACGTCTTTGTGAGCGCTGTCGAGCTCAGCGAAGAACGTTTTGCGGTTTTGCTCGATGGTGGTGCGTGCGGCCCGAAAACGCTTCCATAGGTCGTTGGCCTCACCCTTGGGAATGCGGGGAGCGTCGTGCTGGTGCGCCTGCCATTTGGCGAACAAGGCGTCGAGAGCAGCGCTGGTCTGCTTCCACTGTGTCTTGGCCGGGTCTTCGGCGGCCAGGCGCTCGGCCTCGGTCACAATCTCGGCCCGCTCGGCGACGGCGGCAGCGGATGCGGCCTTCGTCTCGATGCTCTGCTGCTCGGTCAGCTCACTGACGGCTCCGCCTAGGGCGCCGAGCCGCTCGGCCAGCGCGGCCAGGTTTCCGACCGCGTTGGCATTGGCGACCGCAACGGTCAAGTTGGCGACCGACTTGGCAATGTCCGCGGCCGGAGCTCCACCCTTCGCTCGCTGCTCGAGCAGGGTGACCTGACCATTGAGCTCAACATATTTGCGTTCGAAGTAGGCGAGGGCCTCTTCCGGAGTGGCATCCGGATACTGGCCGACAGCGCGTTCACCCTCTGCCTCGCGCACGTACACCGTGCCGGTTTCGTCTACGCGACCCCATGGTTGCTGATCTGTCGTAGTCAAGAGCGTCACCTTTGCTGAGTTGTTGTGTGTGGATCCGCGGGAGTGAGGAGTGCGGAACCAGGAAATACCGGTATAAGCCTATTGCAATAGCGCAGGGGGATCGATCGATCCTACTGAACTGTTATCCCCGTGATCGAAGTCGGCACCTTGGGGGCACCGTCCCCGGAACCATCCGCGGTGCCCGCGTCAGTGACCGTGGCCGTGAGCTCATCGAGACCACTGGTGACGTGCCCCAGTACCGTATAACCGCCGCCAGCGTCCGAGGGAATGGTGGTGTCGTCGTACACGACGAAGAACTGGCTGCCCATACTGAAGCCGTTCCCACCCTGCCGGGCCATCGCGAGCGTACCGGCCGGGTAGACGTTGTCGGTGGGGGCGTTCTCGACCGGACCGTAGCTGTAGCCGGGGCCGTGCGTGGCGTCCGGACTCGTGTTCCCGGCGTCGGGATCGCCGCACTGCAGCACAAAGAACCCGCCAGTGGTGAGCCGGTGACAACTGACTCCGTCGTAGAAGCCGCTCTGGGCGAGACTGATAGTGGACGAGACCCCCTGCGGGGCCAGCGCGCCGTCGAGCTCGATGCCGAGCTTGACATCGTTGAGAGTGAGCGTTCCGGTCCAGGTGCGGCCTTCAGCGAGGGTGCTCGCCGGCACGTCGCCGAGGTTCTCACCGGCGGCTGCCGTGGCAGCGGGCGTCGCGGCAGGGGTCGCGGCAGGGGTGGCGCTTGCCGTGTCGGTCGCGGCCGGGGTGCCAGGACCGCCGTTGAAGTAGAACACCTGGGCGACCACGATCACGGTCAGTACGACGAGCAGTCCGCCGCCGGCGATCAGGTTGTCGCGCACGCGCCGCTTCTGCTGGTACTCGTGCACGGCCCGTCTAGCCTGATAGGAACGAACACGTCCGCGCTCTTCACGTGCTGCACGCTCAAGCTTGTAATTCGAAGCCACTTGGAACCCCTCCAAGGCCGTCGGGGTTGGCGACGACCGAACAAAACGTGATCCAGGCACTAACGCGCCCAACCTCGTAGAACTCTACGCACAAACTACGCTGGAAGAATGTCCGATGCTCAACCAGGTCTGCGCAGTGGTGCGACCCCCCTTGCCGTACGAATGCGCCCGAAAACCCTGGACGAGGTCGCCGGCCAGCGTCACCTGCTGACACCGGGCTCGCCACTCGTGAGCCTCGCGAGCGACAAGACGGGGGAACGCGGCAGCGTGTCGGTCATTCTCTGGGGGCCGCCCGGCACCGGAAAAACCACGCTTGCGCAGGCCATCGCGCACAGCTCCGGGCGACGGTTCGTTGAGTTGTCCGCCGTCACGGCCGGTGTGCGTGATGTGCGCCAGGTGATGGAAGATGCCCGCACCAACCGCGATTTGTACGGTCTGGCGACGGTACTGTTTCTCGACGAGATCCACCGCTTCTCCAAGGCCCAGCAAGACACCTTGCTGCCCGGGGTCGAAAACGGCGTCGTCATCCTGGTCGCCGCGACGACCGAAAACCCATCGTTCTCGATCATTTCCCCCCTGCTGTCTCGTTCCCTGTTGCTCACCCTCGAAGTTCTCAGCGACGACGACCTCGGCATCGTCGTCGATCGTGCCGTCACCGATGCGCGCGGCTTGGCCGACCGGTTCGAACTCGAACCTGAGGCCCGCGGCGCGATCATCCGACTCGCCTCTGGTGATGCCCGGCGGGCACTGACCGCGCTAGAGGCGGCATCCGTTTCAGCCGAATCAACGCTCGAAGCGGGAGCGACCGGTAAGCCAGTGATCACGACCGATATTGTCTCCCTCGCCGTTGATCGTGCGCTGCTGCGCTACGACCGCAACGGTGACGAGCACTACGACGTGATCAGCGCGTTCATCAAATCGGTGCGCGGCAGTGACGTCGACGCCGCGCTGCACTACCTGGCGCGCATGATCGAGGCCGGCGAAGACCCGCGCTACATTTGCCGCCGCATCATCGTCCTCGCCTCCGAAGACATCGGAATGGCCGACCCGCAATCGCTCCTCATCGCCGTCGCCGCCGCCGACGCCGTGCAACTGATCGGCATGCCGGAGGGTCGGATACCGTTGGCCCAGGCCGTCGTGCACCTCGCAACCGCACCCAAGTCCAACGCCGCATACATGGCCCTCGACGCGGCGATCGCCGACGTGCGGGCCGGCAAGATGGGCCGCGTACCCAAGGGCATGCGCGACGCGCACTACCCCGGTGCCAAACGACTCGGTCACGGCAAGGGTTACCTGTATCCGCACGACGATGCGCTCGGCGTGGTCACCCAGCAGTACCCGCCAACGGAGCTGAAAACCACCCGCTATTACGAGCCGACCGAGCACGGCCACGAGCGCGACATCTCCGCCCGCCTCCTGAAAATCCGCCGCATCGTCCGCGACGAATAATTCTCCGCCCTCCGCTCTGGACTTGCCGCGATGGCGGGTTTTCCGCGGGGTTGCGGATTGGATGTTGGAGCGAGGAGCGGATGAAGCGGTGTGCTAACCTTGACTCTGTCTACAACTGGTTTCGGCATGCGGCTGCGTCCGTTTCCAGCTTGGAGGGGAATCGTTCTGTAGCCGAACATCCCATGGCACCCAATCCTCTGATCTCCCATGACGTTTGTGCTGTAGTGATACGCACTCGCCCTGGTATCCCTGTTATTGAGTCCGATTGAAAGGAAACCGTGTCTACCAAGTCACGTACCCGCAGTAAAACTCGCCTCTCGCGCGCCCTGGGCATCGCCCTCACGCCGAAGGCAGCCCGCTTCCTGGAGAAGCGCCCCTATGCACCCGGTGAGCACGGCCGCACCAAGCGCAAGACCGATTCGGACTACGCCGTTCGTTTGCGCGAAAAGCAGCGTTTACGCGCCCAGTACGGCATCCGCGAAGCCCAGCTCAAGATTGCCTTCGAGCAGGCTCGTCGTCGTCAGGGACTGACCGGTGAGAACCTCGTTGAGATCCTCGAGACCCGTCTCGACGCTCTCCTCGTCCGTTCCGCGATTGCGCGCACCACGGCTCAGGCTCGTCAGATGATCGTGCACCGTCACATCCTCGTTGACGGAGAACTTGTTGACCGGCCCTCCTTCCGCGTGAAGCCGGGCCAGCTCATGCACGTCAAGGCTCGCAGCGAGGGCATGGAGCCCTTCCAGGTTGCAGCAGCCGGCGGACACGTCGACCTGCTCCCCAAGCTCCCGCCGTACCTCGAGGTTGAGCTCGACAAGCTTCAGGCCCGCCTCGTGCGCGCCCCGAAGCGCATCGAGATTCCCGTGACGTGTGAAGTTCAGCTCGTCGTGGAGTACTACGCAGCTCGATAGCTAGCAATTCGACTGGTTCTCAATAACCTTCGGGCTGTTCGAAACCGGTACGCTGAAGAGCGGATCACCCCAGGGTGATCCGCTCTTTTGTATACCCGGGCTCCGCAGGAGCCGATCGAGCGAAGTGGAGTCACCGTGTCAGGTGGAGATATTGCCGGACTCATCGCTGCCGGCGTGTTCGCGATTTTGGTCGCCGTCATCGCCATTCCGCTGGTCAAGCTGGGCCGGGTCTTCGATAAGACGACCGCGGCCATCCAGGAACTCACCGAGGGAATCACCCCGATGCTCGCGGAAACGACAGAGACGATCCGCTCAACCAACCAGCAGCTCGCCCGGGTCGATACCATCACGAGCAACGTTGCGGATGTCACCGGGAACGTCTCAGCGCTTGTCGCGTTAGTCGCGGCGACGGTCGGCGGGCCGCTGATCAAGCTCGCCGGGTTCTCGGCCGGGGTAGTGGCGGCCTTTCGCGCCGGGCGGCCGCGGTCCGGGCGCAACCGGGGTTGACCGGCTACTCTGGAGACGGCGTTGATATTCCCGCGCCCGACTTATCGATAGCCAAGGCTAGCGGTACCCGGCCTCAGTCGATGCGGTTCTATTGACTCGGTCAGAGGCCGCGCAGATTCAGGGAGAAGTGCCATGAAGAATGTCATCTGGTTGGTCATCGGCGTGGCCGCCGGCTTCGTAGTTGCCCACGAGGTCAACAAGACCCGGCAGGGCAAAGCGTTCTTCACCGAACTCGACACCAAGGCACGCGAATTCGGCGAGGCCATATCTGAGGGCTACCGCGAGCGCGAGGCCGAGCTGCACGCCGCACTCGGCCACGTCGCCGACGCCGCGGGTGATGCGCCAGCACCCAGCGCGCCCGAAGCATCCGCCCACCGGTAGAAGCACCGCTCCAGCACCCCTCAATTTCACGGCATCACAACATTCATGCACCACCAAAGCTACGGACACCATGCAGACTGCTGACATTCGCGGGCGCTGGCTCGACTTCTTCGCCGATCGTGGACACACCGTTGTCCCGTCCGCGTCACTGGTGAGCGACGACCCCACCCTTCTCTTCACCGTGGCGGGCATGGTGCCGTTCGTGCCGTACCTCACCGGGCTGGTTCCCGCTCCGTACCCCCGCGCCACGAGCGTGCAGAAGTGTATTCGCACCAACGACATCGAAGAGGTCGGCAAGACTCCGCGGCACGGCACCTTCTTTCAGATGAACGGCAACTTCAGCTTCGGTGACTACTTCAAGGAAGAAGCCATCGGCTTCGCCTGGGAACTGCTCACCACCCCCGAGAACCAGGGCGGCTACGGGTTTCGCGAGAGCGAACTCTGGGTCACGATCTATCTCGACGACGATGAGGCGTACCGCTACTGGCGGGCACTTGGAGTGCCGGATAACCGCATCCAACGCCTTGGCATGGACTCCAACTACTGGTCCACCGGCCAGCCAGGACCGGCCGGCCCCTGCTCGGAGATCTTCTTCGACCGCGGCCCCGCCTACGGCGCTGACGGCGGCCCGGCCACCGATGACGACCGTTACGTCGAAATCTGGAATCTGGTCTTCATGCAGTACCTGCGCGGTGAAAGCACGGGCAAGAGCGACTTTCAGATTCTCGGCGACCTGCCGAAGAAGAACATCGACACCGGCATGGGCCTCGAACGCGTCGCTTTTCTCAAGCAGGGCGTCGAGAACATGTACGAGATCGACCAGGTACGCCCGGTGCTCGACCGCGCGGCCGCCCTGTCGGGTCGCCGCTACGGCGCAGACCACGACGACGACGTTCGCATGCGCATCGTCGCTGACCACGTGCGGTCCTCGCTCATGCTGATGAGCGACGGCGTCATGCCGTCCAACGAGGGTCGCGGCTACATTCTGCGCCGCCTGCTGCGTCGCAGTGTGCGCGCCATGCGCCTGCTCGGCGTCGACACCGTGAGCATGCCCGAACTGCTGCCCGCCTCGCGTGACGCCATGAGCGCCGCTTACCCCGAGGTGAAGAGCGACTTCGGGCGCATCAGCCAGGCCGCCTTCGCCGAAGAAGAAACCTTTTTGCGCACCCTCGCAAGCGGCAGTGCCGTGCTCGACCTGGCCGTCGCGAAGACCAAAAAGGCCAGCAAAACCGAACTGGCCGGCCCGACTGCTTTTTTGCTGCACGACACCTACGGGTTTCCGATCGAGATCACGCTCGAGATCGCCGAAGAAGCCGGCCTCAGCGTGAATCGTGACGCCTTCGACGTGCTGATGACCAAGCAGCGCACCATGGCCAAGGCCGATGCGAAGTCCAAGAAGACGACCCTGGCCGACCTCGGCGTCTACAGCGCCTTCCGCGCCCTCGGCGAGACGGTCTTCACGGGGTACGACGACCTGCGGAACGAGTCGGGCGTGCTCGGACTCATCGTTGACGGCGAATCCGTGACGAGCGCGGTCGCCGGCGAGACTGCCGAAGTTATTCTCGCCGAAACCGCCCTCTGGGCCGAATCCGGCGGGCAAGAAGCGGATGCCGGCCTCATTGTCGGCCCCGGCTACGAGCTTAAGGTGCTCGACGTGCAGAAGCCGGTCAAGGGCTTGATCAGTCACAAGGTGCTGGTGCAGTCCGGCGAAGTCGGTGTGGGCGACAGCGCGACAAGCGTGGTCGACGAGAGCTGGCGCCGCGGCGCGCGCCAAGCGCATTCAGGCACTCACGTTCTGCACGCTGCACTGCGCCAGGTACTCGGCCCGAACGCCCACCAGTCCGGCTCGTACAACAAGGCCGGGTTCTTTCGCCTCGACTTCTCCTGGAACCAGGCGCTGTCACCGGCGACTCGCGCGGAGATCGAGGAGATCTCCAACAATGCCATCCGCGACAATCTTCCGGTCACCACGCGGCAGCTGCCCCTCGCCGAGGCGAAGGCGCTCGGCGCCATGGCTTTGTTCGGTGAGAAGTACGGCGATGTCGTGCGCGTTGTGGACATCGGTGGTCCCTGGTCGCGCGAACTCTGCGCGGGCACCCACGTGAGCAGCAGCGCTGAGATCGGCATGATCAACCTGATCAGCGAGGCCTCGGTCGGATCGGCCAACCGCCGCGTCGAATCGCTCGTCGGCCTCGAGGCGTTCCGCGACCTTGCCGCCGAACGCGCCCTGGTGTCACAGCTCACCTCGAGCCTGAAGACTCCTCGCGACCAGCTACCCGAGCGCATCAGCGACCTCGTCACGAGCCTCAAATCGGCGGAGAAGAAAATCGCCGCATTCGAAGCCCGCGCCCTGACCGACCGGGTTCCGGCCCTGCTGGCCTCGGCTCGCCGGGTCGGCGCCGTGACCGTTGTTGCCGAGGACCTCGGTGTGCTCGCTTCCCCGGACGATGTTCGGATGCTGGCCCTCAATACCCGGGAACGCCTCGGCACCGACGCAGTCGTCGTGGCGCTCTCGGCCATTGCCGGTGACAAGCCCGTCGTGATCGTCGCAACCAACCAGTCTGCTCGGGCTGCCGGGCACAAGGCCGGCGCCCTCGCCAAGACCGTCGCTGCAATTCTCGGCGGTGGCGGCGGCGGTAAGGACGACCTCGCGCAGGGTGGCGGCCCCAATGGTGACGCCATCCCGGCCGCGTTGCAGGCCGTCGTTGCGGCGGTCAGCCGCTAACGATGCGCTCCGACCGAACCCCCGCCTGGCGTCGGACCGACAGATCGGAGATCGCGGCGGGCGATGTCGTGCCTGCCACGGTGACGCCCGCACCCCGCATGCGCCCGGGGGTGCGGATTGGCGTCGACGTCGGCAAGGTGCGGATCGGCCTGGCCCGCAGCGACAACCACGGCATGCTCGCCACACCGGTCGAGACCGTCGCCCGCGACCAGTCGGGAGTGACCGACGTCGCCCGCATCCGCACGGTGGTGCTCGAGCTTGACGCCGTCGAGGTCATCGTGGGCCTCCCGCTGGCCTTGTCGGGCAACGTGACGGCATCGACCGACGACGCGATCGATTTCGCCGACCGGCTCGCCCGCACGCTCTCCGTGCCGGTGCGTCTGGTCGACGAACGGCTCTCGACCGTGTCGGCGCAGTCGGCGTTGCGGGCATCCGGTCGTTCAGCGAAAACGCAACGACCAGTGATCGATCAGGTAGCCGCGACTATCATTCTGCAACACGCGCTCGACAGCGAGCGTGCCTCGGGGCGACCGCCAGGCTCGCCCGTCGAACCGACCGAGAGGCCGTAACGGTGCCGAGTTCCATCCCTGAAAATCAGCTGCCGAGCCGCCGTCAGTTGCGCACGCAGCAGGCCGCCGCGCAGGAGGCCGCCGCGCAGGAGGCCGCCGCGCAGGAGGCAGCCACGCAGGAGGCAGCCGCGCAGCAGGCCGCCGCGCAGCAGCTGGCTGTGGGGGAGATCAAGTCTGAACCAGCCCGGCCTTCGGTCGCCTCCGCTGCACCACTAGTGCCGCGTCGGCCGACGGAGGCCGCTCCAATTCCCACGACGATCGGTCGCGCAACCGATGCCATCGCTGATCCGATGCACAATCTGATGGCGAACGACAGCGGTGATTCCGGCCGCGGTCGGGCGAATCGGCGGTCGCTTCTCGCTGGCGAACCGCCCCGGGAAAAGCGCGGTCACAAGGGCGCCTGGGGCTGCCTGATCGTCTTCGTCGTGCTGGCTGCGCTCCTGGCCGGCACGGTGTTCTTCTTTCAGGGTCCCATCTCCCAGATCATCGCGGCCACTCAGGGACCGGCCGATTTCACGGCGGAGGAAGCGGTCGCCGGTGAAGATGTGGTCGTCATGATCCACGACGGTGACGGCGGCTCGGACATCGCCAGTTCCCTCGTCGACCAGGGCGTGGTGAAGAGCTTCGATGCGTTTTACAGGATTTTGTTGCAGACGACCCCGGAGCCGGTGTTCCAGCCCGGCGCCTACCAGCTGAAGACGAAAATGGTCGCGAGTACGGCCCTCGCTGCCCTGCTCGACGCGAAGACACGACTGAACCGCACCGTGGTCGTGCCCGAGGGCACAGCGGCCGTCGATGTACTGCAGTTGATTTCCGAGGGAACGGACATTCCCCTCGCTGATCTGCAGGCCGCCGCAGCGAACGTCGCATCCTTTGGACTGCCGGCCGAAGCGGCAACGCTCGAGGGCTTTCTCTTTCCCGCCACCTATACGTTCGCGCCGGGGGACACCGCGCAGATCGCACTGCAGACCATGGTGAATCGCCAGTTCAAGGCCCTCGACTCTGCCGCAGTTGCCGCCGAGGACCGCTGGTCGACCGTCGTGCTCGCCTCACTGATTCAGCGGGAAGCCGGCCTGCGCGACGACTATTACAAGGTGTCTCGGGTCTTTCGCAACCGGCTGGATCCCGCCCAGTGGCAGAGCGGCCTGCTGCAGTCCGACGCAACAGTCGCCTACGGTACCGGGAACACGCACCTCGTGACCACGACCGACGCTGAACGCGGCGATGCCGGCAACCTCTACAACACCTACGTGCATCCCGGCATGGTCGTTGGCCCCATCTCCAACCCGGGCGACCTGGCCATCGATGCCGCCCTGCACCCGCTCGATGGATCGTGGCTGTTTTTCGTGACCGTAAACCTCGACACCGGCGAGACGGTGTTCTCCACCACGGTGGCAGAACACGATGCTGCTGTTGTCGTCTGGCAGAACTGGATGAGGGAGCACCCCGAATATGGATAGTCTCACGCCGAATCGGCTCGCCGTCCTTGGCTCGCCGATCAAACACTCCCGTTCGCCGTTGCTGCACCGGGCTGCCTACCGGCAGTTGGATCTCGACTGGTCCTACGACGCCGTCGAGGTGAAATCGGGCTCCCTGGCGATGTTCCTGAGCAAGGTCGGGCCCGAATGGCGCGGTCTGTCACTGACCATGCCGCTCAAGCAGGAGGTGCTGCCGTTCATCGACGACTGCGATCGGGTGGCGCAGCTGACCGGTTCGGTCAATACGGTGCTGCTGCGCAAGGTGAATGGTCGCGGAACGCTGAGCGGGTACAACACGGATGTTGCGGGTCTGGTGCGCGCACTGGCTGAGGGTGACATCACCCGGGCAACCCACGTGACCCTGCTCGGAGCCGGCGCGACGGCGGCATCCGCCCTGGTGGCGGCGGCGGAACTCGGCGCTGAATTCGTCACGGTGCTGGCGCGGGATCCGCAGAAAGCGCAGCCGCTAATCGAACTCGGCCGGTCGCTCGGTGTGGTCGTCGACCTCCAAGGATTTGGCGGCTCCACCCCGGTCGATAGCGACGTCGTGATCAGCACCCTGCCCGGGGGAACCGTGCTGCCCGCACCGCTGCCGCTCGCGCTGCGGAAACGGGCGGTCTTGTTCGACGTGGCCTATTCACCGTGGCCGAGTGGGGTGGCCACGTCGTGGCAGGTCGCCGGCGGAAGCGTGCTCGACGGTCTCGGAATGCTGTTGCATCAGGCGCTCATCCAAGTGCGGGTGTTTGTCACCGCCGACCCGTTCGAGCCCTTGCCCGATGAGGCGGCCGTGCTCGCGGCCATGCGCGGCGCTCTGACCCGTGACACTGGCCCTCATGATGCTGTGGAAAGATAGGAACCATGCTTCGTTGGCTCACCGCCGGAGAATCTCACGGCCCCGAACTCATCGCCATTGTCGAGGGTTTGCCCGCTGGGATTCCGGTCACCCTTGATTCGATCCGTCTCGACCTGGCGCGCCGCAAACTCGGCTACGGCCGGGGCGCGCGCATGAAGTTCGAGGAGGACGAGCTCACCCTCTCGGGTGGTGTCCGCCACGGTCTCACTCTCGGCGGCCCGGTAGCACTGCGCATCGGTAACTCGGAATGGCCCAAGTGGGTCGACGTGATGAGTGCAGCACCGGTTGACCCGGCCACGCTCGCTCGCGGCCGCGGTGCGCCCCTGACCCGGCCCCGGCCTGGCCATGCCGATCTCGCCGGCATGCAAAAATATGGCTTCGATGAAGCCCGCCCGGTGCTCGAGCGGGCCAGCGCCCGCGAGACCGCCGCTCGCGTGGCACTCGGTGCCGTGGCCAGGTCTTTTCTGCACGAGCTGGGAATTGAGCTGGTCAGCCACACCATCGCCATCGGCCCGGTGCGCGTACCAGACGGCTCGCCGTTGCCAGAGCCCGCAGACGTCGATGCCCTCGACGCCGACCTGCTGCGCTGCTTCGACGCCGAGACATCCGCTTTGATGGTCGCTGAAGTGGATGCCGCACACCGGGACGGCGACACGCTCGGTGGCGTCGTCGAGGTGCTCGCCTACAACCTGCCCCCCGGCCTCGGATCGTTCGTGCACTGGGACCGCCGTCTGGATTCCCAGCTCGCCGCTGCCCTGATGGGCATCCAGGCCATCAAGGGTGTCGAGGTCGGCGACGGCTTCGAGACCACCCGCCGCCGAGGCTCGGATGCGCACGACGAACTCGTGCAAGCGGATGGCGCCATTCAACGAGTCAGCGACAAGGCCGGCGGAACCGAGGGCGGCATGAGTACCGGTACCGTGCTGCGCGTGCGCGCCGGCATGAAGCCCATCGCGACCATTCCGCGAGCCCTGCGCACCGTCGACGTCGCCACGAGCGAGCCAGCACCGGCGCACCATCAGCGCTCCGACGTCTGTGCGGTTCCGGCGGCCGGCGTCGTCGCCGAGGCGATGGTCGCGCTCGTGCTCGCCAATTCCGTGCTCGAGAAGTTCGGCGGCGACTCGATCGGTGAGACCCGCCGTAACGTTCAGTCGTACCTGGCCAATATTCCGGCGAACCTGCGAACGGGCGCGTCGAGCGACGCCTCCCTGTAGCCGGCCGTGAACGCGGTGTTCTCCCGGCGCAACTCGCTGCTACCGATTGTTTTCATCGGCCCGATGGCCGCCGGCAAGACGAGGATCGGTCGCCGCGTGGCGCGCGGGCTCAACGTGCCTTTCATTGACACCGACAAGCGCATCGTCGAAAGCTACGGTCCGATCGCGGAGATCTTCGCGCGCGAGGGCGAAGAATATTTTCGCATCGTCGAGCGCGAAGCCGTGGACTTGGCGCTCGGCGAGCCGGCCGTCGTCTCGCTTGGCGGGGGAGCGGTGCTGCACGCCGACACCCAGGCCGATCTCACAGACGCGACCGTCGTCTATTTGAGCGTGACCACCGCGGCCGTGCAGGCGCGCCTCGGCGGCAGTAAACGGCCGCTCTTAGCCGGCGGCATCACCGACTGGGAACGCATCTACAACCTGCGCCGCCCCACCTATGAAGCCTTCGCGACGATTCGCCTGGACACCTCCAACCGACCCATCAGTGGCATTGCCGACGAAATCGTGAATTGGGTTCAAGAAAGAAATGATGACTGAGATTACCGAGAAGAACGAGATGACCGACCAGCCCGCTACCACCGTGATCACCGTGACCGGGGTCGACAGCTATCCGGTCAGCGTGGGGCGTGGACTGGTCCGTACCGTCGCCGAGCAGCTGGGCAGCGGAGTCAACAAGGTACTCATCGTGCACACCGCTACCGTCGGAGCCCGCGCGGTCGCCCTGCGCGACAATCTGCTGCAGACCTACTCCGAGGTCTTGCTCGCCGAGATTCCCGACGCCGAGGCCGCCAAGCGCGTCGAGGTCGCTGCATTCTGCTGGGGCGTCATGGGTCAGTCCGACTTCAGCCGCACCGACGCCGTGATCGGCCTCGGCGGCGGCGCTGTCACCGACCTCGCCGGCTTCGTGGCTGCCACCTGGCTGCGCGGCGTCAAACTCGTGCAGATTCCCACGAGCGTGCTCGGCATGGTCGATGCGGCCGTCGGTGGTAAGAACGGCATCAACACCGCCGAGGGAAAGAACCTCGTCGGTACCTTCTATGCGCCCGCCGCCGTGATCTGCGACCTGGACCTGCTCGAGCAGCTGCCGCGTAACGAGATCCTCGCTGGTTTCGCCGAAATCGTGAAAGCCGGTTTCATTCAGGTTCCAGAGATTCTCGACATCATCGAAGCGGATGTCGACCGGGCCACAGACCCGAAGACCCCCGAATTTCGACGGCTGATCGAACTGTCGATCGCCATGAAGGCCAGCATCGTCGGTGCGGACTTCAAGGAGGCCGGCCTGCGTGAGATACTCAACTACGGCCACACCCTCGGCCATGCGGTCGAGCACGCCGAACGGTATGGCTGGCGTCACGGCGCGGCCGTCGCCGTCGGCATGATGTTTGCGGCGGAACTTGCCGCCCTCAGCGGACGGCTCTCGATCGAGGTTGTCGACCGGCACCGCAGCATCCTCGAATCATTGAGTCTGCCCACCGGCTACCCTGTGGGCCGCTGGCCCACCCTGCTCGCCACGATGCAGCGCGACAAGAAGACCCGCAGCGGCATGCTGCGCTTCGTCGTGCTCGACGATGTGGGTAAGCCGACCATCCTCGAGGGCCCGGATGCCTCGCTGCTGTTCAGCGCCTACCAGGCGATCGGGCAGTAGCCGCCAGCCGCCGGACTGAAACTGCCGCTAGCTCGGAGCTGCCGCCGCAGCGGGCGGGGCTGCGGGAGCCGCGCCGACCCGGTCGGTGTCTGCGGCAGCCGTGCCGACCCGGTCGGTGTGTACCGCAGCCGCGCCGACCCGATCGGTGTGTGCCGCAGCCGCGAACGGGGTGATCACCGTCATGAGCTCCGAGCGAATGAGGAAGCGAACCCCGCGCGGTGCTTCGGCGCTGAACCCGCTACCGCGGCCGGGCACGACATCGACGGTGAGAAAGGTGTGGCTCCAATAATTGAACTGTTCGGCCGACATCCAGAAGTCGAGCGGCTGACTAGGTTCATCGGCCGGGGCCAGGTCGAATTGGCCGAGGCGCACGTCCTGATCGGAGGTGATGAACTCCCCGGCCATGAAGAGCATTGGCGAACTGCCGTCACAGCAGCCGCCGGACTGATGGAACATAAGCGGCCCGTGCTCCTCCCACAGGCTGCGGAGCAGATCGACCGCGACCGGGGTGAGTTCGACGCGAGGGACGGTCTCGCCGGCGATCGTGACCGACGCGGTGATCGTGGGTGTTGACATGGGCGGACCTTCCCAATTTGTTATGAAGTGCAAGACACGTGATGAAAGAGGGGCTGCCGACGACAATACGTCGTTGGCAGCCCCCAGACCAGACCCGCAGCGAAGTCACATCCCCTGGGATGCTGCTGCGGGTCACATCCTAATGACGGGGCGGTTTAGAAGAAGCCGAGCTTGTTCTCGGAGTAGGACACGAGCAGGTTCTTGGTTTGCTGGTAGTGACCGAGAGCGAGCTTGTTGTTCTCGCGGCCGATGCCGGAACTCTTGTAGCCGCCGAACGCGGCGCCGGCCGGGTAGGCGTGATAGTTGTTGACCCAAACACGACCGGCCTGGATATCACGCCCGGCCCGGTAGGCGACGTTGCCGTTGCGCGACCACACGCCGGCACCGAGTCCGTAGATGGTGTCGTTCGCGATCGAGATGGCGTCGTCATAATCGATGAAGCTCGTCACGGCGAGCACCGGCCCGAAGATCTCCTCCTGGAAGAGACGCATCTTGTTGTGGCCTTCGAAGATGGTCGGCTGCACGTAGTAGCCGCCGGTGAGGTCGCCGCCGAGGTCGGCGCGTTCACCACCGAGGGCGAGTGTGGCGCCTTCCTTGGTGCCGATATCGATGTAGGAGAGGATCTTCTCAAGCTGGTCGTTGCTTGCCTGGGCGCCCATCTGGGTGTCGGTGTCGAGGGGGTTGCCTTGGATGATCTTCTTGGCACGGATGACCGCGTCGGCAAGAAAACTGTCGTAGATCGGCTTCTGCAGCAGCGCCCTGCTCGGGGCCGTGCAGACCTCGCCCTGGTTGAAGGCGAACAGCACGAATCCTTCCTGGGCCTTGTCGTAGAAGGCATCCTTCTCCTGCGCGACGTCGCTGAAGAAGATGTTCGGGCTTTTACCGCCGAGCTCCACGGTCGACGGAATGATGTTGGCGGACGCGTACTGCAGAATAAGCCGGCCGGTCGTGGTTTCACCGGTGAACGCAATCTTGCGGATGCGGTTGCTCGAGGCGAGCGGCTTGCCGGCCTCGAGGCCGAAACCATTGACGATGTTGACCACCCCCGGGGGGAGGATGTCGCCGATGAGTTCCATCAGCACGAGGATGGAGACCGGGGTCTGCTCGGCCGGCTTGAGCACGACTGCGTTGCCAGCGGCGAGGGCAGGGGCAAGCTTCCAGACAGCCATCAAAATGGGGAAGTTCCAAGGGATGATCTGTCCGACGACGCCGAGGGGTTCGTGGAACTGGTACGAGACGGTGTCTCCGTCGAGCTGGGCGTGGTCGCCGTCCTGGGCGCGGATCGCCGAGGCGAAGTAACGGAAGTGGTCGGCGGCGAGGGGGATGTCGGCGTTGATCGTCTCGCGTACGGCCTTGCCGTTGTCCCAGGTTTCGGCGACGGCGAGCATCTCGACATTGGCGTCGATGATGTCGGCGATCTTGTTCAACACGGCTGCGCGCTCAGCGGGGCTGGTCTTTCCCCAGGCCGGTGCGGCCTTGTGGGCGGCGTCGAGGGCCAGGTCGATGTCTTCGGCGGTGCCTCGAGCAACTTCGGCGAACGGCTTGCCGGTGACCGGGGTGATGTCTTCGAAATACTGGCCCTTGACCGGGGCGACCCATTCGCCACCGATCCAGTTCTCGTACCGAGACTTGAAGGTAACTTTGGAGCCGGGTGTTCCGGGGGCTGAATAGACGGTCATATCACTCCTAGTTCGACAACGGTGTCGGGCTCGCAATCCTGCGGCCTGTTTCGACTCTAGGACCGGGAACGTTGCAGGATGTTGCGTCGTGTGCCGATCTCACCCTCGATGCGCGCCAGTTGCGCAACGACCATGGCACGCTTGGGCGAGCGGGCCGGGAGTAGTTCGAGGCAGGCCCGCCAGACCTCGGTGTCCCAGGTAGCCTCCTCGGTGCGGGCATAGGAGAGGAGAAGGTCGACCGAGGCGTCGGAGAGCAACGCTTCGCGCAGGCGACGGCTCACCTCCATGCGTATTTCGACGATTCCGGGCGCGTTGGAGCCGGGAAGGACCGCCCCGCGGTAGGCACCGAGCGCCACCCGATGGGCGCCTCTGTCCAGGAATGCCAGTACGCGTTGAGCGTCGAGTTCGAACGGGAACTCCAGCCGATAGGGACGGGACGCGATGGTGTGGACGGATTCCAGAAGTGCCAGCACCTTACGCACCCGGACCATCTCGGCGCGCAGGGTCTCCACCCCTGTTCCCTGGTCGGAGAGAAGAGTCGAGAGTCGATCGGCCGAAAGCCCCTCGCGGTGCCAGGCCAACAGGGTGAGAATTTCGGCGTGGCGTGGTGACACGTCGACGCTGCCCTCGCCGCAATGCACTCGACCGTTGTCCGTGCCCAGCACGCTCATCGAGGCCGCCACCACCCGTGGGGATCGCGGCGGCGGGGATACGTGCAGTCGATGTGCCCTGGAGAAACCTGTCGGGCGATCAAGACGCGCAATGCGCAAGTCCGCCTCCATCGCCGCGACGGCGGCTTCGACGAGGGGGAGCGTTTGCGGCGCGACAGCCTGGTCGCCGCCGGTGATGTCGATAACGCCGAGGATCTCGCCGGTATCCGGGTCGTGGATGGGTACGGCCGTGCAGCTCCACGGGTGCGCGAGGGCGTTGAAGTGTTCCGCCCGCCAAATCTGAATACCGCGGTCCAGCGCGAGGGCGGTGCCTGGGGCACTCGTTCCGACCCGGCCTTCCGACCAATCGGCGCCCTCCACGAACAGCATCTCTTCGACCTGCCGGCGCAGTACCCGGTCACCGTCGATCCAGAGCAGCCGACCGGTTTCATCGCCGACCGCAACGAGCAGCCCGACGTCGAAGGCATGTCGGATGAGCAGGTTGTGCACGATGGGCAAGACCGCGGCCAGCGGATGCTGGTTTCGCAGGCCGCGTAGTTCGGCGTCGGTCAACGTGCGATCGGGTGTCACTCTCGCCGGGTCGAGGCTGAGGGAGAGAGAACGCTGCCAGGAATCCTGCACGAGCTTGCGCACACCGGTCTGGAAGACCCGGTCGTTGACGGCGGATTCGTGGGCACGTTCCAAGGCGACCAGACTCTCACGCGCGGAGCCAGACGGAACCGACGACGTACTCTTGAAGCCGTGTCCCATCAGCGTCTGCCTCCGTTAGCAGTGGTCGGGCGAAGCGGCCGAGGCCACCGTCGAATTTTCATTCTAGGGGTAGCGCTCGGTTGATCGGCTGGAGTTTCGGTCGATTGCGACCGCCGGAGCGGTAATGAGCCGCACGTGTTCGCCGGAGATTATCCACAGCCTCGGCGTGCCAGGGATTTCTCGGGATAACCGCTGGCTATCGAAGCATCCGCTCATGCTGATTTCATGACAACCACGCATGATATCGACGACGCTCTGCCCGTGACCACGGTAGAACACGCTCGCGCACGCGTCTTCGACCTCGTCGGCCACGCCATCCGCCGGCAGCTGTGGCTCATGCTGCTCGACGCCCACGGGCAGCAGCTCCCGCTGCTGATACCCATCGATGGCATTCCCGTGCGGCCCGAACCCGGTTCGGTGCGGCCCTTCGCCGCCGGAATCAACGACCTCCTCGCCGCGGAGGCTCCGGGCGGCAGTGTCATTGTCACGCTGGAACGGCCGGGACCAGCAGCCCTCACCGAGGCCGATCGGGCCTGGGCGATCGAACTGACCGAGTCCTTTGGCACGCTCATGCGCCTCACCGGCCTGTGTGTGGCACACGATGATGGCGTGGCCGTTCTCCGTCCCTGACCGGCGCCGGCCGTGCGGCGAAGCCCCACGCCCTAGGCTGAGTGGATGAGTACAGTGCTGGTTCTGAACGGTCCGAACCTCGGGCGCCTCGGCAGTCGCGAGCCCGACGTCTATGGGGCGGCGAACCTGGACGACCTGCGCGCGGTGCTCGTCGCATCCGCTCGCGACGGGGTGAACATCGACCTGCGACAGACCGACGACGAGGCCGAGCTGATTCACTGGCTCTACGAAGCCGTCGATGAGCGGATGCCGGTGATCCTGAATCCGGCCGCGTTCACGCACTACAGCTATGCCCTGCGGGATGCCGCCGCCCTGGTGACCAAGGCCGGTCTGCCGCTGATCGAGGTGCACATCTCCAACCCGCATGCCCGCGAGACATTCCGCCACACGAGTGTCGTGAGCGCCATCGCGACCGGCGTCATCGCCGGCCTCGGATTCGACTCGTACCGGCTCGCGCTGGATTTCGTCACCCAGCCGTAATCGGCATCTGCCCGAACGTGCCTTTGGAGCCTGAGGCTTCGGCACCTAGACTTGACACGGTGCCATTTGCACCCGCGCACCTTATCAATTGAACGGAACACCCCTCCCATGGCTTCTACCGCTGATATCAGAAACGGCGTCGTACTCAACATGGATGGCCAGCTCTGGGCCGTCGTCGAGTTTCAGCACGTCAAGCCGGGCAAGGGTGGCGCCTTCGTTCGCACCAAGATGAAGAACGTCGTCTCCGGCAAAACCGTTGACCGAACGTTCAACGCCGGCGCCAAGATCGAGACCGAAAACGTCGATCGCCGCGACTTCCAGTACCTCTACAACGATGGCGACGCTTACGTCTTCATGGACGTCGCCGACTACGACCAGATCACCGTGTCCGCCGCCGTCGTCGGCGATGCGAGCAACTTCATGCTCGAAAACCAGGCCGTGACCGTGGCACTGCACAACGGCAACCCGCTGTATGTCGAGCTGCCCGCATCCGTGACCCTCGAAATCACCTATACCGAGCCGGGCCTGCAGGGCGACCGCTCCACCGGCGGCACCAAGCCGGCCACAGTGGAGACCGGCTTCCAGATTCAGGTTCCGCTGTTCCTGGAGCAGGGCACCAAGGTCAAGGTCGACACCCGGACCGGCGACTACCTGGGTCGCGTTAACGAATGAGCGCACGTACCAAGGCCCGCAAGCGCGCCATCGACATTCTGTATGCCGCCGATGTGCGTCAGATCAGCATTCCCCAGTCGCTCGCGACCGAGGCGGAACGCGCCGCGAGCGAGCCCGCACGCCTGGCCTCCTGGCTTTATGCTCGCGAACTCGTCGACGGGGTCGTGGATCACCGCGAAGAGATCGACGAACTGATCGAGACCTACTCGCAGGGCTGGTCGCTCGCTCGCATGCCCAATATCGATCGTGCCATCCTGCGCATCGGCATCTGGGAGATTCTCTACAACGATGCGGTTCCGCACGCCGTGGCGATCGATGAAGCCGTTGAAGCCGCAAAAATTCTGTCCACGGATGACTCGGCCGGCTTCGTCAACGGACTGCTCGGCAAGATCGCCCAAACCGCTCCGTCAGCCTGATCCTCGGCCGGCCTGACGCCGCGACAGGCTCGGACCGGGCCGAGATCGTCTCGCCGCATCGAAGGGTACGCACATGGACAGCACCGGACCAGACGCTCCCCGCGACCAGCCACCTGCGCCGCTGCAGCCCAACCCGTACGCATCGTCACCGCCGATGGGCGGGCCGACTCTGCCATTTGTGACGGCGCCGAAGACCAACACCCTGGCCATCGTGTCGTTCGTGTCGTCGTTCTTCCTTGGGCTCGTCGCCATTATCACGGGGCACATGGCGCTCGGGCAGATTCGCGCGCGCGGCGAACTGGGCCGGGGTTTCGCCCTCGCCGGCCTCATCATCGGGTACATCGGCACGGCCGTGGTCGCCATCCTCGTCGTGTTTGCGATCATCTTCGCATCCGCTATCGGTGCTGTCGTTGTCGCCGTGGGTTCCAACTCGGGCTCGTCCGACTCGTCGACCTCGTCGCCTGCTCCGGAAGCGACCGAGCCGCTGCCGACCGGTCAGCTGGGCGCCGCCAACTTTGATGATGGCTATCTCCAATTCGGTACCGGCGCAGTCATCGTTGACGAATACATCGACCCGATGTGCCCGTTCTGCGCCCAGTTCGAAGAGGCCAACGGAGAACTGCTGATCGCGGGCGTGGAAAGCGGCGTCATCACCCTCCGGGTGCACTCACTCACTTTTCTCGACCGCCTGTCCCAGGGCACCAGCTACTCCAGCCGGGCATCCGCGGCGCTGACCTGCCAGGCCACGCTGAACCCGGAGAGTACCCTCGACTATCTGTCAGCGTTGTTCGCTAACCAGCCGCTCGAGGCAACTTCCGGGCTCAGCGACGCCGAACTGGTGGACTTGGCCCCGGGGAATGTGAGCATCACCGAGTGTGTTGAGACGGGGGAATACCTGCTCTGGTCTCAGCAGAACACCGCGGCGGCGCTGGCCGGTCCAATCGATGGCGCCGAGATCCAAGCCGTTTCCGGCACACCGACCGTGCTCGTCGACGGGCGTCAGTACCTGGGCAGCATCACCGATACCGCGGAATTCTCCGCTTTCGTCGCCACCGCGTTCTAACGCACGGCACAGGTCACGATTCGGTAACGTCGTTTCCGAAGAGTGTAATCCCGGGCCATTGTTTGAGTGGCATCCTGAAACACGAACGGGCCCTGCAAAGGATTGCCAACAATGCCGGCGGAACGCGGGCGGCCGGCACGCCCGGCTACACGGCATCCGCTGCCTACGTCAAAGCGCGCCTGCTGACGGCCGGCTACCAGGTGACGGAGCAACCCTTCGAGTTCGAGTTCTATCAGGAGGTGACCCTCCCTCTTTGAGCCAGGTGTCGCCCGCGCCGCAGAACTACGAGACGGCCACTTTCACCTACTCGGGCAGCGGCGATATTGTCGGCGGCCTCGTCGCCGCGACGAACACCGTGGTTCCGGCCACACCGGCACCGAGCTCGGCGTCAGGATGTGCCGCGACCGACTTTCTACCGGCCTCGGCCACCGAGCCCCAGGTAGCGCTCATCCAGCGCGGCACGTGCACATTCGCCATCAAAGCGGCAAACGCGATCGCTGCGGGCTATGACGCCGTAATCATCTTCAATGAGGGCAATCCCGGCCGCACCGAACTGGTTGAGGGAACGCTCGGTGCCCCGGTATCCGTGCCTGTCGTGGGATTGAGCTAGGCTGACGGCGCCGCGCTCTACGCGTCGGCCCTGGCAGGGCCGACGACCGTTGCGGTGAGTACGGATGTCATCGCCGAGACGCGTACGACCGTGAACATCATCGCCGACACCCGCACAGGCAATAAGGACAAGGTGATCGTGGTCGGGGCGCACCTCGATTCGGTGCTCGCGGGGCCGGGGATCAATGACAACGGCAGCGGCACCGCCACGATTCTCGAGACCGCAATTCAGATGAAGAAGCTCAAGATCCAGCCGCGGCAGCAGGTGCGGTTCGCGTTCTGGGGCGCCGAGGAACTCGGGCTTCTCGGGTCCGAGAACTAGGTGGCGATCGCGAGTGACGTCGATCTCGCCAAAATCTACGCCAACCTGAACTTCGACATGCTCGCCTCGCCGAACTACGTGCGCTTCGTCTACGACGGTGACGCCTCGGCCGACCCGAGTGCCACGGCGGGCCCTCCCGGTTCAGCCCGGTCGCAGTGTTGGGGCGACCGGGCTGCACGAGAGCGCGATTTACCCACTCGGGTCAGTGCTGGCTCCGTCCAGTCCTGGCCCGTTCACCGGTGGCGCACGATCGACTAGGCTAGGGAACATCAGACATCCTTTAAGATCCGTCCTGTGAGACGGGGAAGGAGGTCGGCATTTGGCGCACACTGTGCTCACTCAGGCTGACATCACCCGCGCGTTGACTCGAATCTCCCACGAGATCCTGGAGTCCAACCGGGGCCCGGACAACCTCGTAATTCTCGGCATCCCCACCCGCGGCGTTATTCTCGCCCGCCGCATCGCCGATATCATCCAGCGCATTGAACCGGCAGCAACAATGCTGCGAGTCGGATCGCTCGACGTCACGCTCTATCGCGACGATCTCGCCCACGGCCGCACCCGCACCCCCTCCCGCACCGAGGTGCCCGGAAGTATCGACGGCGCAACGGTCGTGCTCGTTGACGATGTGCTGTACTCGGGCCGCACCATCCGCAGCGCCCTCGACGCTCTCGGCGACCACGGCCGCCCCACAATTGTGCGCTTGGCGGTGCTCGTCGATCGCGGGCACCGCGAGCTGCCGATTCGCGCCGATTTCGTCGGCCGCAACCTGCCGACGGCGACCGACGAGCGCATCAACGTGCACCTCGTGGAGAGCGACGGAGACGAATTCGTCTCGATCGACGGCGGGAGCAACCGATGAGGCATCTGCTCTCCACCAAGGACCTCAGCCGTGACGAGGCGATCAACCTGCTCGACATCGCCGAAGACATGGCGGATGTCGCCGAGCGCGAGGTGAAAAAACTTCCGACCCTGCGCGGCAAGACCGTGGTCAACCTGTTCTTCGAGGACTCCACTCGGACCCGCATCTCGTTTGAGGCCGCGGCGAAGCGACTCAGCGCCGACGTGATCAATTTCAGCGCCAAGGGTTCCAGCGTGTCGAAGGGCGAAAGCCTGAAAGATACCGCGCAGACCCTGGCCGCGATCGGCGCCGATGGCGTCGTCATCCGTCATCCAGCCTCCGGCGCCCCGGCGGTGCTCGCCGCGAGCGGGTGGATCGATGCTGGCATCATCAACGCCGGCGACGGCACCCACGAGCATCCCACTCAGGCGCTGCTGGATGCCTTCACCATCCGCCGCCGCATTCACGGCCAGGCCTCACGCGGCACGGGCCTCGACGGGGTCAGCGTCACCATCGTGGGCGACGTGCTGCACTCCAGGGTCGCCCGCTCCAACCTCTGGCTGCTCACCACCCTCGGCGCCGATGTCACCTTCGTCGCCCCGCCCACCCTGTTACCGAGTGACACCTCGCTCTGGCCGGCCAGATTCAGCTTCGACCTCGATGACGCGATCGACGCCGGTCCCGACGTGGTCATGATGCTGCGCATCCAGACCGAACGGATGCACGCCGCATTCTTTCCGAGCAGCCGCGAGTACTCCCGGGTCTGGGGCCTCGACGACGCGCGATTTCGTCGGCTCGGTCCGGCTAGCATTGTCATGCACCCCGGCCCGATGAATCGTGGCCTGGAGATCTCTTCGGCGGCGGCCGACTCCGCTAATTCGACCGTGCTCGAACAGGTCACGAACGGCGTCTCCGTGCGGATGGCCGCGCTCTACCTGCTCTTGTCCGGTGACCGGAAGGAATCAAAGAATGTCGATTGACGGATTGCAGCAACACGAACTGCAGGAACGCTGGCTCATTCGCGGGGCGACCCTGCCGGACGGCACGAGCACCGATATCCGTCTCGATGGCCGGGGTATCACCGAGCTGGGCATCGGCTTGTCGCAAAGCGGTGCCAGCGTCATCGACGCCGAGGGACTCATCGCGCTGCCCGGCCTCGTGGACCTGCACGCGCACCTGCGCGAACCGGGCTACGAGCACAGTGAAACGGTGCTGAGCGGCAGCCGCGCTGCGGCGCGCGGCGGCTTCACGAGTGTGTTCGCCATGGCCAACACCCTGCCAGCGCAGGACACCGCCGGGGTGGTCGAGCAGGTGCTCGCCCTCGGCGAGAGTGCCGGGTACGTGGACGTGCAGCCGATCGGCGCCGTCACCGTGGGCCTGGCCGGCAAACAACTCGCCGAGCTGGGGGCGATGGCGTCGAGCAAAGCTCGCGTGCGGGTGTTCTCGGACGATGGGTTCTGCGTATCGGACCCGCTCCTCATGCGCCGCGCGCTTGAATATGTCAAGGCCTTCGACGGCGTCATCGCGCAGCATTCGCAGGAACCGCGCCTGACCGAGAACGCCCAGATGAACGAGGGCGCCCTCTCCGGTGAACTCGGCCTCGTCGGCTGGCCGGCCGTCGCCGAAGAATCCATCATCGCTCGTGACGTGCTGCTGGCCGAACACGTCGGGTCACGACTGCACGTCTGCCACGTCTCCACGGCCGGCTCGGTCGACGTGATCCGCTGGGCTAAGGCCCGCGGCATCAACGTAACCGCCGAGGTCACCCCGCACCACTTGCTGCTGACCGAAGACCTCGTGCGGGGCTACGACGCCCGCTTCAAGGTGAACCCGCCGTTGCGCAGCCGGGAAGACGTGGAGGCGCTGCGAGCCGGACTCGCCGACGGCACGATCGACATCGTCGCGACCGACCACGCCCCGCACCCCGTTGAAAGCAAGGACTGCGAGTGGGATGCCGCCGCCAACGGTATGGTCGGGTTGGAGTCGGCCCTGTCGGTCGTGCACGCGGCGGTCGTGGCGACCGGGCTGCTGGACTGGGCCGATATCGAACGCGTGCTCTCACGCACCCCGGCCCGCATCGGCCGCCTGGTCGGCCAGGGCAATCCGATCGCGGTCGGATCTCCCGCCGAACTGACCCTGTATGACCCCGCAGCAACCCGCGTGTTCGGCCGCGCGGATCTCGCCGGGACGAGCACGAATTCACCATACCTGTCGATGACGTTGCCGGGTGAGGTGCGGGCGACCTTCCACCGGGGCTACCCGACCGTGCTCGATGGCGTGGTGCGCAGCAGCCTCGAGATAGCCGACCAGGCGAGCGGAGTCGTCGTTCATGGATAGGACCATTCCCGCTGTCATCACAGCGCTCGTTCTGCTCGGCGTTCTGATTCTCATGTGGCGAAGCTGGCGAAAGCGCAGCCGACGGGATGCCGGGCTCACCGCCGGTTACCCGATGCCGAGCACCGAGGGAGTCGCCCTCGCCGGGGCCGAGGCCTACTACGTGGCGACCACGCCGCGCGATGCCCCGCTCGAACGCCTCGCCATCCGCGGCCTCGGCTTTCGCGCCCGTGCCGCCCTCACGGTGACCGGGGCCGGCGTGACACTCGATCTGGACGGCAACGAGCCGGTCTTCGTTCCGGCCGCCGCCATCGACGCCGTCGGTGCCGCCCAGGTTGCCATCGACCGGGCGGTCGAAACCGACGGACTCGTGCGCCTGTCCTGGCGTTTGTACTCGCCCCAGAACGCCGAGATCACCCACGACCGACGCGCCGTCGACAGTTTCTTCCGCATCATCGATCCCCGTGATCGCGCTCGCCTCGTCGACACGATCCGAACCATTTCAGCCACTGCTGCCGGCCCGGCTACCGGCTCGGCAGCCGCCCCGGCCAAACAAGACGAAAGTGAGGCCTGACGTGCCCGACTCGACCGCACCAGACCAGGCACCGGTATCCGCTGACCTGAATTCCACCGTCTCGGCCAGGGCCGTTCCCGGCCCGGCCGTGCTTGTACTCGAAGACGGCCGCCGCTTCGTCGGCCGCAGCTACGGCAGTACCGGCCAGACGCTGGGTGAGGTCGTCTTCGCCACCGGCATGACCGGCTATCAAGAGACCCTGACCGACCCGTCGTACGCCGGCCAGATCGTGCTCATGACAGCGCCGCACGTGGGCAACACCGGCATGAACGACGACGACATGGAGTCCCGCCAGATCTGGGTCGCCGGCTTCATCGTGCGGGAACCCGCACGCCTCGCCTCGAACTTTCGGGCCACTCGCACCCTCGACGACGACCTCGAAGCACAGGGCATTGTCGCGATCAGCGGCATCGACACCCGGGCGGTCACCCGCCATATCCGCTCCCTGGGCGCGATGAAAAGCGGCATCTTCTCCGGCGAGCTGTTCGGCTTGTCCGACAGCGAGCAGCTCGAACGCGTGCTCTCCGGCGCGGCCATGCGCGGACGCAACCTCTCACTCGAAGTCTCGACGGTCGAACCCTTCTCGATTCCCGCCCAGGGCGAACGCACTGGTTCGGTCGCGGTCCTCGACCTCGGGGTGAAGACCAGCACGCTCAACTACCTCGCAGAACGTGGCTTCGAAGTGCTTGTGCTGCCGCAGTCGGTCACCGCCGAGCATGTACTCTCGCTCAAGCCCTCCGCCTTGTTCTTCTCGAACGGACCAGGCGATCCGGCCGCCTCCGACGCACACGTCACCCTGCTGCAGGAGGTGCTCCGTGCGGGCATTCCTTACTTCGGCATCTGCTTCGGCAACCAGTTACTCGGCCGTGCACTCGGTTTTCGCACCTACAAACTGCCGTTCGGGCACCGCGGCATCAACCAGCCGGTACTCGACAAAAGCACCGGCCGGATCGAGATCACCTCGCAAAACCACGGTTTCGCCGTCGACATGCCCATCGAAGGCATCCATGAGTCGCGCGCCGGGTTCGGCCGGGTCGAAGTGAGTCACTACAGCCTCAACGACCAGGTGGTTGAAGGAATCCGCTGCCTCGACATCAATGCGTCCTCGGTGCAATACCACCCGGAGGCAGCCTCCGGCCCGCACGACGCCAACCACCTTTTCGATCGATTCAGAGACGTCGTGCTGGCTTCGCAGTCAGCCGTTGCAGGAGAAACCAAATAATGCCCAAGCGCGACGATATCAACAGCGTTCTTGTCATCGGCAGCGGTCCGATCGTCATCGGCCAGGCCTGCGAGTTCGACTACTCCGGCACCCAGGCCTGCCGCGTGTTACGCGAAGAAGGCGTTCGCGTCATCCTGGTCAACTCCAACCCGGCCACCATCATGACCGACCCCGACTTCGCCGATGCGACCTATATCGAACCGATAACGGCGGAAATTCTTGAGACCATCATCGCCAAGGAACGACCGGATGCGATTCTGCCGACCCTGGGTGGGCAGACCGCCCTCAACGCGGCCATCCAGCTGCACGAGCGCGGAATTCTAAAGAAATATGACGTGGAACTGATCGGTGCGAGTTTCGACGCCATCAACAAGGGCGAAGACCGCATGATCTTCAAGCAGCTCGTCCTCGACGCGGGCGCGGACGTGGCCCGTTCGTTCATTGCCCGCACCGTCGACGAAGCCGTCGGCTACGCCGACGATCTCGGCTATCCGCTTGTCGTGCGCCCCTCGTTCACCATGGGCGGCCTCGGCTCCGGCTTCGCCTACACCGAGGTGGAACTGCGCCGCATCGTCACCGACGGCCTGCACCACAGCCCGACCACCGAGGTGCTGCTCGAAGAATCCATCCTCGGGTGGAAAGAGTACGAACTCGAGATGATGCGCGACACGGCCGACAACACGGTCGTGGTCTGTTCGATCGAAAACGTCGACCCGGTCGGCGTGCACACCGGCGACTCCATCACCGTTGCCCCGGCACTGACCCTGACCGACCGTGAGTTTCAGCACCTGCGCGACATCTCGATCGACATCATCCGCGCCGTCGGCGTCGACACCGGCGGCTGCAACATCCAGTTCGCGATCAACCCGGTTGACGGCCGCGTCATCGTGATCGAGATGAATCCGCGCGTGTCGCGTTCCTCAGCACTGGCCAGCAAGGCGACCGGCTTTCCGATCGCCAAGATCGCTGCAAAACTGAGCCTCGGTTACCGCCTCGACGAGATTCCCAATGACATCACCGGTGTCACCCCGGCGAGCTTCGAACCCACCCTCGACTACGTTGTGGTCAAGGTGCCCCGCTTCGCGTTTGAGAAGTTCCCGGCCGCCGACCAGCGCCTGACCACCACCATGAAATCGGTCGGTGAAGCCATGGCCATCGGCCGTAGTTACGCCTCCGCCCTGCAGAAAGCCCTCCGGTCGCTCGAGAAGCGCGGGTCGAGCTTTCACTGGGGCGACGAGACCCGCACGGTCGATGAACTGCTCACCATCGCCGAAATTCCCACCGACGGCCGCATCGTCACCGTGCAGCAGGCCCTCCGCCGCGGTGCGACGATCGAGCAGGTGCACGCTGCCACCAAGATCGATCCGTGGTTCATCGACCAGATCGTGCTCATCAACGAGATCGCCGACCAGGTGGCCGCGGCCGACCGACTCGACCGCGACATCATGATCCTCGCCAAGGACCACGGCTTCTCGGACGCCCAGATTGGCGAGTTGCGCGGGTTCGGCGAAGCGGATGTTCGCACCGTGCGCCACATTCTCGGCGTGCGCCCCGTGTTCAAGACCGTCGACACCTGCGCGGGGGAGTTTCCCGCGCTCACGCCGTACCACTACTCCAGCTACGATGCCGAGACCGAGGTCGTCGCCAGCGACCGTCGCAAGGTCGTCATTCTCGGCTCCGGACCCAACCGCATCGGGCAGGGCGTCGAATTCGACTACTCCTGCGTGCATGCCTCCTTCGCACTGTCGGAGGCCGGCTACGAGACCATCATGATCAACTGCAACCCGGAGACGGTCTCCACCGACTACGACACCAGCGACCGGCTGTACTTTGAACCGCTCACCCTGGAAGACGTGCTCGAGGTCATCTATGCCGAAAGCCAGAGCGGCGAACTCGTCGGCGTGGTCGTGCAGCTCGGCGGCCAAACCGCGCTGAGCCTCGCCCGCGGCCTTGAAGCGGCCGGCATTCCCATTCTCGGTACCACCCCCGACGCGATCGACCTCGCCGAGGAACGGGGACTGTTTTCGAAGATTCTGGGCGATGCCGGCCTCCTCGCCCCCCGCAACGGTACGGCGATCGACTTCGCCGGAGCCGTCGTGGTGGCCGAAGAAATCGGTTACCCGGTGCTCGTGCGCCCGAGCTACGTGCTTGGCGGCCGCGGCATGGAGATCGTCTACGATTCCCCGTCGCTCGCCGATTACTTCACGCGCATGGCCGGGCAGGGAATCATCGGCGCGGGGCATCCGCTGCTCGTCGACCGTTTTCTCGACGACGCGATTGAGATCGACGTCGACGCCATCTACGACGGTCACGAGCTCTACATTGGCGGTGTCATGGAGCACATCGAAGAGGCCGGCATCCACTCCGGCGACTCGAGCTGCACCCTGCCGCCGGTCACCCTCGGCCGCGCCGAGATCGACCGGGTGCGCGAAGCCACGCTCGGCATCGCCCGCGGCATCGGCGTGAAGGGCCTGCTCAACGTGCAATTCGCCATCGGCGCCGGTGTGCTCTACGTGCTCGAGGCCAACCCGCGCGCCTCGCGCACGGTTCCGTTCGTCGCCAAAGCGCTCGGCATCACCCTGGCCAAGGCCGCCGCGCTGATCATGGTCGGTACGACCATCGCCGAACTCAAGGCCGAGGGCAAGCTTCCGCTGATCGACGGCTCTCGCGTGCCGATCGAATCGCCGGTCGCGGTGAAGGAAGCCGTGCTGCCGTTCAACCGGTTCCGCACCCCGGAAGGCCTCGCCGTCGACTCGATCCTCGGCCCGGAAATGCGCTCCACCGGCGAGGTCATGGGCATCGACCGCGACTTTCCGCGGGCCTTCGCCAAGAGCCAGCTCGCCGCCTATGGCGGAATTCCGCTGTCCGGCACCGTCTTCGTGTCGGTCTCCGACCGCGACAAGCGTGCGATCATCCTGCCCATGCTGCGATTGCAGCAGCTCGGCTACGAGATCGCCGCGACCATCGGTACCGCCGAGGTGCTGCAACGCAACGGCATTCGCGCTCGCGTCGTGACCAAGTTCAGTGAGAAGACGGGCGAGCACGACGTTTCTATCGTCGAGCTCATTCGCCGCGAAGAAATCCAGATTGTCATCAACACCCCCGGCGGCAGCACGGCCAGGGCCGACGGCTACGAGATTCGCGCGGCCGCCGTCGCCGGTGACCTGCCCCTGTTCACCACGATTGCCGAGCTCAGCGCCGCGGTCGCCTCAATCGACTCGATCCGTGACGGGTTCGAGGTGACCTCGCTCCAGGAGTACGCCACCGCGCGAACGGCCCTGCTGTGACGGTGTCGGCCGAGCCGGCCGCGACCGGGGCGGCCGTCTCCTTTGGTGAGCGACTCTCTGGCGTGTTCGCCGAGCATGGCCAGTTATGCGTAGGCATCGACCCGCATTCCTGGCTGCTGCGCGACTGGAACCTGCCCGATACAGCGAACGGCGCCGAATCGTTCGGCCGCGCGGTCGTCGCCGCTGCGGCCGGCCGGGTCGGCCTGGTCAAACCGCAGGTCGCCTTCTACGAACGCTTCGGCTCGGCCGGTTTCGCCGCCCTGGAACGGGTGCTGACCGACGCCAGGCAGGCTGGCCTGCTCGTGATCGGCGACGCCAAACGCGGCGACCTCGGCACGAGCGCCCTGGCGTATGCAGAGGCCTGGCTCTCACCAGGTTCCCCGCTCGAAGTGGATGCCCTCACCCTGGCCGCCTACATGGGTGTCGGTTCGCTCGAGTCACCGCTCACCCTCGCGGCAGCAACCGGCAAGGGTGTCTTCCTGCTCGCCGCCACCTCCAACCCCGAGGCCGCGCACATCCAGCGCGCAATCGTGGCCGAGGGACCGTACGCGGGTTCGAGCGTCGCCCGCGCCATTCTTGATGATGTCGGCGAGCGCAACGCACGGGCCAGCGGAGTCATCGAGGGGGCAGCATGCGCTTCGGTAGCGACCGGTCTCGGGTCGATCGGCGTCGTGCTCGGAGCCACCCTCGACCTGGCCGCCTTCGGTATTGACGTGCATCAGGCGTCGACCGAATGTCGAACACCGGTGCTGGCACCGGGCTTCGGACACCAAGGTGGGAATATTATGGATCTGATCTCGATATATGGTGAATACGCCGACGGGGTTATCGTGAGTGAATCGCGCAGTGTGCTCTCGGCCGGACCCCGCCGGATCGAAGAAGCCATTGAGCGCCGAGTAGCCGAAGTAGGTGCCGTTCGTGGCTGAAAACCGCCCCACCCCGCCCGAAGTCGACCGGGTGGCTGCGTCGCGCGCCGCCGTCGCGGCACGCCGCGCCCGCGCCAAGGTCAAAGCCGAGGTCGCTTCCGGCGAACGTACCGCTCTCGAGGTGCTCGCAACAGCGATACACGACCCGATCGGGGTCGAGGGCCGGTTGCGGGTGACCGAGTTGCTCGTGAGCATTCCGGCCATCGGCGTGACCAAAATGCGGCGCATCATTCACCGCCTGGAGATTTCGCCGTCGAAACGCCTCGGCGGACTCGGCCGACACCAGCGTGACCGGCTGCGGGACTTCCTCTCCGAACGACCTGCCCAGCGGCACAGCACCGCCGACTCCAAACTCATCGTCCTGGCCGGCCCCACCGCGGTCGGCAAGGGCACCGTTGCCGGCTACATTCGCAAGAATTACCCCGACGTGCTGCTCTCCGTCTCGGCGACGACGCGGGCGCCGCGCCCCGGCGAAACCGAAGGGGTCAGCTACTACTTTGTCTCCGACGACGAATTCGACCGCATGATTGCGGCCGACGAACTGCTCGAATGGGCCACAGTGCACAACGCCTACCGCTACGGCACTCCCCGCGGCCCGGTCGATGCCGCCATCACCGCCGGCAACAGCGTGCTGCTCGAGATCGATCTGCAGGGCGCTCGCGCCGTGCGCCGCGCCATGCCGGAAGCCCGTCTGGTGTTTCTACTGCCGCCGAGCTGGGACGAACTGGTGCGCCGTCTGATCGGCCGGGGCACCGAAGACGCGGCGGAACAGGCCCGCCGCCTGGAGACCGCGAAGCTGGAATTGGCCGCCCAGGGGGAGTTCGATTACCGCGTGATCAACCACGATGTCGCCGACGCCGCCCGCGAGGTCGTAGACTTGATGGAGATCCGCGCTGCATCCAGCATGCCGTAGCGCCCGCATCCGCTGATTCGCGCGTCTCAGGGCGCGTATCCACCTCGCATGTACCGTTCAACAACAGATTCGCACGCCGCCTCAGGCCGTGCTCTACTAGGAGTGTGACACCAATGGCGAACAAGCCCACTGGCATCATTGACCCGCCCATCGACGACCTGCTCTCCAAGGTCGACTCGAAGTATGCCCTCGTGATTTTCGCGTCCAAGCGGGCGCGTCAGATCAACGACTACTACGCCGACCTGCACGAAGGCAGCCTGTTCGACAACGTCGGACCGCTCGTCGACTCGACCGTCGAAGACAAGCCGCTCTCGGTAGCCCTGCGCGAGATCAACGACGACAAGCTCGTCTCCCGCCCCATCGTCGAGGGTTAAAGCTCCAAGCTCAAAGCGCGCAGGATGAAGACACCTCGCACGATCGTCGTCGGTATCACCGGCGGCATCGCCGCATACAAGGCCGTCAATATCGTGCGCGCTTTCGTGTTGAACGGCGACTCGGTTCACGTGATTGCTACCCCGGCCGCGCTGCGCTTCGTCGGCAAGCCGACCCTGGAGGCGATCTCCCGCAACCCGGTGCACACCGACCTCTATGAGGGCGTCGCCGAGGTGCGCCATGTCGCCATCGGCCAGGGTGCCGACCTCATCGTCGTCGCTCCCGCGACGGCCAACAGCATCGCCAAAATCGCCGCCGGCCTCGCCGACGACCTGCTCGGCAACACCATTCTGGCCAGCACCGCACCGCTCGTGATCGCCCCGGCCATGCACACCGAAATGTGGAACAATCCCGCGACCGTCGCGAACGTCGCCGTGCTGCGATCTCGTGGCATCACCATTGTCGGCCCCGGCGTCGGCCGCCTCACCGGCACCGACTCCGGAGCGGGCCGCATGGAAGAGCCGGAGACCATCGTCGCGGTCGCCCTCGCCGTGCTCGACCGGGTGGCCTCGGCCGGGGAACAGTCAAGGGAGACCGTGGCATCCGCTGGTCAGGATCTGACCGGTCGCCGGGTACTGATCAGCGCCGGTGGAACCCGCGAACCACTCGACCCGGTGCGGTTTCTGGGCAATCGATCCAGCGGCAAACAGGGCGTCGCACTGGCCCAGGCGGCCCTGGCGCGGGGTGCGTCGGTCACGCTCATCGCGGCCAATCTGGAGGTCGCCGTTCCAACCAGCGTGACGACCATCCTGGTCAGCAGCGCCGTGGAGATGCACGAGGCCATGACGCTGGCCGCAGACTCGGCCGAGGTCGTCATCATGGCCGCCGCGGTCGCCGATTACCGACCGAAGACGGTCCAGCTCGGCAAGATCAAGAAAGCAGATGCGGGGGACACCCTCACCCTGGAACTGGTCAAGAACCCCGACATCCTGGCCGGGCTCGCAGCGTCCCGCAAACCGGGCCAGCTGATCATCGGCTTCGCCGCAGAAACCGAAACGGATGCCGACCGGTTGCTCGCACTCGGCCGTGACAAAATCTCCCGTAAGGGCTGCGACTTCCTGGTCGTGAACCGGGTCGGGCACACGTTCGGAGCGACCGAGGGATTTGGCACCGAACGTAACACGGTGACGGTGCTCGATTGCCACGGAGTTATAGTGAACGAGGCCTCCGGCAGCAAAATGTCGGTGGCCAACTGCATACTTGACCTGATCCGCTAGCCTCCGCTGCGACAGGCACTCCGCGGTACCCACCGACCTGTTCGGTAACGACGTCAACTTCTACGTTCTCAACCAGTACGTTTTCAACTTCTACAGAGACGGGCCAGATGAGCGATCTTCGCCTCTTCACCTCGGAATCAGTCACCGAAGGTCACCCCGACAAGATCTGCGACCAGATCTCCGACAGCATCCTCGACGCCCTTCTCGCCGACGACCCGCACAGCCGGGTCGCCGTCGAGACGCTCGTCACCACGGGGCTCGTCCACGTGGCCGGGGAGGTCTCCACCGAGGCCTATGTCGAAATTCCGTCGATCGTGCGCAAGTGCATCACCGATATCGGCTACGACTCCTCGGACGTCTGGTTCGACGGCCGATCGTGCGGCGTCGAAATCTCCATCGGGGGGCAGTCACCCGATATCGCCCAGGGCGTCGACAACGCCTTTGAGACGCGCGAACAGTCCAGCCTCGATGACTTCGACCGGCAGGGCGCCGGCGATCAGGGCATCATGTTCGGCTATGCCACCCGCGAAACCCCCGAACTCATGCCGATCCCGATCTGGATCGCCCACCGGCTGGCCGAACGTCTCGCCCTCGTACGCAAGAGCGGCGAGCTCGACTACCTGCGGCCCGACGGCAAAACTCAGGTCACCATCGGCTATGACGGAATCATTCCGCGCACCGTCGAGACCGTCGTGGTGTCAACTCAGCACGCGCCCTCCGTCTCCACCGAGCAGTTGCGCCTCGAGGTCGAAGAGCTCGTGATTCGTCCGGTGCTCGACCGGATCGACCTCGATTCCTCCCTGCTCACGACGCTGATCAACCCCACGGGGCGCTTTGAAATCGGCGGCCCACAGGGCGATGCCGGCCTCACCGGTCGCAAGATCATCATCGACACCTACGGCGGGTCCAGCCGTCACGGCGGCGGTGCGTTCAGCGGCAAGGACCCGTCCAAGGTCGACCGTTCCGCCGCCTATGCCATGCGCTGGGTCGCCAAGAACGCCGTCGCTGCCGGCCTGGCCGAACGCCTCGAGGTTCAGGTCGCCTACGCGATCGGCAAGGCGTCTCCGGTCGGCCTGTACGTCGAAACCTTCGGAACCGGTGTGCTGCCCGACAAGGAGATCACCGCGGCCATCCGCGCCGTGTTCGACCTGCGTCCGGCCGCCATCATCCACTCGCTCGACCTGCTGCGTCCCATCTACGCGCAGACGGCGACGTACGGTCACTTCGGCCGGGAACTGCCCGACTTCACCTGGGAGCGCCTCGACAAGGTCGACGACCTGCGCAGCGCTGCCGGCCTCTGAACTGTTTCCCTGAATTCGACGACGCAGTTATGACGCACGCTGGCCTCGTCGCACGGGTGCTGATTGATTCGCCCCTGCCGCAACTCGACCATCTGTTCGACTACGGCGTACCCGCCGAACTGGTGGGTGAGGTTGCGGAGGGCATGCGCGTCAAGGTGCCGTTTCGCTCCGGTGGGCGCGTCGTCGACGCGTATGTGATCGAGTTGTTCGATCCGCGCGCAGCGCGGTCTGAATCCGCCCGTGAAACGGATGCCGCCTTCCACGGCGCACTGAGTCCGCTCGATTCCGTGGTGTCGACGGCCGTTGTGCTCACGCCAGCCGTGTGGACACTGGCCCGCCGACTGGCGGATCGCGCCGCCGGGAACGCGAGCGACATCATCCGACTCGCGGTGCCGCCGCGGCAGGTGCGCGTGGAAAAGGCCTGGTTGGCCGCGCAGGCCGTCAAATCTGCGCCCGGCAGCCGGACCGAGCCGAGCACGCCCGGGACCCCGACGGTCGAGATCGACGCCCCGACACCGTCACCCGCCGCGATCGCCTTGGCAACACCCGCTTTTGTCGGCTACCCGACCGGTCGCCTCGACAGCGCCATCATGGAACATCAGCGGGTCGCCGTCGCGGCGATCCCCGAACTCGTGCAGCTCGATGACGGCAGCACCATCGGCCGCTGGGCGCAGACACTGGCCGAGCTCGCCGTCGCCACGCTCGAAACCGGGCAGAGCGCCATCCTCTGCGTACCGGATTTTCGCGATCAGGACCAGGTGCAGGCCGCCCTGGCCCAACTCGCCCCGACGTTGCCGCTCTGCCGGGTCGATGCCCGCCAGCCGAACCCCGACCGCTATCGCGCGTTCCTGGCCTGCCTCGAACCCGCGGCGCGCATCATCCTCGGCAACCGCTCGGCCGTGTACGCCCCCGCGCACGACCTCGGCCTCATCGCCGTCTGGGACGACGGCGATCCGCTCTACTCCGAACCGCTCAGCCCCTACGTCAACACCCGCGACGCGGCCCTGGTCCGCCAGCAGGACAGTGACTGCGCCCTCGTGCTCCTCGGCCACTCGCGCAGCGTCGAAACCCAGCGCCTGGTCGAACTGGGCTACCTCGCCGAGGTGAACCCGGCCGCCGACCGACACCCGCGCATCATCCCCACCGACTTTCAATCCGAGCCCGACCAGCAGGCCCGCGCAGCCCGCATCCCCTCGGCCGCCTGGCAGGCCGCCCGTGAGGCGCTCGCCCACGGGCCCGTGCTCGTACAGGTCGCCAGCCCCGGCTACGCGCCCATGCTCGCCTGCCAAAGCTGCAAGAAGGCCGCTCGCTGCACCCACTGCCAGGGACCGCTCGGGCTCAAATCGGCCTCGGCCGTGCCGTCCTGCCGCTGGTGCGGCGCCCTCGCCGCCGGCTGGACCTGCGCGCACTGCGAAGGCACCAAACTGCGTGTGGTGACGCTCGGCACCGGGCGCACCGCCGAAGAGCTGGGTCGCGCATTTCCCGGCGCGCGCGTCATCGTGGCCGACGGCGAACACACGGTGCAGACCCTTGGCGCCCAGCCCGCCCTCGTCATCGCGACCCGCGGCGCCGAACCGGTGCCGACCGGCGGGTACCGGGCCATTCTCATACTCGACGGTGAACGCATGCTCGCCCGCGAATCCCTGCGCGTCGGTGAAGACTGCCTGCGCTGGTGGACCAACGCGGCCGCCCTCGCCGCGCCCGGCGCCCCCGTGCTGCTCGCCGGGGTCGGCGGCGCCCTCGCCCGGGCGCTGAACTCCTGGCGCCCCGACATCTTCGCCGCGAGTGAACTATCCGACCGTCGCCAGCTGCGCTTTCCACCGGCCGTGCGGGTCGCCTCCGTCACCGGAACCGCCGCCGACGTCGAGGCCGCCCTCGCTGACCTCGCGGTGGTCGCCGGTCTCGACGTACTGGGCCCGGTCGACACCGAAGCACCCCTGGTGCGGGCGGTCGTCCGGTTCGGCTACGCCCGCGGTGACGAGGTGGCCCGGGCGCTCAAGGCGGCGGTCGTGCGGAACGCCGCTAAGCGCCGCAAACCGAAGTCTGTTTCGTTCCAACCGGCACCTACACTTAAAGTTCGATTCGATGACCCGGAGCTGCTCTAAATGAAACTCGTCTTTGCCGGTACGCCCGAGGTCGCGTTGCCCAGCCTCACGGCCCTGGTCGGCACCGATCAGGAGATTGTCTCCGTGATCACCCGAGCGGATGCCCCGCTCGGCCGCAAACGCACCCTCACCCCGTCGCCGGTCGCGCAGGCCGCGATCGCGCGCGGTCTGCCGGTGCTGAAAACCAACCGGCTCGACGCCGAAGCCACGGAGACGATCCGAGCCCTGCAGCCCGACCTCGGCGTCATCGTCGCGTACGGCGGACTCATCCGCGAACCGCTGCTCTCCGTTCCGCGCCTCGGTTGGATCAACCTGCACTTCTCGCTCCTACCGCGCTGGCGTGGCGCCTCCCCGGTGCAACGGGCGGTTATCGCCGGCGATGAACTTATCGGCGCCGCCGTGTTCCAGCTCGTAGCCGAGCTCGATGCCGGCGATGTATTCGGCAGTTTCTCCCAGCCGCTCGGCGCACATTCCACATCCGGAATACTTCTCGAGCAGCTCAGCCACAGTGGCGCCGAATTGCTCCTGCGCGTCGTTGCCGACCTCGCCGCTGGCACGGCACGGGCCGTGCCGCAGGCCGGCGAAGTCACCCTCGCCCCCAAACTCGTCCGGGACGATGCGCGCATCGACTTCAACCAGCCGGCAGCATCCGTGTATAGCCGCATTCGCGGGGTAACTCCCGAACCCGGCGCATTCACCGCCGTGGACGGCGCGGTTCTCAAACTTCTCGCGGTCGCACCCAGCGTCGACGAGGTCAACCTACCTGCCGGAATGATTCTGCAGCGTGAAAAAACAGTGCTGGTGGGCACGCAGACCGAACCGCTGGTTCTGCTGCGCGTGCAACCGGCCGGAAAGACGGCGATGAGTGCGAACGACTGGTGGCGCGGAGTGGCAGCAGAGACGGTGACGGCATCATGAGTGATTACACGCAAACCGGCCAGACCGGCGCCGCTCGACCCCGCCACACCCCGGCCGACTTCGTGCAGCCAGCGCGCCGGATCGCCTACGAAGTGATCGCGGCTGTGCGCGAATCCGACGCCTACGCCAACCTGCTGCTGCCGACCCGTATTCAGCGCGCCGCCCTGAATACGGCGGATGCCGCCCTCGCGACCGAGCTCACCTACGGCACCCTGCGCATGCAGGGGTTCTACGACCGCGTGATCGCCCTCGCCGCGAACCGCGCGGTCACCGCGATCGACCCCGCTATCCTCGACGTGCTGCGCCTCGGCGCCCACCAGCTGCTGGCCACCCGGATCGCCACCCACGCCGCCGTGAACGAATCGGTCTCACTCGCCAAACAGGTCGGCTCGCGCTCCGCCACCGGCTTCACCAACGGGGTGCTGCGTACGATCTCTCGGTCGAGTGCCGAGGAATGGCGTGACCGGGTACTGGAGGGCACCGTCAACGCCGATGACCGGCTCGCCGCCGAGTTCTCGCACCCCACCTGGATCGTGCGCGCTTTTCGCCAGGCCCTGCGCGCCGAAGGGCACGAAGGCGAACTGGCCGACCTGCTCGCCGCCGACAACATGGCCGCCAAGGTCAACATGGTCGCGCTCCCCGGCCTCGCCACCGACGCAGACCGCGAACGCCTCGGCCTCGCCGACGAATTCTCGCCGGTCGGTTTCGTGCTGGACTCCGGAGACCCTTACCACCTCGTGACGGCGACGGAGGGCCGCGTTCGGGTGCAAGATGAAGGATCGCAGATCGCTGCCCTCGCACTCAGCCGGGCCCGCCCGATCGTCGCGGGGGAGCGCTGGCTCGACCTCTGCGCCGGACCCGGTGGCAAGGCCGCCCTGCTCGCCTCCGAGGCACGCGCCGGGGGAGCGGAACTTGTGGCCAACGAGCTCGTTCCCGCCCGGGCGACCCTCGTGCGCACCGCCCTCGAGGCTCTTCCGGAGCCAGTTCCGGTGTGGGAAGTCGACGGCACCACCATCGGCCACACGCACCCGGACACCTTCGACCGTATTCTGCTCGACGCGCCCTGCACCGGCCTCGGTGCACTGCGGCGCCGGCCGGAGGCGCGTTGGCGCAAGCAGCCCAAGGACGTCGCCGACCTGGCCGGACTGCAGTCCGGACTGATCGACGCGGCCCTGCTCGCCCTCAAGCCCGGCGGCATCCTTGCCTACGTCACCTGCTCGCCGCACACGGCCGAAACACGGGCCATCGTCGCCGTCGCTGTGCGCAAGGCCGGCGGCACCGTCACGGCGCTCGACACGGCCGCTGTCGTGCAGTCCTTCAGCGCCGCCAACCTCGACCTGCCCGCCGACACCGGGAGCGTGCAGCTCTGGCCGCACCGACACGGCACCGACGCCATGTTCATCACCCTTCTCCAGCGCTCCGCCGACTAGACCGCTATCGGCAATCCCCAGCAGGTCGGGGCTGCGTCTCGGTGACTGCGCCCCGGTGCAGAGTCTGGTCTGTCGCACCCTGGTCTGTTCGCCGTCTCTGCCAAGCGGAGCCCCGCTGCGTCCGCCTGCTCCCTGACCAGCCCGTTCGCAGCCTGGCCGATGGTCACGTCCGTGAACCCGGTCAGCACAGTCAGCGCAGCTGGAAATCAGTTTTCAGCCACGGTGGTACCCAAGAGTTCACGGTCGAATAGAGATGTGCGGTCACGGGCCCGCGGTCCGGGCGGTTGCTAGCGAGTGCTGGAGTTGCTGGGTCGACCCCACGGTCCCGTGACGGCCAGCGTAAAACCGGGTGACTGAATGTTCACGAACAGGGTTTTGCCGTCAGCGCTGAAGGCGGGCCCACAGAACTCGCTGTCATTGAAGTCGTTTCGAGCCAGTGGATACGACTTGCCCTCCGCGGTCACTCCCACCAGGTGCGAGATCCCATTGCCGTCCTCGGCCAGGATGAGTCCGCCCTGCGGCGCGACTGTGATGTTGTCCGGGCCATCGAAGTTGTTTCCCTCGACGTCGGGGTTGGCGTTCACACCGAAGATGGTCTTCAGGGTGATGCTCTCACTGGCCGGATCGTAGAACCACACCTGGCCGTCGTGCTCGTTGGCGCTGCCGTCGGTGGTCCGCGCGAAGCTGGAAACGAAGAAGGCGCCGCCGTCGGCCCACCACTGGCCTTCGAGTTTGCGGGAACGGGTGATCTGCTCGTCGCTGAATTGCCTGCGAACGGAAGTGGTGGCGGCATCTCGGTCGGGGACACCCTTCCACCGAACCGTGTAACGCGTGCCGGGCCGCGTGGCCTCGGCCAGATCCGCGACGTGCGTGCTGCCCCGGTAGCAACTCATGGCCTGAAGGGCGCCCGCGATGTCGCCGCCCTCGGACTGCGCGAGTTGACGAAGAGCATCCTTGCCCGGCATGAAGCCGCTTGGCGGAGTCCAGCGCAAATACAGGCCATTGGGATTGCTGGCATCTTCGGTCAGGTAGACGGCGCTGGTGGAAGGATCGATGGCGACTGCCTCGTGGGAGTAGCGACCCATGAACTTCAGCGGTACGAAGCTTTTGCCCACGTTCGCTTCGCGGCTGGACGGGTCGACTTCAAACACGTAGCCGTGATTTTTGGTGTTACCCGCGCTACCGACGCGACTTTCGGTTTCCTCGCAGCTCAGCCAGGTCCCCCACGGGGTGAAACCGCCGGCACAGTTATTGTCGGTGCCGGCCAGGCTCGTGTACTGGCCGATGCGAGTGCCATTCGCGTCGACGGTAATCGTCGAGGTGCCGCCAATGGCTCCGATGTCGTAGGTAAGGCCGTCCGCAACGGGAACGGGGTGCGCTTCGCGGCCGCTGTTTTCGTGGTTCGTGACGATGATCGAGCCACCGGCCAATCCGGCGAAGACGCCCATGCCGTCGGGGTCGCTCGGATGGGTGCCGCCGTCATCGGTCATCGTCACCCCCGACTGCGCGATCATCGTGTACGAGAACCCCTCCGGCAGCGCCAACACGCCCTTGGGGTCCGGCACCAGCGCCAACACGCCCTTGGGGTCCGGCACCAGCGCGCCATACCCGGCGGAGGGACGGGTAGCGGCAGCGGCGCGGGAGAACGGATCCAGGCTGCCGGCACCGGCGAATACGAAGCCGAGGCCCGTCGCGGCAGTGCCACCGAGGAAGCCCCGGCGGGACACGGATGAGGACATATGAATCTCCTTGAAGACGGATGGGCGTACGCAACTGCGCACCACGGTTAGGTCTATCCGCTCCCGGTAACGTCAGGCAACGCTCATTGGAACGCACGGTGAACCGGGCTCGCCGAGCGCGGCTCGGTAGGCTGAGTGGATGGCCACCCGCATCAACCCCAGCATCCTCGCCGCCGATTTCGCCAATTTTGAGAGCGAGCTGGGTCGCATCCGCTCGGCCGACCTGGTTCACGTCGACATCATGGACAACCATTTCGTACCGAACCTCACCTTCGGGCTCGGCATGGTCGAACGCCTGCAGCAGGTATCGCCGCTGCCGCTGGACATCCACTTGATGATCGACGACCCCGAGCGGTGGGCGCCCGGCTACGCCGAGGCTGGGGCGTTCTCGGTCACCTTCCACGCCGAGGCCACGACCGACCCGGTCACCGTGGCCCGCCGGCTGCGCTCAATCGGAGCCCGTGCCGGCATCGCTCTGAAGCCCGGCACCGACGTCGCGCCCTACCTCGACCTGCTGGGCGAATTCGACCAGGTGCTGGTGATGACGGTCGAACCCGGCTTCGGCGGTCAGAGCTTCATGCAATCGACCATGCCCAAGCTCGCACAGCTCCGCGCTGCCGTCGAAAAGAACGGCCTCGACGTCTGGCTGCAGGTCGACGGCGGCATCACCGAGCAGACGATCGAAATCGCCGCTGCGGCTGGCGCGGATACCTTCGTGGCGGGGTCCAGCGTGTTCGGGGCCGAGAATCCAGCCGCCCAGATCAGCCTGCTGCGGGAGCGCGCGGCCAGTCACCGTCACGGGGCGGGTAACCTAGAGTCGTGAAAACTTTCGATGACCTTTTCGTAGAACTGAGCGACAAGGCCCGCAACCGCCCCGAGGGCTCCGGCACCGTGCGTGAACTCGACGCCGGCGTGCACGCCATTGGCAAGAAAATTGTCGAAGAAGCCGCCGAAGTCTGGATGGCTGCCGAGTTTCAAAGCGACGACGAAACCTCCGCCGAAATCTCCCAGTTGCTGTACCACCTGCAGGTCATGATGATTGCCAAGGGCCTGTCTCCGGCCGACATCTACCGACATCTGTGACCCGCGCCAGAGTGTGACGCTGGCCTGATTTCAGTGAATAGTCGTGTGAACCAAACCGAGAGAATACTCCCATGCTGAGAATTGCCGTGCCCAACAAGGGCTCGTTGTCTGAAACCGCCGCGCAGATGCTGGCCGAAGCCGGGTACACCGGTCGCCGCGATCCGCGCGACCTCGTAACCGCCGACCCGCGCAACGGGGTCGAATTCTTTTACCTGCGCCCTCGCGACATCGCCACCTACGTCGGATCAGGCGCACTCGACGTCGGTATCACCGGACGCGACCTGCTGCTCGACTCGCACTCGAAAGCCGTAGAGATCGCCAGCCTCGACTTTGGCGACTCGACCTTTCGGTTCGCCGGGCCGGCCGGTCGCTTCACCGAGCTGAAAGACCTCGACGGCCTGCGCGTCGCCACAAGCTACCCCGGCCTGGTCGAACGTTTCCTCGCCACGCACTCCGTGACGGTCGACCTGGTCGAACTCGACGGTGCCGTCGAATCCGCCGTTCAGCTCGGCGTAGCGGATGCTGTCGCCGACGTTGTCTCCACCGGCACGACGCTGCGCAAGGCTGGCCTCGAAATCTTCGGACCGGTCATTCTTGAATCCACCGCCGTGCTGATCAGCTCCACCAACGACAAGGCCGGCATCGACACCCTGCTGCGCCGACTGCAGGGAGTGCTCGTGGCTCGCCAGTATGTGCTGCTCGACTATGATATTCCGGTCGCGTTGCTCGACGCGGCGGCAGCGCTCGCTCCCGGCATCGAATCTCCGACCGTCTCTTCGCTGCACGACCCGGAGTGGGCCGCCGTGCGCGTCATGATCGCCCGGCTCGACATGAACAATGTGATGGACGCCCTCTACGCCCTCGGCGCCAGAGCCATCCTGGTCACCACCATTCACAACGCCCGTTTGTAACCCGGGGAAAGGAGAACTCGCATGAGTTTGAGTGTGCGCGTCATTCCCTGCCTCGACGTGGCCAACGGTCGCGTCGTGAAGGGTGTCAATTTTCAAAACCTGCGCGACGCCGGCGACCCGGTCGAGCTCGCACGCCGCTACTACGAACAGGGCGCCGACGAGCTCACCTTCCTCGACGTCACGGCCACCGTCGACAACCGCTCGACCACCTACGACGTGGTGCGTGCCACGGCCGAGCAGGTATTCATTCCGCTCACCGTCGGCGGTGGCATTCGCAGCGTCGAAGACGTGTCCCGTCTGCAGGCGAGCGGCGCCGACAAAGTCAGCGTCAACAGTGCGGCAATTGCCCGCCCGGCTCTCATCGCTGAAATTGCCGACCGCTTCGGCGCCCAGGTACTGGTGTTGAGCCTCGACGTGAAACGATCCGAACGCGCCGAGAGCGGCTTCATCGTGACCACGCACGGCGGCCGCACCGAAACCGACCTGGACGCTGTGGGCTGGGCCCGGCAGGCGATCGAGCTGGGGGTAGGGGAGCTCCTGGTCAACTCGATCGACGCCGACGGCACCAAAGCCGGCTTCGATATTGCGCTCATCGCGCTCATGCGGGCCAACAGTCGTGTTCCGGTGATCGCTTCCGGCGGCGCCGGGAACGTGTCCGACTTTCCACCCGCGATCCGGGCCGGCGCGGACGCCGTACTGGCCGCATCCGTTTTTCACAATGCAGAATTGACCGTAGGCGACGTGAAGCGCGAGCTCACCGACGCCGGATTGCTGGTGCGCTGATGAGCGCAGAACTGACCGATCAGCTCGACGCCGCCGTCTTCAACGCCGACGGACTGCTGCCTGCCGTCATTCAGCAGTGGGACACCCGCGAGGTGCTCATGCTCGGCTGGATGAACCGGGAAGCGCTGCGCCGCACCCTCGTTGAGGGGCGCGTCACCTTCTGGTCGCGAAGCCGCCAGGAATTCTGGCGTAAGGGCGATACCTCCGGCCACGCGCAGTACGTGCACTCGGCCGCCTTCGACTGCGACAGCGACACCCTGCTCGTGCAGGTCGACCAGGTCGGAGCGGCCTGCCACACCGGCTCCCGCACCTGCTTCGACGGGCGTGACCTCGGCGCGATCACACTGGAAAGGCCGGTGGCATGACCGAGCGCTCCCCGGCAGCAACCGGACGCAGCAACCCAAAAACGAGCACCGCTGGCTCCACCACCCGCGGCCAGTTCGACGCGCTCATCGACGCGCACCGGGTCATCCCGGTCATTCGAGAGCTCTTCGCCGACGGTGAAACCCCGGTCGGCATTTACCGCAAGCTCGCCAACGGTCTTCCGGGCAGTTTTTTGCTCGAATCGGCCGAACAGGGCGGTATCTGGTCGCGGTTCTCCTTCGTCGGCGTGTCCTCGTTCGGTGTGCTCACCCAGGACGGCGACGACACCCGCTGGATCGATTACGGGCTTTCCGCCGACCGCGCGCTGGGCGATGCCGCACACCTGGGCCCGCTGGCCGCACTGGCCTATCTGTTCGATCGCTGGCAGACGCCGCGGTTGCCGGAGCACCCGCCGCTGACCGGCGGACTCGTCGGATTCATCGGCTGGGAGGCCATCCGCCAGATCGAACGCCTGCCGCACCAGCCGCCCGCCGACTACGACGTACCTGGCCAGTCGTTCAGCTTCGTCGCAGACCTCGTCGTACTCGACCACAAGTACGGCACGGTGCAACTCATCGCCAACGTGCTCAACGACGGTGCCGACACGCCGGACCAGCTGTGGGCTGATGCGACGGCACGCCTGGACTCCCTGCAAACCCGCCTCGCAGCGCCCGGGGAGGCGTGGCTGGCTGAGGTCGACCTGCAAGCGCCGAGCGCACCGATCAACCGCACCACGCGCGACGATTTTCTCGCTGCTGTCAACATCGGCAAACAGCACATCGTTGACGGCGACGTGTTTCAGGTCGTCATCTCGCAGCGCTTCGACCAGGTGTGCACCGCGCACCCGATCGACGTCTACCGCGTCTTGCGCAGCCTCAATCCGAGCCCGTACATGTACCTGCTCAGCCTGGAAACGCCGAGCGGCGACCCGTATTGGATCGTGGGTTCCTCACCCGAAGCGCTCGTCAAGGTGCAGGACAAACGTGTTTTCACGCACCCGATCGCCGGTTCCAAGCCGCGTGGCACCACACCGGATGCCGACGCCGACTACGCGATCGAGCTCGCCGAAGACCCCAAGGAACGCGCCGAGCACCTCATGCTCGTCGACCTCGCTCGCAACGACCTACTCAAGGTCTGCACGGCCGGATCGGTCGAAGTGACCGAGTTCATGCGCATCGAACGGTTCAGCCACATCATGCACCTGGTGTCCTCGGTCGAGGGCAACCTGGTCGCCGGCAAGACCGCGATCGACGTCTTCCGTGCCACTTTCCCGGCCGGCACCCTGTCGGGCGCTCCGAAACCGCGGGCGCTGGAGATCATCGACGCCCTCGAACCGGCCCAGCGTGGCGTGTACGGGGGAGTGGTCGGCTACTTCGGCTTCGCCGGCGACGCCGACCTGGCTATCGCCATCCGCACCGCCACCATCAAGGACGGCATCGCCCGGGTGCAGGCCGGGGGCGGCGTCGTCACCGACTCCGACCCGGCTTCCGAGTACCAGGAGTCGCAAAACAAGGCGGCAGCCCCGTTGCGCGCCGTCGCCATCGCCAACGCGATGCGGCGGGTGTCCTAGTGGCCACAGAATCAGCCAAGCGGATGTCCCCGCGCCGGCTCAAACTTGTGCTCCTTCTCACCATTTTGGGTGCGAGCGCCCTGGCAATGCTGGCCTGGACGCAGGTCTGGGTACACGCTGAAGTCGGGCTCCCCGATGCTGGCACCCAGGTGTTGCAGATCGATGGAGCGATCGCCGCGCCGGCGCTCACGGCACTCGCCCTCTCCGGCTTCGCGCTGGCCGGCGCCCTGACCATCGCGGGCCGGCTCATTCGCATCGTGCTCGGAGCGCTCGAAGTGCTCCTCGGGTTTTCGGTCTTTCTCGCCACGTTCCTCGCGGTCAGCGACCCCTCTCGGGCCAGTGCCGCTGCGGTGACCGCGGCGACCGGAATCGCCGGACACGAGTCCATTGCGCTGAGCGTGCTGGGCACGATTGTCACACCGTGGCCGTTTGTCGCAATGGGTGCTGCCGTGATCATGGCAGCCACCGGCGTGGCCGTCGTCCTGACGAGTGGCCGCTGGCCCGGACCGACCCGCAAGTATCAGGCTGTGCGTTTTGAACCGGTAGCCTCCCGGGACGGTTCCGTGCCGGCTTCGGCCCTGAGTGGTCGCGCGCCGGCCGGTTCGACCGAGGAGCCGGCACCGAGCGACTCCGTCGGGGACTGGGACGACCTCAGTCGCGGCGATGACCCCACCGCTCGCTGAACTGCGGGCCGCTGCTCCGCTAGACTTGACTCGCTAGTCAACGTATTTAGAGGAGAACAATGAGCATCGATCCGTCAGATCCCGGACACGGCCACTCCGCGGCGGCCTGGACCGCTGTCATCATCATGCTGGCCGCATTCACCATCGGCACCACTGCCTTCTTCTTCGAGCTGGTCTGGCTCGTTTGGGCCTCATTCGGGCTCCTCATCGCCGGTGTCATCGTGGGCTATGTGCTGAGCAAGGTCGGCTACGGCGTCGGCGCCTTGCCCGCCCCGCACACCCACTAATCGGCGGCGTAGAGACCTAGTGCTTCAAGAACTTCTCGCCGGCGCGGTTTTAGACGCTGAGCAACGCCTCCTCACTCGCCCCTTTGCGAGCGTGGAGGCCGCGGCGCGCGCTCACGCGCCGGCACTCGACGCGCTGGCGGCCCTGGCCCCGGCCGATCGGGTAAAAATTCTCGCGGAAATCAAGCGGGCCAGCCCGAGCCGCGGTGCTTTGGCGGCCATCACCGACCCGGCGGCGCTGGCGGTCTCGTATGAGACCGGCGGGGCGAGCGCGATCAGCGTGCTCACCGAGGGTCGCCGTTTCCACGGCTCGATGACCGACCTCGAGCAGGTGCGGGCTGCGGTGAGCATTCCCATCCTGCGCAAGGATTTCATCGGCACGCCGTACCAGGTGTTCGAAGCCCGCGCGGCGGGCGCCGATCTGGTGTTGCTCATCGTCGCCGCCCTCGACCAGGCCTCGCTGCTCTCGCTGCACGAACTCATCCACGAGCTCGGCATGACCGCCCTGGTCGAAACGCACAGCGGCGACGAAGTCAGTCGTGCTCTCGACATCGGAGCGAGCCTGGTCGGGGTCAACGCGCGCGACCTGTCCACCTTTGAACTCGATCCGAACCTCTTCGGCACCCTCGCCGACAGAATTCCGTCCGGCGTCATCCGTGTCGCCGAATCCGCCGTCAAGACAGCCGCCGACGTCGCGCACTACCGTGGCGCCGGCGCCGATGTCGTCCTGGTCGGCGAAGCGCTCGTCACGAGCGATCCCATCCGAACCCTCTCTGAGTTTTTGGCGGTTTAAATGTCTCTACGTACACAGCCCGGCCCCTATTTCGGTGACTTCGGCGGCAGGTTCGTGCCCGAATCCCTCGTGGCGGCGCTCGATGAACTCACGGCGGAATACGAACTCGCCAGGAACGATCCGGCTTTCGCTGCGGCCTTGACGAAGTTGCACGTCAACTACTCCGGTCGCCCCTCCATCATCACCGAGGTGCCGCGCTTCGCCGAGTATGCCGGTGGCGCCCGCATCATCCTCAAGCGTGAAGACCTCAACCACACCGGTTCGCACAAGATCAACAACGCGCTCGGCCAGGCCCTGCTCACCCAGCGCATCGGCAAGACCCGCGTGATCGCTGAAACCGGGGCCGGCCAGCACGGCGTGGCCACGGCCACCGTCGCGGCCCTGTTCGGGCTGGAGTGCGTCGTCTATATGGGCGAGGTCGACACCGAACGTCAAGCACTCAACGTCGCCCGGATGCGCCTGCTCGGCGCCGAGGTCGTTCCGGTGAAAACCGGCTCGCGCACCTTGAAAGACGCCATCAACGACGCCATGCGCGACTGGGTCAGCAACGTTGAAACCACCAACTACATTTTCGGGACCGTGGCCGGACCGCATCCGTTCCCGGCCATGGTGCGCGACTTTCAAAAAATCATCGGGGAGGAGGCCCGCAAGCAGGTCCTCGATCTGACCGGCAGCCTGCCGGACGCCGTCACGGCCTGTGTCGGCGGCGGTTCGAACGCCATGGGGATCTTCGACGCCTTCCTTGACGACCCCGATGTTGCCCTGTTCGGCTATGAAGCGGCTGGCGACGGCGTCGAAACGCCCAGACACGCGGCGACCATCACGAAGGGCCGCCCCGGAGTGCTGCACGGCGCCCGTAGCATGCTGCTGCAGGACGAAGACGGTCAAACCGTTGATTCGCACTCCATTTCGGCGGGCCTCGACTATCCGGGAGTCGGACCGGAGCACGCCTGGCTTGCCAGCATCGGCCGGGCTACCTACCTGCCGATCACCGATGACGAGGCGATGAGCGCCCTGCGGCTGCTCAGCCGCACCGAAGGCATCATCCCGGCGATCGAGTCATCCCATGCCCTCGCCGGCACCCTCGAGCTCGGTCGCGCACTCGGCCCGGAGGCGACCATCCTGGTCAATCTCAGCGGTCGCGGCGACAAAGACATGGAAACAGCCGGTCGGTACTTCGACCTGCTCGACGAAGGCGCGGAACAGTCATGACGACCCCAATCACGAGCGGAGCTGTGAGCACGGTCGAACAGACCATTGCCCGCCGACGCTCGGCGGGTGGGGGAGCCCTCATCGGCTACCTTCCGGTTGGTTTCCCCACGCTGAACGACAGCATCGACGCTGCGGTGGCCCTCGTCGCCAACGGCGTCGACGTTATCGAACTCGGCCTGCCCTACTCCGACCCGGTGATGGACGGCCCCGTCATCCAGGCGGCCACCCAGCAGGCACTGGCCAACGGGTTCAAGCTGCGCCACGGGTTCGAGGCGATCAGGGCCATCACCGCACAGGTCGATGCCCCCGTTCTGGTCATGACCTACTGGAACCCGGTCGTGCAGTACGGCGTTGAACGATTCGCCGACGACCTGCGCGCCGCTGGCGGTGCCGGACTGATCACGCCCGACCTCATTCCCGACGAAGCCGACGACTGGATGGCGGCGAGCGTTCGTGCCGACCTCGACCGCGTCTTCCTGGCCGCACCGTCGTCGTCTGACGCCCGCCTGGTACAAGCAATCGAGGCGAGCCGCGGATTCGTATACACCGTCTCGACGATGGGAACGACCGGCGCTCGCGCCGGCGTGGACGCGGCCGCCCGCATCCTGGTGGAGCGCTTGCGCGCGGTCGGCTGCACGAGTGCGTGCGTCGGCCTGGGCATTTCCACGCCCGAGCAGGTGCGCGAGATTCTCGGCTACGCCGACGGCGCCATCGTCGGCTCCGCGCTCGTGAAGGCGCTGACCGACGGGGGAATACCAGCCGTTGGACGCCTGGCTCGTGAACTCGCCGTCGGTGCGCGCGATATCCGCCCCGCCGCGTAGACGCGCTCTACACTTAATTGTTCGAGGCGATCGATCGAATCGCCCCAAGTGATGTGAGTCACGATGAAAGGTAGTACCTAGGTGTCCTGGCCTCTGAGCTTTTTGAGCAGCACGAGCATTTTGAACTCGAGTATTCCGAGCCCGGGATGGAGCTTCTTCGACGTCGGACCGTTCCGCATCCACGCGTACGCGCTGTGCATCCTTGCCGGAATCATATTGGCGACCATCATCACCTCCCGTCGCCTGACCAAGCGTGGCGCGGAGCCGGGAGTCGTACTCGACATCATCCTCTGGGCGGTGCCCCTCGGCATCGTCGGTGCACGCATCTACCACGTTCTCACCCACCCGGGCGACTACTTCTTTGAGGGCGCCGACCTGCTGCGCACCCTGTACATCTGGGAGGGCGGCAACGCGATCTTCGGTTCGCTGATCGGTGGCGCCGTCGGCGCCTACATCGGCTGCCGACTGGCGGGTATCCGCTTTTGGACGTTCGCCGATGCCGTCGCGCCCGCGCTGCTCGTCGCGCAGGCCACCGGCCGGCTCGGAAACTGGTTCAACCACGAACTGTTCGGTCTGCCGACGAGACTGCCCTGGGGCCTCGAAATCGAACCGAGCAATGTTGCCTTCCCGGTCGGGCTGCCGTCCGGCACGCTGTTCCACCCGACTTTTCTCTATGAAATCATCTGGAACCTGCTCGGTGTGGCCGTCATTCTCTACCTCGAACGCAAATTCCGCCTGCGGTTCGGTCAGACCCTGGGTGCGTACCTCATCTGGTACGGACTGGGGCGCAGCTTTTTCGAGTCGATTCGCATCGACCCGAGCGAGATCTACTTCGGCATCCGCACCAACGTCTGGGCTGCCCTGGCGGCCATCGCGCTCGGTCTGGTCATCATTCTCGTGCAGCGTCACCGCCACCCGGGCCTTGAGCCCAGCCCGTATGTTACCGGTCGGGAATGGAATGGTCCTGACGCTGGGGTAGAATTCGATGACAGCGATTCGGAACCAGACGATGACACCACCGCGGATCAGAGCGATGATGCCGATCACCCCGAATCGACCGAGGCCGCAGCCACAAGCACGAGCGCTTCGCGTCTGTAGACTCATGTCTGCGCAATCCCAGCTGACACACCCGTAGCGGCGCCCGGTTGCGGCCCCGGCCCGAACAGGGCGCCTCGTTACGGTTCCTGCACACTTCACCTTCGGGCCGACGTCGTCCCTTACAGCCAATCATTTCGTGAGGACGGTCTCCATGGCGCAGAAACCTCTCTACTCCCGCTTCAGCAGCATGCCTGAAGCATCCGGTCTGTACGACCCGTCGGCCGAGCGCGACGCGTGTGGCCTGGCCATGGTGGCGACCCTGCGTGGCACCGCCGGGCACGACATCATCACCCAGGCCCTCGACGCCCTGCGCAACCTTGAGCACCGTGGGGCGGTCGGCTCCGATGCCGGGACCGGTGACGGCGCCGGCATCATCACTCAGGTGCCGGATGCTTTCCTGCGCGCCGTCACGGATTTCGCGCTTCCCCCGCTGGGCCAGTACGCCGTCGGCAACGTTTTTTTGCCGACCGACCCGACCGCGCGCACCGGGATCAAACGCGCGATCAGCCTGATCGCTGAGGAGGAAAGTCTCACCATCCTCGGCTGGCGTGAGGTTCCGGTGCACCCGGAAGACCTCGGCAGCCAGGCCCGTGCCAACATGCCCGCCATCCAGCAGCTGTTCGTGCAAAGCACCCGCACCACCGAATCCGGCGACCCGCTCTCGGACATCGCGCTCGACCGGCAGACGTTTCGGCTGCGCAAGCGTGCCGAACGCGAACTGGAGATCTACTTCGTCTCGCTGTCCTGTCGCACCCTGGTCTACAAGGGCATGGTCACGACCCTGCAGCTCGAACCGTTCTACCCCGACCTGTCCGACGAACGCTTCGTCTCGACACTCGCCCTCGTGCACTCCCGCTATTCCACAAACACGTTCCCGTCCTGGCCCCTGGCCCAGCCGTTCCGCATGATCGCCCACAACGGCGAGATCAACACGGTGCAGGGCAACCGCAACTGGATGCGTGCGCGTCAGTCCCAACTCGAATCCGAGTTGCTCGGCGACGTCGCACCGTTGCTGCCGATCGTCACCCCGGGTGCGAGCGACTCGGCCTCCTTCGATGAGGTTGTCGAACTGCTCAGCCTGTCCGGTCGGTCGCTGCCGCACGCCATCATGATGATGGTGCCGGAGGCGTGGGAGAACCAGACCGACCTCGACGACGAACGTCGCGACTTCTACGAATACCATTCCATGCTCATGGAACCGTGGGACGGCCCCGCCGCGATCGTTTTCACCGACGGTTCCCTGGTGGGGGCAACGCTCGACCGCAACGGCTTGCGCCCCGGACGCTACCTCGTCACCGACGACGGCCTCGTCGTGCTCGCGAGTGAGATCGGCGTGCTCGGCATCGACCCGGCCCGCGTCGTGCGCAAGGGCCGCTTGCGCCCCGGCCAGATGTTCCTGGTCGACACCAAGGCCGGCCGCATCATCGACGACCGGGAGATCAAAGCAGAACTGTCCGCGAGCGAACCGTGGGGAGACTGGCTCGAGAAGGGGCGCATCAACCTCAAGGACCTTCCGGAGCGGGAGCACATCGTGCACCCGCCGGCATCCGTAGTGCGTCGTCAGCGCACCTTCGGCTACACCGAAGAAGAGGTGCGCATTCTGCTCGCCCCGATGGCCCGCACCGGCGCCGAACCGCTGGGCGCCATGGGTAGCGACACCCCCATCGCCGTGTTGAGCGACCGTCCGCGCCTCATGTTCGACTACTTCACCCAGCAGTTCGCGCAGGTCACCAACCCGCCGCTCGACTCGATTCGCGAAGAAGTCGTCACGAGCCTCAAGCTCGCTCTCGGGCCGGAACGCAACCTGCTGTCCGCCGGTCCGGAGCACGCCCGCCAGGTGATTTTGGATTTCCCGGTCATCGATAACGACGAACTGGCGAAGATCCAGCACATCGACCCCGCCATCGGCAGCCGCACCACAACGACCATTCGTGGTCTGTATCGCTTCGAGGAGGGGCCGGACGCCCTGGCGAAGCGGCTCGCGGCGATCTGCGTGGAGGTGGACGAGGCAATCGTGTCCGGCGCGCTGTTCATCGTGCTCAGTGATCGCGATTCCACTCAGGACCTCGCACCGATCCCGTCGCTGCTCATGATCGCCGCCGTGCACCACCACTTGATTCGCACCGAACACCGTATGAAGGTCGGCATTGTCGTCGAGGCCGGCGATGTGCGCGAGGTGCACCACGTGGCCCTGCTGATCGGATACGGTGCGTCGGCCGTGAACCCGTATCTGGCCATGGAGACCTGCGAAGATCTCGTGCGCAGCGGCATCATCACCAACGTCACGCCCGAGAAAGCGGTGCGCAACGTGATCAAGGCGCTCGGCAAGGGGGTGCTCAAAATCATGTCCAAGATGGGTATCTCCACCGTGTCGTCCTACGCCGGTGCTCAGGCCTTCGAAGCCGTCGGCCTCGCCCAGTCGTTCGTGGATCAGTACTTCACCGGCACCACGAGCAAGCTTGGCGGTGTCGGCATCGACGTGATCGGTGTCGAAAACCTGGCGCGGCACGCATCCGCCTATCCGATGGATGCTGCCGTGACCGCCCACGAACGCCTCGCGACCGGCGGCGAATACCAGTGGCGTCGGGACGGCGCCCCGCACCTGTTCAACCCGGAGACCATCTTCCGGCTGCAGCACGCGACCCGCACCCGCCGCTACGATATTTTTCGCGAATACACGAAAATGGTCGACGACCAGGCGGAATCGCTGATGACCCTGCGGGGCATGTTCACGCTCAGCCCCGGCCAGCGGTCGCCCGTGCCGCTGGACGAAGTTGAGTCGGTGTCGCAGATCGTCAAACGCTTCTCGACCGGCGCGATGAGCTACGGCTCGATCTCCCAGGAAGCGCACGAAACCCTTGCGATCGCCATGAACCGCCTCGGCGGCAAGTCGAACACCGGTGAGGGCGGCGAAGACCTCGACCGTTTGCTCGACCCGACCAGACGTAGCGCGGTCAAGCAGGTTGCGTCGGGCCGATTCGGCGTGACGAGCATGTACCTCACCCACGCCGACGACATCCAGATCAAACTCGCCCAGGGCGCCAAGCCCGGCGAGGGCGGTCAGCTGCCGCCCACCAAGGTCTACCCGTGGATTGCCCGTACCCGGCACGCCACCGCCGGCGTCGGTCTCATCTCGCCGCCGCCGCACCACGACATCTACTCGATCGAAGACCTCAAGCAGCTCATCTTCGACCTGAAACGGGCCAACCCGAAGGCGCGCATCCACACCAAGCTGGTCAGCCAGTCCGGTATCGGTGCCGTCGCGGCCGGTGTCGCCAAGGCACTCTCCGACGTGATCCTGATCAGCGGTCATGACGGCGGAACGGGCGCCAGCCCGGTCAACTCCCTCAAGCACGCCGGGACCCCGTGGGAACTCGGCCTCGCCGAGACCCAGCAGACGCTCATGCTCAACGGCATGCGCGACCGCGTGGTCGTGCAGGTCGACGGCCAGCTGAAGACTGGGCGTGACGTGCTCGTCGGTGCCCTGCTCGGCGCCGAAGAATTCGGTTTCGCCACCGCGCCGCTCGTCGTCTCGGGCTGCATCATGATGCGCGTCTGCCACCTCGATACCTGCCCGGTCGGTGTCGCCACCCAGAACCCGGAGTTGCGCAAGCGCTTTGCCGGTCAGGCCGATCACGTGGTGAATTTCTTCGAATTCATCGCGCAGGAGGTGCGTGAGTACCTCGCCGACCTCGGATTCCGCAGCCTCGACGAAGCCATCGGCCACCGGGAGGTGCTCAATGTGAACCGTGCCCTCACCCACTGGAAGGCCCAGGGGCTCGACCTCTCGCCAATTCTGAGCGGCCCGGACTTCTCCGAGTCCGAACCGCGCAAGTGGGCACGCGCCCAGGAACACGAACTAGACAAGCACTTCGACAACGAACTGATCCGTCGCAGCCAGAGCGTGCTCGAACACGGCGGTAAGGTCAGTATCGACCTGCCGATCCGCAACACGGAACGTGCCGTCGGCACGATGCTCGGCCACCAGGTCACCCTGCGGCACGGCGAAAACGGCCTGCCGGCCGGGTCCATCGAGGTCACCCTCACCGGGTCGGCCGGGCAGTCGTTCGGGGCGTTCCTGCCAAGCGGCATCACCCTGCGGCTCGAAGGCGATTCCAACGACTACGTCGGCAAGGGTCTCTCGGGCGGGCAGATCATCGTGCGCCCCGATCGGGCCAGCCAATTTCCGGCCGAAGACAACGTCATCGCCGGTAACGTCATCGGCTACGGTGCCACCCAGGGCAGCATGTTCATTCGCGGCATCGTCGGCGAACGATTCCTGGTGCGCAACTCCGGTGCGATCGCTGTCGTGGAGGGTGTGGGCGACCACGCCCTGGAATACATGACCGGCGGACTCGCCGTCATCCTCGGCGAGACCGGACGCAACCTCGGCGCCGGCATGAGTGGTGGCACCGCCTATGTGCACGGACTGACCGCCGAACGGGTCAACCGTGACGCCCTGACCTCGGGGGAGTTGCGACTTCTCGCCCTCGACAGTGTCGACCGTGAAATCGTGCGCGACCTGCTCGAACAACACCGGGACCAGACTGACTCGGCACTGGCCGCGCGCATGCTGGAGCACCTGGAAGAAACCATGAACGCATTTGTCAAGGTGCTGCCGCGCGACTACGCGGCCGTACTGGAGACCCGGCAGACGGCCGTCGATGAGGGGCTCGATCCTGACGGCCTCGTTGTCTGGAATCGAATTCTGGAGGTAACCAATGGCTGATCCGAAGGGATTCCTGAAGACCACGGAACGTGAGCTTCCCGCTCGCCGGCCGGTGGCCATCCGCTTGATGGACTGGAAAGAGGTCTACGAGCAGGGTGACAGCGCCGTGCTCAAACGGCAGGCCGGCCGCTGCATGGACTGCGGCGTGCCGTTCTGTCACCAGGGTTGCCCGCTCGGTAACCTCATCCCCGAGTGGAACGATCTGGTCTGGCGCGACGAGGGCCGAGCGGCCATCGAACGCCTGCACGCGACGAACAATTTTCCCGAATTCACCGGTCGGCTCTGTCCGGCGCCGTGTGAATCGTCGTGCGTGCTCGGCATCAACCAGCCGGCCGTGACGATCAAGCAGGTCGAGGTTTCGATCATCGACCAAGCGTTCGCCAAGGGCTGGGTGCAGCCGCAACCGCCCGGCCGCCTGACCGGCAAGACCGTCGCTGTCGTCGGCTCCGGCCCGGCCGGACTCGCGGCGGCGCAGCAGCTCACCCGTGCCGGCCACACTGTCGCCGTGTTCGAACGCGACGACCGCATCGGCGGACTGCTGCGTTACGGCATTCCTGACTTCAAAATGGAGAAGAAGCACCTTGAGCTGCGCCTCGCCCAGATGACGGCCGAGGGAACCCGGTTTCGCGCCAACGTCAACATCGGTGTGGACATCACCTGGGACGACCTGCGTGCCCGCTACGACGCTGTCGTCGTAGCGACCGGTGCCATGGTGCCCCGCGACCTGCCGATTCCGGGGCGCGATCTGCCCGGCGTGCACTTCGCCATGGAGTACCTGGTTCAGCAGAACAAGATCGGCGCCGGCGGAAGCATCGAAGCATCGATTACCGCCGAGGGCAAGCACGTCGTCGTGCTCGGCGGTGGTGATACCGGAGCCGACTGTATCGGCACCGCGAACCGCCAGCTGGCAGCATCCGTCACCAACCTGGCGATCGGCAAGCAACCGGGCACGACCCGCCCGGAGAGCCAGCCATGGCCGATGTCGCCGACCCTGTTCGAGGTATCCAGCGCTCACGAAGAGGGCGGCACCCGCCAGTACCTCGCGTCGACGGTCGAATTCTTGACCAATGATTTCGGCGAAGTGCGAGCCATCCGCATCGCCGAGACCGAATACCTCGACGGACGCCGCGTTCCCAAAGCCGGCTCGGAGCGGGAGATCCCGGCCGACCTCGTGCTGCTCGCCATGGGCTTTACCGGCCCGGAACAAGGCGACCTCGGCCACCAGCTGAAGCTTCCGTTCGATGAGCGCGGCAACGTCGAGCGTGACGGCAACTACCAGACCAGCCATGAGGGTGTCTTCGTCGCCGGAGACGCCGGTCGTGGCCAGTCGCTCATAGTCTGGGCCATCGCCGAGGGCCGCGCCGCCGCGGCTGCCGTCGACCATTTTCTGGAAGGCCAGACTCAGCTGCCGTCTCCGGTGAAGCCCACTGACCGTTCCTTCGCCCTCTAATCCATTCCTCTTCATGCAGCACGTTGTAATGCGCCCGAAAAGCGCGGAAATCGGAGATTCACCAGAATGAGACGCGCAAAAATTGTCGCCACCCTCGGGCCGGCAGCCGCGAGTTACGAGCAGATCAGAGCCCTCATCGACGCGGGTGTCGATGTCTGCCGCATGAACTTGAGCCATGGCAACTACCAGGTGCACGAGAGTGTCTATGCCAACGTGCGCAAGGCAGCCAACGATTCCGGGCGTGCCGTCGCCGTGATGGTCGACCTGCAGGGCCCCAAGATTCGTCTGGGCAAATTTGAGGGCGGCCCGTACGAACTGGCCGTGGGCGATATCTTTAAGATCACCACCGAAGACGTACTCGGCACCAAAGAACTATCCGGCACTACCTTCAAGGGACTGCCGCACGATGTGCACCCCGGTGATTTTCTGCTCATCGACGATGGCAAGGTCAAGGTGCAGGTCGTCGAAACGGATGGCGTTGTCGTCACCACCAAGGTGATCGTTGCCGGCCCGGTCTCCAATAACAAGGGCATCAACCTGCCCGGCGTGGCTGTCAACGTTCCGGCCCTGTCGGAGAAGGACGAAGCCGACCTGCGCTGGGGCCTGCGTCTCGGAGCCGACCTCATCGCGCTGTCGTTCGTGCGCAGCGCCGATGACATCACCCGCGTGCACGAGATCATGGCCGAGGAAGGCCGCCGCGTTCCGGTGATCGCCAAGATCGAGAAGCCGCAGGCCGTCGACAACCTCGAAGAGATCGTCGATGCCTTTGACGCGATCATGGTCGCCCGTGGCGACCTCGGCGTCGAGCTGCCGCTCGAGGCCGTGCCGATTGTGCAAAAACAGGCCGTTGAGATCGCTCGGCGCATGGCCAAGCCGGTCATTGTCGCCACGCAGATGCTCGAATCCATGATCTTGAGCCCGGTGCCCACCCGGGCCGAGACCAGCGACGTCGCCAACGCCGTGCTCGACGGCGCGGATGCCGTCATGCTCAGCGGTGAGACCAGCGTGGGAGAATACCCCGTCGTCACGGTGCAGACCATGGCCCGCATCGTGGAATCCACCGAGGTACATGGGCTCGAGCGCATCGGCAAGCTGACCAATAAGCCGCGCACCCAGGGCGGTGCCATCACCCTGGCAGCCATCGAGGTCGCCGAATTCGTCGACGCGAAGTTTCTCTGTATCTTCACCGAGTCCGGGGACTCTGCCCGGCGTATGTCGCGGCTGCGGTCCAAAATTCCGATGCTGGCGTTCACTCCGGAGGCGGGCATTCGTCGTCGACTGGCCCTCACCTGGGGTATCCAGACCTATCTGGTGGACCCGGTGACCCATACCGACGCGATGTTCGGTCAGGTCGATGACATTCTCATCGGCCAGGGCCTCGCTGAAGTCGGTGACAAGGTCGTCGTCATCTCGGGTTCCCCTCCTGGAATCGTGGGTTCGACGAACGACATTCGCGTGCACCGCGTGGGTGACGCCCACAACGAGCTCGCGCCGGCGTACGTCAAAAAGTAGCGTTTCCTGCGAAAAGCCCCACTCCGTGATCGTCACGGAGTGGGGCTTTTCGTTGCTATCGGCTACTGGTCCACCATGGCGTCACCCCGACAGGTACGCGCCTGCCGACACAAACTGGCGCCCTTCGCCGACCGCTGCGGCAATCGCACGTACCTACCCGCTCAGGTCAGGTCGGGAAGATCAGAAAAGCAGCTGATCTGGCAATTCACTGATAAAAAATTGTACCGGTGGTGGGACTCGAACCCACACGTCCTTACGAACAAAGCATTTTGAGTGCTCCGCGTCTGCCATTCCGCCACACCGGCTTACAACTACTCGTTCAGAATACCGTAGGCTTTTGGTCGTGACCGACCAAGACAGCACCCCCACCCCTCCGCGCCGCGTTGTCGTCGCTGAGGATGAATCCCTCATTCGCCTCGACATCGTCGAAATTCTGCGCGACAACGGCTTTGAAGTCGTCGGCGAAGCCGGTGACGGAGAAACTGCGGTCGCCCTGGCACGGGAACTCCGCCCCGACCTGGTCATCATGGACGTCAAGATGCCCCAGCTCGACGGCATCAGCGCGGCGGAACGCCTTTCCAAGGAGCACATCGCCCCGGTTGTGCTGCTGACCGCGTTCAGCCAGAAGGAACTGGTCGAGCGCGCCACCGAGGCGGGCGCCCTCGCCTACGTCGTCAAGCCGTTCACCCCGAACGACCTGCTGCCAGCGATCGAGATCGCCCTCTCGCGCTACAGCCAGATCATCACGCTCGAGGCCGAGGTCGCCGACCTGGTCGAGCGGTTCGAGACCCGCAAACTCGTCGATCGGGCCAAGGGCCTGCTCAACGAGAAAATGGGTCTCACTGAGCCCGAAGCCTTTCGTTGGATTCAGAAGGCCTCCATGGACCGTCGCCTCACCATGCACGACGTGTCGCAGGCCATCATCGAGCAGCTCAGCGCGAAGAAGTAGCGCAACCGATACCTCAGAATTACACGGAACGGCCCGGCAGATCTTGCCGGGCCGTTTTGTTTCCCCTCGCTCTCCTGGTCGGCGTGTCGGCGGCGTCCGATACGCTCACAGCAACGAAGGGCAAGCCAATGTTTTTGCTGGACGGCAGCGTCGTGACGAGCGCGAGCGACCTGAGCGCGGCATCCGTCTGCGAGTTTGCTTTCCTGCGCCGCATCGATGCCAGGCTCGGCCGCGTCCCTACGGTGCCCGACCCGGTCGACGCTATGCTCGAGCGCACCTCGCGCCTGGGAGACGAGCACGAGCACCGGGTGCTCGAACGCTACCGGAGGAGCCAGTCGGTCATCGAGATTGCCCGGCCCGAACAGATATCGCGCTCGGCCCTCGACGCTGCAGCCGAAGACACACGGCTGGCCTTCACCATCGGTCACGACGTCATCTTTCAGGCGACGTTCTTCGATTCTGACTACGGCGGGGCAACCCCCGCCCGTCCAACCGGTGCAGGCAATCCAACCGGCACAGGCAATCCAACCGGTACGCGCAATCCAACCGGCACAGGCGGCCACGACACGATCGCCTTCGTCGGATTCGCAGACTTCATCGTGCGCCAGAGCGATGGCAGCTGGCTGCTGCAAGACACCAAGCTCGCCCGGCACGCCCGCGTGACAGCCCTGCTGCAGCTCGCCGCTTATGCCGAGCAGATGGAGCGCATCAAAGTGCCGACGGCCGACATCGTTGAACTGTTGCTCGGCGACGGCTCGGTGAGCGTGCACCGGCTCGCTGAAATTCGACCGGTGTACCGCAAACGCAAACAGCGTCTGGTACGAATCATCATGGAACGCCTCGACGATGACGCTGCCGTCGCGTGGGGAGATGCGCGGTACACGGTCTGCGGGCGCTGTGCCACCTGCGAGCTGGAGGTGCAGGAGCACCGCGATCCCCTTCTCGTGGCCGGTCTGCGGCTGTCGCAACGCGTCCGGCTGGCGGCCGCCGGCATCCACACCATCGAAGAACTCGCCACCACCACCGGGGGTTGCGACGGCATCTCCGACTCCACGCTCGGCGCCCTACGCACGCAAGCACGGCTTCAGCTGCAGGCCACGTCCACCCTGCCGCCGCCCGTTGACCTGTACAACCCGGCTGCGCTGGCCGTGCTCCCCGAACCAAACCCGGGCGATATCTTCTTTGACTTCGAGGGAGATCCGCTCTATTCCGAGGGAGACGCGACCGAGGGAGACGCGACCGAGGGAAACATGGCCGGGGGAGACGTGGCCGGGGGAGACGCGACCGGGGCCGACACGCCCGGTGGCGCCACACGGTGGGGCCTCGACTACCTGTTCGGCCTGGTCGACCCAGATGAGACTTTCCGGGCCTTCTGGGCGCACACCTGGCGCGACGAGAAACAGGCTCTCATCGACTTCCTGGCCTATCTCGCCGAGCGTCGAGCGAGGTTTCCGGGCCTGCACGTTTACCACTACGCGGCCTACGAGCGCACCCACCTGCTCAGCCTCGCTGCCCGGCACGGTGTCGGCGAAGACCAGATCGACCAGCTGCTCCGGGAGAATGTGTTGGTCGACCTGTACCCGCTCGTGCGCAAGACCATGCGCGTCGGGTCGCGCTCGTACTCGATCAAGAAGCTTGAACCGCTCTATATGGGCGCCGATCTGCGCGGCGGCGACGTCACGAACGCCGCTGATTCGATCACCGAATACGTCGCCGCCCGCGACCTGCACGCGCACGGCGACGAGGCCACCCCCGGAAATCAGGCCGAAGCCCAGCGCATGCTCGAGTCCATCGCCGACTACAACCGCTACGACTGCGTGTCAACGCTGCGCCTGCGCAACTGGCTGCTCATGCTGGCCCACGGAGCCGGCATCCGCTCGGTCAACACAGCGATCGAAGCAAAGGTCGACACGCTCGAACCGTCACCCGTGCGCGACGCCCTGCTGGATTTCGCTACCGTCACCGCGGGCACCACTCACACTCCGCGCAGTGCCGACCAGACCGCGGCTGCCTTCGCCGCCGCCGCGATCGACTACCACCGGCGTGAGCAGAAGAGCTTCTGGTGGGGGCACTATTTTCGGCTTGAGTATCCCATTGACGAATGGCAGGACACCCGAGACGTGCTCGTCGTGGAGCGCGTCGACGTGGAACGTGACTGGTTCCGTGCGGGCCAGCAGCGCGTGGACCGTCGCCACCTCTGGCTGCACGGCCGGCTCGCTCCGGGCAGCAGTATCAAGCCGGGTGACCAGGCCGGACCGTACCTGCTCTACGAATACCCGGGGCCGTTCGCGAACACCGACACGGCGGCGGGCGCACGCAGCCATCGCAGTGTGCACGTACTCCAGGTCGCCGACGACGGTGGCATTCTGGTCGAAGAGACGCTGCCGAAAGACGTTGCACGCTACAGCCATCGACCGAGCGCGCTCGCACCGGCCGCGCCACCCCGACCGATGCAGCAGAAACCCGCCATCGATGAGTGGGCCGCAGGCCTCGTCGACGCACAGCCGGGCTGGCCGCGCGACCCGATGGTCGATATTCTGCGCCGCACCCCGCCGCGCACCCGTGCGGGCCACCTTGCGCCGAGACCGGCCGACGGGCAGACCGTCGACGCGGTGATTGCGAGCCTGCGAGACCTCGACCACTCGTATCTCGCGGTGCAAGGGCCGCCCGGCACCGGCAAGACCTATCTCGGCGCGCACGTCATCACCGCGCTCGTGCACCAGCACGGCTGGAAGATCGGCGTGGTGGCGCAGTCGCACGCGGTGGTCGAGAATCTACTGGATGCCGTGGTCGGCTCCGGCCTCGATCCAGCGCTCGTCGGCAAGGTGCCGAAAACCGGTGCCGACCAAGCCGAATCCAGCTACACAGCCCTGCCGAAAGACGGACACCTGTTATTCGCGCTCGACCACGCTGCCACCGGATTCGTCCTCGGTGGCACCGCCTGGGATTTCAGCAATCCGGCGCGCATCCCGCGCCATAGCCTCGACCTGCTCGTGGTCGACGAAGCTGGACAGTTTTCGCTCGCCTCGACCATCGCGGCAAGCGTCGGCGCACGTAACCTGCTGCTGCTCGGCGACCCGCAGCAGCTGCCGCAGGTCAGCCAGGGCACGCACCCCGAGCCCATCGACCAGTCTGCGCTCGGCTGGGTTGCGGCCGAAAACGACGTGCTGTCGACCGACCTCGGATACTTCCTGAGTGAGAGCCGGCGTATGCACCCGGCCGTCACCGCGCCCGTCTCCCGGCTGTCCTACGGCGGCCTGCTGCGTGCCGACCCAATTACCGCGACCCGGCTACTCGCCGGCATCACGCCCGGCCTGCACATGGTCCCCGTCGTGCACACCGGCAATGCGATCGCGTCTTCCGAAGAAGCGGATGCTGTCGTGTCACTCGTGCGGCGCGCACTCGGCCGCCGGTGGACCGACCCGACCACCCATCGGGTCGACACCCCCCTGACCGAGGCCGACGTCATCGTCGTGACCCCGTACAACGCCCAGCTGGTGCTGGTTCGAGAGGCCCTGGCCGTCGCCGGTTACCGTGACGTTCGCGTGGGAACGGTCGACAAATTCCAAGGGCAGGAGGCCGCCGTCGCCATCGTCACGCTCGCGGCGTCCTCGGCCGATGACGCGCCCCGCGGCATGGCGTTCCTCATCATGAAGAATCGGCTCAACGTCGCCATCTCGCGGGCGAAATGGGCCGCCTACCTGGTCTATTCGCCCGCGCTGACCGACTACCTACCCGTGACTCCAGCCGGCGTCGCCGAACTGAGTGCGTTCATCAGCCTGGTCGAGCCCGAAGCCTGAACAGACAGACCTAGACCCGCGGCGGCAGGTCCTTGATGATGTTCGTGATGCGAATCGTCGAGCAACGCCGCCCGGCATCGTCGGTGACCACAATCTCGTGCGTGGTGAGGGTGCGGCCGAGGTGAATCGGGGTGCAGACACCGGTGACGTACCCGGAGGTCGCTGACCGGTTGTGCGAGGCGTTGATCTCGATGCCCACGGCGAGTTTCCCCGGCCCGGCGTGCAGATTCGCGGCCATTGAGCCAAGCGACTCGCCGAGAACGACGTAGGCGCCGCCGTGCATGAGCATGGCTGGCTGCGTGTTACCGGCCACGGGCATTCGTGCCACGGCCCGGTCAATGGTGAATTCGGTGAACTCCAGCCCCATCTTGTCGGCCAGGTCGCCAGCGCCGCGCTGCTGAACCCAGGCGAGTGCGTCGTCAGTCGTATCGAACATGATCACCTTTGGTCGGGGAGCCCACGCGGGAAGACACTTGTAGGCTGGGGGAGTGTTGGACTCCGAAAAGCCTACCCTGATGATCATCGACGGCCATTCCCTGGCATTCCGGGCGTTTTTCGCTCTGCCAGTGGACAGCTTCCAGACCCATGCCGGGCAGCACACGAACGCCATTCACGGCTTTCTGTCCATGCTGCTCAGCCTGCTGCGCAACGAGAAGCCGACCCACCTTGCTGTCGCCTTCGACATCTCCCGCGCCTCCTTCCGCACCCGGGAATACCCCGAGTACAAGGGCACGCGCAATGCGACCCCGCCGGAGTTCCTCGGCCAGATTCCCCTGCTGCAGGAAGCCCTCGCCGCGATGAACATCACGACCATCACCAAGGAAGACTTCGAGGCAGACGATATCCTCGCGACCCTGTCGGTGGAGGGCACCTCCGCCGGCTACGACGTGCTCGTCGTCTCCGGTGACCGTGACGCCATCCAGCTGGTCAACGAGACCGTCACGCTGCTCTACCCCTCCAGCCAGGGCGTGTCGGCCCTCACCCGTTACGACCCGGCCCGGGTGCTCGAACGTTACGGCATCAAACCCGAGCAGTACCCCGACGTCGCCGCCCTGGTCGGCGAAACCAGCGACAACCTGATCGGCATCAGCAAGGTCGGCGAAAAGACCGCCGTGAAATGGCTCGGCCTCTACGGCAGCCTCGCGGGCATCCTCGAACACGCCGAGGAGATCAAGGGCGTCGTCGGCAACAACCTCCGCGAGCAGAAAGAGAACGCGATTCGCAACCGCCGGCTCAACCGTCTCGTCACCGACCTCGAGCTTCCCGTCGCGGTCGCTGCGCTGGAACGCGGGCCGATGAACACCGCGGCTGTGCGAGACATTTTCACCCGCCTTGAGTTCAAAACCCTGCTCGACCGGGTGCTCAAACTGGCCGGTGAAGAACCCGCAGCAGCGGCATCTGCCGTTGCCGCTGCAGTCATCGACGAAGTACCGGCCGTGCAGGCGCCCATCGCGCAGGATCTGCTCGACGAAGAACTCCAGTCCTGGCTGGATCGCGCCATCGCGGCGAACCCGGCCGGGCTCGGTCTCACCGTCGAGGTGCAAGACGGACGGGCGATCGGCTTCGGCCTGGCCAGCCCGACCGAGACGATCAACCTGTCCTGGCAGCCCGGCCGCATGGACTACGCCCCGTTCGAGGCCTGGCTCGCCGGTGATGCCCCCAAGATTTTGAACGACGCCAAGCATCAGGTGAAGGCGCTGCGGCGCAGTGGTCTGCCCTTCAACGGCCTCGCTTTCGACACTCTGGTCGGTGCCTGGCTCATTCGCCCTGGCGGCCCAGACAAATCCCTGGCCGACCTCGTGTCGCGCTACCTCGATGAAGCCCTGCCGGTCGCCGACCCCAACCAGCTCGTGCCCGATGAATCCAAGCAGGCCGGCGCGCCCGCGCAGGCCTGGTACACCCTGCGCGTTTTCGCCGCCGTCGAAACCACCCTCGACCCCGGCTCCCTCAAATTGCTCATCGACATCGAGCTGCCGACCCTGCTGGCCCTCGCCGATATGGAGCTCGCCGGCGTCAGCGTCTCGCACGAGCAACTCGCCGAGCTGTCCGCCGAGCTTGGCGCCAGCACAGCGAGCCTCGCCGCCGCCGCCTACGCCGAGATCGGCCGCGAGGTCAACCTCGGCTCACCCAAGCAGCTGCAAAACGTGCTGTTCGACCAGCTGGAAATGCCCAAGACCCGCGCGAACAAGACCGGTTTTTCAACGGATGCCGGTGCTCTCGCCGACTTGCAGGCCAGCAACCCCCATCCGTTCCTCGATCTGCTCCTCAAACACCGCGATGCCACCAAGCTGCGCCAGATCGTGGAGACCCTCGACAAGGCCATCGATACCACCGGGCGCATCCACACGACCTACGTGCAGATCGGCACCACGACCGGCCGCATCTCGTCGAACGACCCGAACCTGCAGAACATCCCGGTGCGCACCGAGGAAGGCCGACGCATCCGGGCGGCGTTCCAAGCCGGCGCGCAGAGTGAGGGCCTCCTCACCGCCGACTATTCGCAGATCGAGATGCGCATCATGGCGCACCTCTCCGAAGATGCCGGCCTGATCGAGGCGTTCAACGCCGGCGAAGACCTGCACCGTTTCGTCGGTTCGCGCATCTTCGGTGTCGATCCGGCCGAGGTCACCGGTGACATGCGCAGCAAGGTCAAGGCCATGAGCTACGGCCTGGCCTACGGCCTCAGCGCCTTCGGGCTGTCCCGCCAGCTGCGAATCGACACCAAGGAAGCCAAGCAGCTGATGACTGACTACTTCGAGCGGTTCGGCGCGGTGCGCGACTACCTGCGCAACGTCGTGGAGCAGGCCAAGGTCGACGGGTACACCGAAACCATCTTCGGCCGGCGCCGGCCATTCCCCGACCTGGCCAGCCCCAAGCGGGTGCTGCGCGACAACGCCGAACGAGCGGCCCTCAACGCGCCGATCCAGGGTTCAGCGGCCGACATCATGAAGATCGCGATGAACGGTATCGCCGCCGACCTGACGGATGCCTCGATGGACTCTCGCATGCTGCTGCAGGTGCACGACGAATTGATCTTCGATGTCGCCCCGGGCGAATGGGATGGTTTGCGTCAGGTGGTTACCCACAACATGGAATCGGCAGCCGACCTGCTCGTTCCCCTGGAGGTACAGATCGGTCGAGGACCGAACTGGGACGTCGCGGCGCACTGATCGCGAGCCGTTGATCGCGAGCCGTTGATCGCGAGCCGTTGATCAGGCTCCGTTGATCGCGGTGCGAGCATCATCGGCGGGTGACCGGCGATTTCCCCAAGTGGGGGGCTCGCATCGAGTTGTCGTGTTTTAGGCTCGGGAGCATGACAAACGACACCCAGCGCACTCCAACGGCCATCGATCAGATCGCCGAAGAGTGGGTTGACACCCTCGTCGAGCTTGACCCCACGGTGGGCACGTACATCGGCCGCGCAGGGGGTGACGGCCGCTACGGTGATTACTCACCCGCCGGCCACGAACGTTTCGTCGACGAGGCGAAAAAAACGATCGCACAGCTGGATGCCGCTCGGCCGGTCGACAGCGTCGATGACGTCACGCAGACCGACCTCCGCAGCGAGTTGTCACTCAGCGTCGAAAGCTCTGACGCTCAGCTGCAGCTCCGCGACCTCAACGTGATCGCGTCGCCAGCGCAGGAGATTCGCGAGATCTTCGACCTCATGCCCACCAAGACCGTCGATGACTGGGCCAACATCTCATCCCGGTTGGGTAATCTTCCGGCCGCCATCGACGGGTACATCGCGACCCTCCGACTCGGCATCGAACGCGGAGTGACGCCGGCTCGCCGCCAGGTGCGGGAGGTACTCGCCCAGGCCGAGCGCCACGCCGCACAGGACGGGTTCTTCGCTGAGTTCGCTGCTAGCGCGGCCCTGGACGACGGCTCCCTGCCCATCTCTCTCGCGCACGACGTGGGCCTCGGCGCCCGCCGTTCAGCCGCCGCCTACGACACACTCGCGACCTTTTTCAGAACCGAACTCGAGGGCAAAGCCACGTCCGAGGACGCTATCGGTCGCGATCTGTATACCCTCGCCTCCCGACGTTTCCTCGGGGCGACGATCGACCTCGACGAAACCTACGAGTGGGGCATCGAAGAGCTCGCCCGCATGACCCGGGAGCAGGAGAAGGTGGCCGACCAGATCAAGCCGGGCGCGAGCGTGCTCGAGGCGATCGCGTATCTGGACACGGATCCGAGCCGCAAGCTGCACGGCACCCAGGCTTTGCAGGAATGGATGCAGAAGACCAGCGATAAGGCCGTGGCAGACCTGGCCGAAACGCAGTTCGACATCCCCGACGCGATCAAGACGATCGAGTGCATGATCGCCCCCACGCAGGAGGGCGGCATCTACTACACCGGCCCGACCGATGATTTCACCAGGCCCGGCCGCATGTGGTGGTCGGTGCCCGTCGGCGTGACCGAATTCGACACCTGGCGAGAACTGACCACCGTCTACCACGAGGGTGTGCCCGGCCATCACCTGCAGATCGGCCAGGCCGTCTACAACCGGGCCAAGCTCAACACCTGGCGCCGCCAACTAGCCGGTACGTCGGGGCACGCCGAGGGCTGGGCGCTCTACGCCGAACGCCTGATGGAGCAACTCGGTTATCTCGACGACCCGGCGAACCGTCTCGGCATGCTCGACGGGCAGCGGATGCGCGCGGCGCGCGTCGTTCTCGACATTGGCGTGCACCTGGGCAAAACCCTGCCAGACGGTTCGGGCCCGTGGACCGCGGAGTACGCCTTCGACTTTCTCGGCCGGAACGTCAACATGAACGCGAGCTTCGTCAAGTTCGAGGTCAACCGGTACCTCGGCTGGCCCGGCCAGGCTCCGTCGTACAAGGTGGGGCAGCGCATCTGGGAGCAACTCCGCGACGAGTGCGCCGCCCGCGAGGGCGCAAACTTCTCGATCAAAAACTTTCACCGGCGTGCCCTCGACCTCGGCGGCGTTGGCCTCGACACCCTGCGGTCGGCACTGGCCTGACCCGGCGTCGGCGACGCAGTCCCCAGCGGGCCTACTCGGCTCGGTCAACTGAGGGGGTGCGTCGCCCGAGTCGTTCCCGTCCGACCCCGTTACTGTAGCTAAGACCGTTACTGTAGCTAAGACCGGCACTGTAGCTACGACCGGCACTCTCCCTGCGGAAGTCGTCCCCGCGCATTCGCAGCCCCGGCCGAAGCCCGAGCGCGCCCTGATCGATCGTTCGGGCATCCGTTTTCTGTTTTTGGCTCCAGCCGGGGCGTCGCTGCTGCTCGGGCTGTACGCGGCGACCGCCCTGCTCGGCTTCGACGTGCCACCGCTCGCCGACCGCATGGCCGCGTTCCATGACGCGCTCATGGTGTTCGGCTTCGTCGGTACCCTGATCGTGCTCGAACGGGCCATCGCCATCAAGAAGTGCTGGGCCGTCACCGCGGGCGTCGCCCTCGACCCGGTCACGGCCGGGGTCGGTGCGGCATCGGTCAGCGCCCGGGACGCCGTGACCGTCGCCTCTGGTGAGGTCACCGAGCTGACCGTGACGATGTTCGACATGCGTTTCTCACCGTCGAGCCTGACCGTGCCCGCCGGGGATCGGCTCGAACTCACCGTCACCAACGACGACACCGTCGTGCATGACCTCACCCTGGCGAACGGGGTGACCTCGGGCCGGCTTGCCACGGGGGAGACCGTTACCGTCGACGCCGGAATCATGACCGCCGGCAGTGCAGGCTGGTGTTCCATTGCGGGGCACCGCCAGATGGGCATGGTGCTGCAGATCAACGTCGCCGGCGATGGTTCAACCAATGCTGCGGCTACGGATGCTGCGGCCCACCACACAGGCCGTGCTGATTCCGGCGCAACCGCCCGGGCAGCATCTGCCGCCGACGACCTCGCTTCCCAGGCCGACCCGTCGCCCGGATTCGAGGCGCGCGACGCCGCGTTGCCGCCGGCGGCGCAGGGCACCCATCACGACTACACCTTCCGAGTCGGCGACACCGAGGTCGAGGTCGAGGTCGCGCCCGGGATGACTCAGAAACTGTGGCCGTTCAACGGCACCGCGCCCGGTCCCACCCTGCGCGGGAGGGTCGGCGACACGTTCACGATCACGATCACCCTGATCAACGATGCCACGACCGGCCATTCCCTGGACTTCCACGCCGGTGCCCTGGCCCCCGACGGTCCGATGCGCACAATCGAGCCGGGCGAAACCCTCGAGTACTCATTCACGGCCACTCGGTCGGGCATCTGGCTCTACCACTGGTCCACGATGCCGATGTCGCTGCACATCGCAAACGGCATGTTCGGGGCGGTCGTGATCGACCCCGCCGGGCTTGATCCGGTCGACCGGGAATACCTGCTCGTCCAGTCCGAGTTCTACCTCGGGCCGCAGGGCGGCATTGCCGATTCCGACAAGATCGCCGCCGCCACCCCCGACCTCGTCGTCTTCAACGGCTACGCCAACCAGTACTAGGAGCAGCCCCTGCGGGCGCAGGTGGGGGAGCGCATCCGCTTCTGGGTACTGGATGCCGGGCCCAACCTGGCGAGTTCCTTCCACGTCGTCGGCGGGCGGTTCGACACGGTTTACGCGGAGGGCGACTACCTGCTGCGTGACGGCGGCAGCACCGGTACCGGCGGCAGTCAGACGCTCGGTCTCGCGCCGGCGCAGGGCGGGTTTGTCGAACGGAGCTTTCCCGAGGCAGGGACTTATCCGTTCGTGACGCACGCCATGACGGATGCCGAACGCGGCGCGGTCGGCCACATCGTTGTCGGCCCGTAATCGCTGACCGGCGGTGGGCAGCCCGGAACCGCGCCGAATGTCGAGTTGCCCCTCGTCTCCGCGGGTAGTTAGTATGGAGTGTCACATTTGTGATGCCCTATCCGCTGCCATGCGCGGAGTGCTGCCCGGTCGTTCTGTACCGCGGAGCATCCAAAACACCTGAACAACTGTTCGCGTGTGGCCCGATTATGTCCATCCTGGAGCAACTACTACATGACAATCGCAACGACCGAACGGGCACCCAAGCAGGTCGCCATCAACGACATTGGATCTGCTGAAGACTTTCTTGCCGCGGTCGAAAAGACTCTGAAATTCTTCAACGACGGAGACCTCATCGAGGGCACCGTCGTGAAGATCGACCGCGACGAGGTTCTCCTCGACGTTGGGTACAAGACCGAGGGTGTCATTCCCTCCCGCGAACTTTCCATCAAGCACGACGTTGACCCCTCCGAGGTTGTCAAGGTCGGCGACCTGGTCGAGGCTCTCGTTCTTCAGAAAGAAGACAAAGAAGGCCGCCTCATCCTCTCCAAGAAGCGCGCTCAGTACGAGCGTGCATGGGGAGACGTTGAGAAGATCAAGGAGTCCGACGGTGTTGTCACCGGTTCGGTCATCGAGGTCGTCAAGGGTGGGCTCATCGTCGACATCGGCCTGCGTGGCTTCCTGCCCGCATCGCTCATCGAGTTGCGCCGCGTTCGCGACCTGACCCCGTACCTGGGCCAGGAGATCGAAGCCAAGATTCTCGAACTCGACAAGAACCGCAACAATGTTGTGCTGTCGCGCCGCGCCCTGCTCGAGCAGACGCAGAGCGAGAGCCGCACCACGTTCCTCAACAACCTCCAGAAGGGACAGGTCCGCAAGGGCGTCGTCTCCTCGATCGTCAACTTCGGCGCGTTCGTCGACCTCGGCGGCGTCGATGGCCTGGTTCACGTTTCCGAGCTCAGCTGGAAGCACATTGAGCACGCCAGCGAGGTCGTTGAAGTCGGCCAGGAAGTCACCGTCGAGATCCTCGAAGTTGACCTCGAGCGCGAGCGCGTCTCACTGTCGCTCAAGGCAACGCAGGAAGACCCGTGGCAGGTCTTCGCCCGCACCCACGCCATCGGCCAGGTTGCACCGGGTAAGGTCACCAAGCTCGTTCCGTTCGGCGCGTTCGTTCGCGTGGCCGAGGGCATCGAGGGCCTCGTGCACATCAGCGAGCTCTCCGGCAAGCACGTCGAGCTCGCCGAGCAGGTTGTCTCGGTCGGCGACGAGGTCTTCGTCAAGGTCATCGACATCGACCTCGAGCGTCGCCGCATCTCGTTGAGCCTCAAGCAGGCCAACGATGGCGTCGACCCCGACGGCACCGAGTTCGACCCGGCGCTCTACGGAATGCTCACCGAGTACGACGACAAGGGCCAGTACAAGTACCCCGAAGGCTTCGACTCCGAGACCAACGAGTGGCGCGAAGGCTTTGACGAGCAGCGCGAAAAGTGGGAGCAGGACTACGCTGCTGCCCAGGCTCGCTGGGAAGCCCACAAGAAGCAGGTTTCGACCGCGAACGACGAGATCGCTGCCCCCAGCGACGTTGCACCGGCCGGCTCGGCCTTCTCGAGCGAGTCGGCTGGCGCCGGCACGCTCGCCGACGACGAAGCACTCGCGGCTCTCCGCGAGAAGCTCTCCGGCGGCAACTAGCACCACCGCACGACGTTCAGCAGCGGGCCGCATCCTTCGGGGTGCGGCCCGCTTCGTTGTGCAACGGATGGATTTTACAAGGACGGTTTCCGCACCGACTGCGGCTGAGCCGGATGCCGGAGTCCACTGAGCATCCGTCGTATTCGTATTCGTATTCGTATTCAGCTTGACTGTGGGTCTCGGAACACTTCGTGCTATACCTAATGGTGAGGATATATCCTCCTTTCAGCGCGTCCCGATATCTTCAGGATTGCCGCGCACGTCCAATTTCCCCACGAAACCCTGTTTTCTGGATGAATGCGCCCGTGCACACCAGTTTCACGAACCACAGCCCCATCGGAGAATTGCATGAACAGTTTTTGTCCCTCAGACAACGGCGGCACGGGGGGCGACGCTGCCTTCGCCGACGCGCCGCCCAGCGTCGCCAAAGCAGCCGTCAGCAGCGACACCGCGGACAGCCACGCGACGGCGCTCGTCGTCGAGGAGGATCCCACATCGGCCGCGCTCCTGCGCGTGTTCCTGGAGACGGAGGGGTTTCGGGTGCTCACGGTTGCCAGCGGCGAGGAGGCTCTCGACATTGCTCGGCGTGTTCCGCTGAGCCTGATCACCCTTGATGTGCACCTTCCCGGAATGGACGGCTGGAAATTCCTGCTGCAGCTGCAAGATTCGCTCGGGCTGACATCCATACCGGTCATTGTTATTGCGGGCCTGACTGACATGGGCATGGCGCTGAGGCGGGGTGCTGCTGCCGTTCTGGAGAAACCGCTCCAGCAAGCCGAGTTGCAGAGTTCTCTCATACTGCTGGGTCTTCGCCCGGATCGGCCGCGCACGCGCACCATCCTCATCGTCGACGAGGACGACGAAACCGTCAACCAGGTCACCGCTTACTTGCACGAATCGGCCTTTCACGTCGAATCCGCGGCCACCGGGGCGGCTGGCATTGCCGACGCTGTGGCCTTGGCCCCTGACCTGATTCTGGTCAACCTTGTGATGGAACAACTGGGTGGCCTCAAGATGCTTCGCGCGCTTCGGGATCATGCCAGTACGCAGCACATTCCCGTGCTGGTCCTCGCCCCGGTTGCTCTCACGAACGAGGAACAGGACACGATTGACAGCGACCCGGAACAGCCGGTGGTCGCGATGAACGAGCCTGACGTCAACGTTGAGACCCTCCTGGCCAAGATCCAGCGGGCCCTCGAGTAGGCCGATGCCCGCAGTTCGTTTTCGGTGCAGCCGGTCGCATCCGCTCGTCACGCGCGGCGGCGCAGCGGATAGCATGGCGGAATGTATTTGATTGGGCTGACCGGCGGGATCGCGTCGGGCAAGAGCACCGTGGCGAAGCGGCTGGCCTCCTTGGGCGCCGTCGGGATCGACGCCGACCAGCTGGCCCGTGAAGTGGTCGAACCCGGCACGCCCGGCCTCGCCGCGATTGCCACCGAGTTCGGTGACGCTATCTTGCTGGCCGATGGCACGCTGAATCGACCAGCGCTGGGTGCCATCATTTTCAGCGACCCGAACCGGAGGGAGCGGCTGAATGCCATCACGCATCCGGCGGTACGACGACTCACCCGCGACCGGGTCGCTGCAGCGGGTGCCGCCGACCCGCACGCCATCGTTGTGTACGACGTTCCGCTGCTGGCCGAAGCCATCGCCGGCGGTCTGGTCACGTTTGATCTGATCGTTGTCGTGCACGCAGATGCTGAGGTCCGAATCGAGCGCATGGTGGAGTTGCGTGGACTCACCCGCGAGGAAGCTACCCACCGCATTGCCGCGCAGGCGAGTGATGCGGACCGCCTCGCCCTGGCCGATGTCGTGATCGACAACAACGGCACCATCGACGCGACTCTGGCCCAGGTCGACGCGGTGTGGACGCGCGCGTGCGCGGCCGAGGCTCGCGTGGCCGAGGCTCGCGTGGCCGAGGCTCGCGGGGTGGAAGCGACCGACGGCACCCGCGCGCCGTAACGCGCCCGGAGGCTGACTGTCAGACCCCGTTTGTAGAATAGGAACATGGAACCCACGCGCTCTGTGAACCCGTTTGAAGTGGTCAGTGAGTACACGCCGAGCGGTGACCAGCCGTCCGCCATCGCCGACCTGACCGCCCGCATCAATGCCGGCGAAACCGACATTGTTCTGCTCGGCGCCACCGGAACCGGAAAATCGGCCACAACCGCCTGGCTGATCGAGCAGGTGCAACGCCCCACGCTCGTATTGGCCCACAACAAGACTCTCGCAGCCCAGCTGGTCAACGAATTTCGCGACCTCATGCCCAACAACGCGGTGGAATACTTCGTCTCGTACTACGACTATTACCAGCCAGAGGCCTACGTTCCGCAGACGGACACGTTCATCGAGAAAGACTCCTCGATCAATGAAGAGGTGGAACGGCTGCGGCACTCCACCACCAATTCGCTGCTGAGCCGCCGCGACGTCATCGTGGTGTCGACCGTATCGTGCATCTACGGGCTCGGCACGCCGCAAGGCTACCTTGATGCCATGATCGCGCTGCAGGTGGGTCAAAAAGTCAGTCGCGACTGGCTGGTGCGCAAATTTGTGGCGATGCAATACAAGCGCAACGACGTCGACTTCTCCCGAGGCAATTTTCGGGTGCGCGGCGACACGATTGAGATCATCCCCATGTACGAAGAGCTCGCCATTCGTATCGAGATGTTCGGTGATGAGATCGAGGGGCTCTACAGCCTGCATCCGCTCACCGGCGACATCGTCAAGAAACTCGATTCGGTCTCCGTTTTTCCCGGGTCACACTACGTCGCGAGCGACGACGTCATGCGTCGCGCCATCGGCACCATCGAAGTCGAACTGGCTGAACGCCTGGAGGTGCTCGAACGCGAGGGCAAGTTGCTCGAGGCCCAGCGGCTGCGCATGCGCACCACCTTCGACCTGGAGATGATGGAGCAGATCGGCTTCTGCTCCGGCATCGAGAACTATTCCCGCCACATCGACGCGCGCGAACCCGGCGAGGCCCCGCACTGCCTGCTCGACTATTTTCCCGACGACTTTCTGATGGTCATCGATGAATCGCACGTGACCGTCCCGCAGATCGGCGCCATGTACGAGGGGGACTCCTCGCGGAAGCGCACCCTCGTCGACCACGGCTTTCGACTGCCGAGCGCGCTGGACAACCGACCCCTCAAATTCAACGAGTTCAAGAACCGGGTCGGCCAGACCGTCTACCTGTCGGCGACGCCGGGCAAGTACGAGATGGGTATCGCCGACGGCATCGTCGAGCAGATCATTCGCCCGACCGGCCTGATCGACCCGCAAATCGTCATCAAGCCGAGCGCCGGGCAGATTGACGACCTGCTCGAAGAAATCAAGAAGCGCACCGAACGCAACGAACGCGTGCTCGTCACGACCCTCACCAAGAAGATGGCCGAGAACCTCACCGACTTCCTCACCGAAGCCGGGGTGCGAGTGCGCTACCTGCACTCCGACGTCGACACGTTGCGCCGGGTGGAACTGCTCACCGAGCTGCGAGCCGGCATCTACGACGTACTTGTCGGCATCAACCTGCTGCGTGAGGGCCTCGACCTGCCCGAGGTGTCACTTGTCGCCATCCTCGACGCCGACAAGGAAGGATTCCTGCGTTCCGCCACGTCACTCATTCAGACCATCGGCCGCGCCGCCCGCAACGTGTCGGGAGAGGTGCACATGTATGCCGACCGCCTCACCGCCTCGATGGAGAAAGCCATCGATGAGACCGACCGGCGCCGAGAGAAGCAGGTCGCATACAACACCCTGCACGGCATCGACCCGACCCCGCTGCGCAAACGCATCGGCGACATCACCGAGGCCCTCGCCCGCGAGGAGGCCGACACGGCCGAGCTGCTCGCCGGTCGCGATGCCCGCCGCAAGACCGGGGCGCCGAACCGCCGGGTCGGCCTGGCCGCGAACGGCGCCAACGACCTCGAATCGATCATCGCCGACCTCAATTCGCAGATGCTCGAGGCCGCCGGGGAGCTCAAGTTCGAGCTTGCCGCGCGCCTGCGCGATGAGCTCTCCGAGCTCAAGCGCGAACTGCGGCAGATGGAGAAGGCCGGCCACCTGCAGTAACCGCGCTGGAGAGCCTCGCGAGCCGGCATCGGTCCCACAGGGTCACCGGCTGTTCGTTCCCTCACGTGGTGGCACTCGTCGGGTCTCGCGGCACTCGTTAGGTGTCAAGGCATTCGTAGCAACGAGTGCCTTCATCCCTAATGAGTGCCGTCGTCCCTAATGAGTGCCGCGAGAGCGGATGCTGCCCTCCCAGCCCGGATGTCGCGCCGGCCCTGAGTGCACCGCAGACGGCAACGAGCGTCGGCACGTGGTCTGGCTCTGTCTGGGTTGGTTCCGCGTCGGGGGTGGTGCTCGCCATCGACAGGAAGAAATCCTGAATCACGAAGCCGAGGCTACGACGGCGCAGTGTCGCGAGTTCCCTGGCCGAGATCGGGCTAAGCCGCTGTCCCTCAGTCAGGCGCCGACGTGCGCCTTGGCCGGGCGACCGCGCTTGGGCACGTCGGTGTTCAGCGGCAGGGGAGCGGCCAGGCCGGCGGTTCGCGCTTGGGCGAGCCGGTTCTCCGAGTGGTCGAGCCACCGGGCCTCGGCCTCGGCGGCGAAGATGAGTGAGTCGATCACGAGCAGCCAGGCCAACTGATCGGAGGATTCCGGGTCGGCGGTAGCGTTCTTGGTGCGAGTCAACTCCTGCAGGGTGCGCATTGTTGCGGTGCGCTGTACCTGGATCACCTGGGCGATGTCGACGCCCGGCAGCGTCACGGCGATCGCGAGCTTGATGGCGAGCTCGTCGCGGGTGGCCATGGTGCGCACCACGGGGGAGCCGAGCCAGTCGGCGACCTCCGCGCTGCCGGCAGCCGTGATCTCGACGTAGTTCTGGCCATCGGCGTCGATGTCTGCCTTCTGCACCAGGCCGTCCCGCTCGAGTCGGTCGAGGGTGTTGTAGATCTGACCCACGTTGAGCTGCCAGGTCGACCCGGTGCGACGGTCGAACTCGGCCCGCAACTGGTAGCCGTAGCACGGCCCCTGGTTGAGGATGGCGAGCAGGCTCTGACGAACGGACATACGACCTCCGGCGATTCAGACGGCTAATAACTACCGTGTATATACATACACCGTAACAATATGTGGGCAGCCGTGTGTTCGCTCTCGGCGGCGGTCGTTGTACGGCGGTGTCGGTGGCGTTGCATAGACTTATTAGGTGTCGATTACGCAGGTAGCAACAGGTCCGAAACTCAGTGTGCGCGGAGCCCGCGTGCACAACCTCCACAACGTTGATCTGGAGATTCCCCGCGATTCCCTCGTGGTTTTCACCGGGCTTTCGGGTTCGGGCAAGTCATCGTTGGCCTTCGACACGATCTTCGCCGAGGGGCAGCGCCGCTACGTCGAGTCGCTCTCAGCCTATGCCCGGCAGTTCCTCGGCCAGGTCGATCGCCCCGACGTCGACTTCATCGAGGGCCTGAGCCCGGCGGTCTCGATCGACCAGAAGTCAACCAACCGCAACCCGCGGTCCACGGTCGGCACCATCACCGAGATTTACGACTACATGCGGCTGCTCTGGGCCCGTATCGGTGTACCGCACTGCGCTATCTGTGGCGAGGTCATCCGGTCCCAGACCGTGCAGCAAATCGCCGACCAGCTGATGGAGTTGAAGGCGGGCATCCGCTACCAGGTGGTCAGTCCGGTCGTCTCGCAGAAGAAGGGCGAGTTCGTCGACCTGTTCCAGGAACTCGCCGGCGGGGGATATTCTCGCGCGATCGTCGACGGCGCGCAGATTCAGCTGAGCGAACCACCCACGCTCAAGAAGCAGCAGAAGCACGACATCGCCGTCATTGTTGACCGCCTGGTCGCCGGCCCCGAGCTGCTCAGTCGCCTCACCGACTCGCTCGAAACGGCTCTCAAACTCACCGACGGCCTGGTGCAGATCAACTTTCTCGATGAAGAAGGCGACAAGGCCTGGCAGAACTACTCCGAGAAGTTGTCCTGCCCGAACAACCACCCGGTGCAGCTGACCGAAATCGAACCGCGCACCTTCTCGTTCAACGCCCCGTTCGGCGCCTGCCCGGAGTGCTCCGGCCTCGGCACCCGCATGTCCGTCGACGAAGACCTGCTGCTCGGTGACCCCGATCTGAGCATCGCCGAGGGCGTCGTACTGCCCTGGACCACGCAGGGTAAGGGGCTGTTCCAGTACTACGAGAAACTGCTCGACGGCCTTGCCCGCGACCTGGACTTCTCGCTCGACACGCCGTGGGGCGATTTGACCAGTGAGGTGCAGAACGCCGTCATGCGCGGCGACAACTTCGAGGTGCGCGTCAAGTGGAAGAACCGCTACGGCCGCGAGATGAGCTACACGTCCGGTTTCGAGGGGGTTGTGCCCTACATCGAACGCCAGTACCTGCAGGCCGAGAGCGACACGCAGCGTCAGCGCTGGTCCGAATACCTGCGCGAGGTTGACTGCCACGTGTGCGGTGGCACCCGGCTCAAGCCTGAGGTACTCGCCGTGCTCGTGCACGACGCGAGCATTGCGGATGTCTGCGCGCTCAGCTTGAGCGACGCCCGCGAGTTCATGGACGAGCTCACCCTGACCGATCGGGAGGCGGCCATCGCCGCCCAGGTTCTGCGCGAGATTCGTGCGCGCCTCGACTTCCTCATCCGGGTCGGGCTGAACTACCTGAACCTGTCCCGCGCGGCGGCGACGCTTTCGGGCGGTGAGGCGCAGCGCATCCGTTTGGCCACCCAAATCGGTTCCGGTCTCACCGGGGTGCTCTACGTGCTCGACGAACCGAGCATCGGCCTGCACCAGCGCGACAATCGGCGCCTGATCGAGACGCTCGTCACCCTGCGCGACCTCGGTAATACCCTCATCGTGGTCGAACACGACGAAGACACCATCAAGACCGCCGACTGGATCGTTGACATCGGTCCGGGCGCCGGCGTCAACGGGGGGCACGTTGTGCACTCCGGCTCCTATTCAGACCTGCTTGCCAATACGAAATCCCTCACCGGTGACTATCTGGCCGGGCGCAAGTCCATTGCTACTCCCACGACACGGCGCCCGATCGACCCAGAACGTCTCATCGGCGTGACCGGTGCCGAGGCCAACAACCTGCAGAAGGTGTCGGTGACTTTTCCGCTTGGCACCTTCACTGCCGTCACCGGGGTCAGCGGCTCCGGCAAATCGTCGCTGGTCAACGACATTCTCTACCGGGTGCTCGCCAACCGGCTCAACGGTGCCCGCAAACTACCCGGCAAACACACCAGGGTCACCGGTCTGGAGCAGCTGGACAAGGTCATCCACGTCGACCAGGCGCCCATTGGGCGCACCCCGCGCTCCAACCCGGCCACCTACACCGGAGTGTTCGACAAGATCCGCACACTGTTCTCCGAAACCATCGAATCGAAGACCCGCGGCTACCTGCCCGGCCGGTTCAGTTTCAACGTCAAGGGTGGCCGCTGCGAAGCCTGCTCGGGCGATGGCACCATCAAGATCGAGATGAACTTTCTCCCCGACGTGTACGTGGCCTGCGAGGTATGCGGGGGAGACCGCTACAACCGCGACACACTGACCGTGCACTACAAAGGCAAGAACATTGCCGAGGTGCTCAACATGCCGATCAGCGAAGCGGCCGACTTCTTCGAACCGATCTCATCGATCCATCGCTTTTTGAAGACGCTCGTCGAGGTCGGCCTCGGCTACGTTCGCCTCGGTCAGAGCGCCACGACCCTGTCCGGCGGCGAGGCCCAGCGGGTCAAGCTCGCCACCGAGCTGCAGCGCCGTTCCAACGGCCGCAGCGTGTACGTACTCGACGAGCCCACCACGGGCCTGCACTTCGAAGACGTGCGTAAATTGCTGCTCGTGCTGAACAGCCTCGTCGATAAGGGCAACACCGTCATCGTGATCGAGCACAACCTCGACGTCATCAAGTCGGCCGACTGGGTGATCGACCTCGGTCCGGAGGGCGGTTCCGGCGGCGGAAAAGTGCTCGCCACCGGCACCCCCGAACACCTCGCCACGGTCAAGAAGAGCTTCACCGGTTCCTTCCTCAAGGAGGTCCTGGCTGCCGGCTAGGCAACCGGACGGCCATGTCTGATGCCCTGAGCTATCGCCCGAAAACGGGCGAGATTCCTACGACCCCCGGCGTCTACCGGTTCCGGGACGAGACCGGGCGTATCCTCTACGTCGGTAAGGCCAAGAACCTGCGCGCGCGGCTGAGCAACTACTTCGCGCCGCTGCACAGCCTGCACGAGCGCACCAGACGAATGGTGACCACCGCAACGGGTGTGGAGTGGACGGTTGTCGGCACCGAGGTCGAGGCCCTGCAACTCGAGTGGATGTGGATCAACGAGTTCGATCCGCCGTTCAATGTGCAGTTCAAGGACGATAAGTCCTACCCGTATCTCGCGGTCACCCTCGCCGATGAGGCTCCGCGCGCCCTTGTTACGCGCACCGAGGGCATCAAGGGCGCCCGTTATTTCGGACCGTATCCCAAGGTGTGGGCCGTGTACGAAACCATCGAACTCATGCTCAAGGCATTTCCCATCCGTACCTGCAACAACGCCAACTACAAGCGGGCGATGCAGAGTGGCAAGCCGTGCTTCGCTGGCCAGATCGGGCGCTGCTTCGGCCCCTGCTCCGGTCTGGTGTCCATCGAGGATCACCGCACAATCGTCAACGAGTTCGTGAGCTTCATGGGCAGCCACGATAAAAAGCTCATCAACGAACTCACCCAGGAGATGAAAGACGCCGCTGTCGCCCAACAGTACGAAATCGCCGCCAAACGGCGCGACCAGGTGCGCGCGCTCAACGCCGTGCTCGAGAAGAGCGCCGTCGTGCTGCGCGACAACGTCGACATCGACCTGTTCGCCATTGAGCAAGACGAACTCGCCGCGGCTGTGCAGTTGTTTATCGTCCGGGGCGGGCGCATCCGCGGTGTGCGCGGTTGGATGGTCGACAAGGAGCTCGATGTCACTATGAGTGAGCTCATCGACTCCATGATGCAAACGGCCTACAACCATGACAGCAAACCGCCGCGCGAGATCGTGCTGCCCGAACTGCCCGATGATGCCGAAGCCCTGGAAACCTGGCTGGCCGACGTGGCGGGGCGCAAGGTGCGGCTCGTGGCGGCGCAGCGCGGCGAGAAGGCGGCGCTGCTCGTGACGGCTACCAACAACGCCAAGCAGGCGCTCATGCTCTACAAGACCCGGCGGAGCTCGGACTTCGTGGCACGCTCCAAAGCCCTCGAAGACATCCAGGAAGCCCTTGAAATGCCAGCCGCGCCGCTGCGCATGGAGTGCTACGACGTGTCGCACCTGAGCGGCACCAATATCGTCGCCTCCATGGTGGTCTTCGAAGACGGGCTGCCCCGCAAAGACGAATACCGACGGTTCAACATCCCCGAATCAACCGACGACACCGACTCGATCTATCAGATCCTCACCCGACGGCTCGCCTACCTGAAACCCGAGTCCGTCCACGCGGATGCGGCCTCCGGAAATGTGGCGGTCGAGACCGACCTGACCGACATCGCACCGGGAGAGCAGAAGCGCGCCAAGTTCAAGTACCAGCCGAACCTGCTCATCGTTGATGGTGGCCAACCGCAGGTCGCCGCCGCCAGACGCGCACTCGCCGAGTCGGGCGTCACCGGCATCCAACTCTGTGGAATCGCTAAGCGGCTCGAAGAGATCTGGTTGCCCGACTCCGACTATCCGGTGATCCTGCCCCGCAACAGCGATGCGCTATTTCTCATCCAGCGCATCCGCGATGAAGCACACCGGTTCGCGATCGCACATCAGCGGATTCGACGCAAGAAGGATATTTCCTCGATTCTGGGTGAAATCGCCGGACTCGGCCCGGCCCGGGTGAAAGTACTGCTACAACATTTCGGGTCGGTGGCGCGGCTCAAGGTCGCCTCGGCCGCTGAAATAGCGGATGTTCGCGGCATCGGCCCGGTGCTGGCCGAGTCGGTCCACGCCCACCTGCGCGCCTGAACGAAATCTGAACCCCCCGGCGCTGGGTAGGCTTGAGCATCCACCAACTTCTCATTAAGGCGATTTCCAAGAATGACTACGGACCCCGACAAGCAGGAAGTGCTGATCGTCACGGGAATGTCCGGGGCGGGACGCTCCACCGTAGCCAATGCGCTGGAAGACCTCGACTGGTATGTCGTCGATAATCTGCCGCCGCAAATGCTGCGGCCCCTGGTCGATCTGGTCGAACGGGCCGGCACCAACCTGCCCAGAATCGCAGCGGTCGTCGATATTCGGGGGCGCGACCTGTTCGGTGACTTTTTGGAGACCGTGCAGCAGCTGCGCGGCGGCACCCAGGTGCAGGTCATCTTTCTCGAAGCCCGCGATGACGCGCTCGTACGTCGTTTCGAATCCGTGCGCCGCCCGCATCCGCTGCAGGGCGACGGCACCCTTCTCGACGGCATCGCGGCGGAGCGGTCCCGACTGCTCGCCGTGCGGGAGTCCAGCGACCTCGTCATCGACACGTCCGACCTGAACGTGCACCAGCTGGCGACGACGATCACCGAGCGGTTCGCGGCCGAGGGCAGCGCGGGTGTGCAGCTGACCATCATGAGCTTCGGCTTCAAATATGGCCTGCCGACCGACGTCGATCTGGTCGCGGATGCCCGCTTCCTGCCGAATCCGTTCTGGATCCCCGAGTTGCGCGCACACACCGGCGTCGACCCGGAGGTGAGAGACTTTGTACTCGCCCAAACTGGTGCCCTCGATTTCATCGACCACTACGCCGCCGCCCTGGCTCCCGTGTTGGCTGGCTACCAGCGGGAAAACAAACGCCATGCCACCATCGGTATCGGGTGTACCGGAGGCAAGCACCGCTCCGTCGCCATGGCCAAAGAGCTGGCATCCCGCTTGGAAAAGCTTCCCGGTGTCGTGGTCAATATCAAGCACCGCGACCTCGGTCGCGAATAAGCGAGCCCGGGAGCAGCCTCCGCTACTTCGCCGGGCTTTCACCACTTAGACCTCACGCAACTGATCAAGAGAATGGAAAAGCGATTGGCACTCACCGCCGACGTTAAAGATGAACTTTCGCGCGTGGAGGTCTCCAAGACCACCGTGCGCGCGGCCGAACTGGCCACAATTCTCCGGTTCTCGGGCGGATTGCACATGATCAGCAGCCGAATCGCGATTGAATCCGAACTTGACACCGCCATCCTGGCGCGACGGGTGCGCAAAGACCTCGCCGAACTCTACGGGGTGCGCAGCGCCCTGCAGGTCATCGCCGCCACCGGCATTCGTCAGTCCAGCCATTACCTCGTACAGGTCATCGAAGGCGGCGAGACGCTGGCGCGTCAGACCGGCCTGCTGGATGCCCGTCGTCGACCGATCCGTGGTCTGCCCAACCGTCTGACCACGGGCTCGAAGGAAGAGATCGCCGCCGTCTGGCGCGGCGCGTTCCTCGCTCACGGCACCCTGACCGATCCGGGCCGCTCGGCGGCGCTGGAGGTGGTCTGCCCCGGCAACGAGGCTGCTTTGGCGCTTGTCGGAGCGGCCGGACGCCTCGGTGTTGCGGCCAAGGCGCGCGAAGTCCGCGGGGTACACCGCGTCGTTATCCGTGACGGCGACGCTATCGGCGCGATGCTGGTGCATATGGGCGCCACCAACACGGTGCTCAACTGGGAAACTCTGCGTCAGCGCCGCGAGGTGCGCGCCACGGCGAACCGCCTGGTCAACTTCGACGACGCGAACCTGCGTCGTTCCGCCGAGGCGGCTGTCGCCGCCTGCGCCCGGGTGCAGCGGGCCATGGACATCCTCGGCGAGGACATCCCCACACATCTGCGCTATGCGGGAGACCTGCGTCTCAATTTTCGCGACTCCAGCCTCGACGAGCTCGGCCACCACGCCGAGCCGCCGATGACCAAAGACGCGGTCGCCGGCCGAATTCGACGCCTGCTCGCCATGGCCGACAAGAAAGCGGTCGAGCTCGGCATCGAAGGAACCGACGTTGAGTACCCGGTCCACCCCGATGACCTTGCACCCCTCTGACGTCGCACCCGCAGACGCACGCCGACACGAATTCTGTGGCTCGCAACGCCCGCGAGTAGACTAAATCGTCGCTTACAACGTCGTCGCACTCGATGCGGCGGCACAACTCACAAGGAGAAAAGTAATGGCTGAATACACCCTCCCCACCCTTGATTACGACTACGCGGCTCTCGAGCCCAGCATCAGCGGCACCATCATGGAACTCCACCATGGCAAGCACCATCAGGCCTACGTCACCGGGGCCAACACAGCACTGGCTCAGCTCGCGGAGGCCCGCGACAGCGGAAGCCTCGCCAACGTGAACAAGTTGGAAAAAGATCTCGCCTTCAACCTCGGCGGCCACGTCAACCACTCCATATTCTGGACCAACCTGTCCCCGAACGGCGGCGACAAGCCGGTCGGCGAGCTCGCTGCGGCAATCGATGACAACTTCGGTTCCTTTGACAAGTTCCAGGCACACTTCACCGCGGCCGCACTCGGCGTGCAGGGTTCCGGCTGGGCAGTCCTCGCCTGGGATTCCATCGGGCAGCGCCTGATCATCCAGCAGTTCTTCGACCAGCAGTCCAACTTCGCTGCCGGAACCGTTCCGGTTCTCATGCTCGATGTCTGGGAACACGCCTACTACCTCGACTACCGCAACGTGCGCGCCGACTACGTCAAGGCCTTCTGGAACATCGCCAACTGGGCAAACGTCCAGGAGCGTTTCACCGTCGCTCGCGAGAAGACGAACGGACTGCTGCTACTCTCGTAGCCGGTTGGTGCCCCGAGCGATACGGGGCACCGCCGTTGTCCTTCCGCATTCTTTTCATCGCGCCTTCCGGCGCCTTTTCAGCAACAGGAGCTATTTGTGTCCGTAAAGATCGGCATCAACGGATTCGGCCGCATTGGTCGTAACTACTTCCGAGCGGCCCTCGCCAAGGGCAGTGACATCGAAATTGTCGCCGTCAACGACCTCAGCGACCCCGCGTCGCTCGCGCACCTTCTCAAGTACGACTCCGTCGGCGGCCGACTGAACGCCACCGTCGAGGTCGACGGGGACAGCATCGTTGTCAACGGCAAGCCCATCAAGGTACTCGCCGAGCGCGACCCGGCCAACCTGCCCTGGGGCGCGCTGGGCGTGGAAATCGTCATCGAATCGACCGGCCGCTTCACGAAGGCCGTCGACGCCCAGAAGCACATCCAGGCCGGCGCCAAGAAGGTCATCGTCTCGGCTCCCGCAACGGGTGCTGACGTCGCGACGCTCGTGCTCGGTGTGAACGAAGACACCTACGACACGGCGATTCACGACATCATCTCGAACGCGTCCTGCACGACGAACTGCCTCGCGCCGCTCGTCAAGGTGTTCCTCGACAACTTCGGCATCGAGCGTGGCCTCATGACGACCATCCACGCGTACACTGCTGACCAGAATCTGCAGGACGGCCCGCACAGCGATCTGCGTCGAGCCCGCGCCGCCGCGCTCAACATCATTCCCACGTCGACCGGCGCCGCCAAGGCCCTGGGCCTCGTCATCCCGGAGAGTGTCGGCAAGCTCGATGGTTACGCCCTGCGCGTTCCGGTTCCGACCGGCTCGATCACCGACCTGACCCTCACGGCCTCCCGCCCGGTAACGGTCGAAGAAGTCAACGCCGCGTACAAGGCTGCAGCGGATGGCCCCCTCAAGGGTATCCTCAGCTACACCGAAGACCCGATTGTCTCAAGCGATATCGTCGGCGACCCACACTCCTCGATCTTTGACGCCGGACTCACCAAGGTGATCGGTGACCAGGTCAAGGTCGCTTCCTGGTACGACAACGAGTGGGGTTACTCCAACCGCCTCGTCGACCTCACCGAGTTCGTCGCCGAGCGACTCTAACGGCCGCGCGGTGACGTTACGCACGATTGACTCGCTCGGACCGCTTGGCGGCAAGCGGGTTATTGTCCGCTTCGACCTGAATGTGCCGTTGAAGAACGGTCAGATCACCGACGACGGACGAGTGCGGGCGTCACTGCCCACCCTCAACGCCCTCGTGGCTCAGGGCGCCCGCGTGGTGATCATCTCTCACCTCGGGCGCCCCGACGGCGTCGTTGATACCCGATACAGCCTGAAGCCGGTTGCCGTTCGCTTGAGCGAACTGGTGGATCGCCCAGTGGCCTTTGCCACCGACACCGTCGGCGAGTCCGCTACCCAAGCGGTCGCGGCCCTGCGGGACGGCGACATCGTCGTTCTGGAGAACCTGCGCTTCAGCGCCGGTGAAACCAGTAAGGCGGATGCCGAGCGGCTCGCGTTCGCCCAGCAGCTCGCCCTGCTCGGCGACGCGCTCGTGTCCGACGGATTCGGAGTCGCGCACCGCAAGCAGGCGAGCGTGTTCGATCTCGCGTCCCTTTTACCCAGCGCTGCCGGCCTGCTGATCGCGGCCGAACTCGACGTGCTCGATCGCCTCACCGAAAAGCCTGAGGCGCCCTACACGGTCATCCTCGGCGGCTCGAAAGTCAGCGACAAGCTCGGCGTGATCGGGCATCTGCTTCCCCGCGTGAACTTCCTGCTCATCGGCGGCGGTATGCTCTTCACCTTCCTGGCCGCCCAGGGACATAAGGTCGGCGCCAGCCTGCTGGAGAGCGACCAGATCGACACGGTCCGTGGCTACCTGGCCGACGCTGAACGTCTTGGTGTCAAGATCGTGCTGCCGACCGACGTCGTCGTGGCGTCGAAGTTCGGTGCAGATGCTGAACACGTGATCACACCGGCCGACGGCATCGAGAACACCCCGTTCGGTGCGGCCGGACTCGGCTTGGACATCGGACCGGACACAGCGCAAGCGTTCGCTGAGACTATTCGAGCGTCCAAGACGGTGTTCTGGAACGGTCCAATGGGTGTCTTCGAACTCGCTCCCTTTGCGGAGGGCACCCGCACGGTGGCCGCTGCTCTCACCGAGGTCACCGGCCTCAGCGTGGTCGGTGGCGGAGACTCCGCCGCGGCCGTGCGCATTCTCGGTTTCAATGATGACCAATTCGGTCATATTTCTACCGGCGGTGGCGCGAGCCTCGAATTTCTCGAGGGCAAGCGCCTGCCAGGACTGGAGGTCCTCGGATGGCAGTGAACATCAACCCTCGGCGTACACCGCTGATTGCGGGCAACTGGAAGATGAACCTGGACCACCTCCAGGCGATCGCGTTCGTGCAGAAGCTGGCCTGGAATCTGAAGGACGCCGGGCACGATTTCACCGCCGTCGAGGTAGCGGTCTTCCCGCCGTTCACCGATCTGCGCAGCGTGCAGACGCTGGTGTCGGCCGACAAGCTGCCGCTGGCGTTCGGCGGGCAAGACCTGTCGGCTGCGGATTCTGGAGCCTACACGGGCGAGATCTCGGGTGCTTTCCTGGCCCAGCTGGAATGCCAGTACGTCATCATCGGGCACTCCGAGCGGAGAACCCTGCACAATGAGACGGATGAGCAGGTCGGCGCCAAGGTGACCGCCGCGCTCAAGCACAACCTCGTGCCGTTGATCTGTGTCGGGGAAAGCGCGGAGGATCTCGCCGTAGCCGGTCCGAGCGCTGTTCCGGTCGCTCAGCTCCGTGCCGCCCTCGCCGGTGTCACCCACGCGGCTGACATCGTCGTGGCCTACGAGCCGGTGTGGGCCATCGGCTCGGGTCAGGCCGCCACGCCGGAGCAGGCCGAGCAGGTTGCCGCCGCGCTCCGCGGCGTTCTCGCTGACACGCTCGGTCAGGACGTAGCCGATAAGACCCGCATCCTCTACGGTGGCTCGGTGAAGAGCGGCAACATTGCCGCATTCATGCGGGAGCCCAACGTTGACGGTGCCCTGGTCGGCGGGGCTAGCCTGGATATTCCGGAGTTCTCGAGCATTATTCGCTATCACAAGCACGTCGGCCTCTAAACCGACGCGTTCCTCCCATTGCGTACAGTGAGGTGGTTGCCCCGCGGCAATCACCTCGCTCGTGCATGGAGGGTATAATTACGATGGTCTGGGCGCCAGAGTCGCGCCCACCGTGTTTTGAAAGGTTTCGTGTGGAGATTCTCCAGGTCGTCATGCAGGTGCTCGTTGGTATAACAAGCCTCCTGCTCACCATGCTCATTTTGTTGCACAAAGGGAGGGGTGGTGGGTTGTCCGACATGTTCGGCGGCGGCGTAACCTCCAACCTCGGAGCGTCGGGGGTTGCGGAGCGCAACCTCAACCGCATCACCATTATTCTGGGCCTGTTGTGGATCTCGTGCATCGTCGTTCTCGGATTGATCACCAAGTTTGACACCGGGGCTTAACTTTTTACCCGGTGCGGAGTTACCCTGAGCTTCCCGAGGCAGAGTTTTTCACCCGCACACCCCGTCAATAGCAACACCCCTAACAGCAGCACCAACAATTGCTCGAATCTGCAGCGCACAACTGCACGAGTCAACGGAGGAACAAGATGGCATCAGGCGGCAGCGCAATTCGTGGCTCACGTGTAGGCGCGGGCCCCATGGGCGAGCAGGACCGCGGATTTCACGCGGACCGCATCAAGGTCTCCTACTGGGATGCACTCGGCAATGAGACCGTCCGGTACTTTGCCGCGAGCCTCCCCGACGAGGAGATCCCCGTCACCATCGATTGCCCATCGTCTGGGCTTCCGGCCGGCCGCGACAAAGAGAATCCGCCGTCCGTGGTGAAACTTGAGCCCTACAAGACGCACCTGGCGTACGTCAAAGAGCGTCGTACCGAAGAAGAAGCAGAGTCGCTCCTTGAAGAAGCGCTCAATCAGTTGCGAGTTCGTCGCGGCAAGCTGTCGCCCACGAACTGAGGCGTTGATTGAGAAACACCGGCTCTCGATTCGAGAGCCGGTGTTTTTTTTGGGGCGTCAGTCCGCGCGGGGTGCGCTTAGTAGGCCGGCGCGATGAGACTTTCCGGTACCTGGGCGGCCGCGTCGTTGTCCACGAAAAATACCGTACGGTAGCGACCTTTGATTCCCGCGGCAGGAACCTCGTCTCGGCTCGCACCGGCGAGGGCCAGACCGAGTGCCGACGCCTTATCCGATCCCGCAAGAACCAGCCACACGCGGTTGGACGAGTTGATGACGGGGCGCGTCAGCGACAAACGATCGACCGGCGGTTTGGGGGAGTCGCGCACGGTAACCACACTGGCTTCGCGCTCACGAATACCCGATCGGTGTGGGAAGAGCGACGCAACATGTCCGTCCGGTCCGACCCCGAGAAAAGTCACGTCAAAACGTGGGTACTGCTCGCCTTTCGGGGCATGAGCGAGCAGCTCCGCCGTGTAACGAGCGGCTGCCGCATTTAACGCATCGGCGTCGGCATCGATGTGGTCATCCGAGGCGCCGAACGCGTGAATGTTCTTCTGGGGAACGTCCACGTGGTCGAGCAGCGCTTCACGTGCCTGTAACTCATTTCGTTCACGGTCCGCGCGCGGAACCCACCGCTCATCGCCCCACCAGAAATTTACCCGCGACCAGTCAATGGTGTCCCGTGCAGCCGACTCGTTGATAGCCTCCAGAACCGCGATTCCGACCGACCCTCCGGTGAGCACGACATGGGCTATGTCTTGCTCGTGGAGCACATCCACCATATTGGTCAGGAAGCGTGCTGCGACCGACCCGGCCAGTGCCTGCCTGTTCTGATGCACCAGCACACGTCGTTCGTTCGTCACGGTCATACTCCGGTCCCTTGGGTCACCACGCCAAAAAGTTGCGGCAGGCCGCGCGTGATGACTTCACCATACAGCTCATCGGAATCAAGATGACGCAGTTCGTCAGCCAGGCAGTCGCGCAGGCTGCGACGTTTCAGGGTGAGATCCTGTGTTGGCTGATTCGGCTGGCTGAGCGTGGCGATGTCGGGTACTTCGCGTTCGAGTGAAATTATGCCCGACGTCCGTGTGAGGTGCACACCGTGCACACCGTTGGTCTGCGGGCCAGCGGTGAGCTCGCACTCCACCGGCACCTGGAGTTGCATTTGCAGCCACGCAGCCAAGAGTGTCGTCGATGGAGACGCCGCAGCACCGGTGACCCTGATCCCGGTGATCGACTCATACGGCGGTTGGTCCAGCACCGCGGCAAGTTGAGCGCGCCACAGCGTCAGGCGGGTCCACGCGAAGTCGGTGTCACCGGGTTGATAACTTCCGGAAAGGTGGTGCAGAGCCGCTTGCGGATCGGCCTGCGCGGACGCATCAGTGATCCGGCGATAGGCGATGCGTCCGAGCGGGGAATCGCTCGGAACGGCCGGGGCTGTCCCCGGCCACCAGGCCACGACGGGAGCATCTGAGAGCAGCAGCCCGGTCACCAGGCTTTCCGGATCGTTCGCGGCATCACCGTAGACACGCAAAACGATGACCTCACTTGCTCCGGCGTCGCCACCGACCCTGATTTCTGCGTCGACGCGTGCTTCGGGAGTCGCCGAAGACGACATCTCTTCCCGGGTTGAGACGACGATAACGCGCATCGGATGCTCACGCGAAGCATCGTTAGCCGCCTCGATGGCCTCCTCCTCGCGTCCAAGATTCGAGGCAATGATGAGAGTCAGCACCCGCCCGAGAGCGACAGCTCCGCCCTCCTCCCGAATGCGCACGAGTGCTTTCGAGATCTTCGCGGTTGTCGTGTTGGGCAGATCGACGATCATGGTCGCCTCCAAGTGCGGCCGTCGCGGGCCAGTAGGTCATCAGCGGATGTGGGGCCCCATGTTCCGGGGCGGTACTGCTCTGGCTGCCCCTGCGTGGCCCAGTATTCTTCGATCGGGTCAAGAATTTTCCAGGACAGCTCGACCTCTTCGTGACGGGGGAACAGAGGAGGGTCGCCGAGGAGTACGTCGAGGATAAGCCTCTCGTAGGCTTCAGGGCTCGCCTCGGTGAAGGCGTGGCCGTAACCAAAGTCCATGGTGACGTCGCGAACCTGCATGCCCACCCCCGGCACCTTCGATCCGAACCGGATCGTGACGCCCTCATCGGGCTGTACCCGAATAACCAGGGCGTTGTGGCCGAGTTCCGCCGTCTGCCCGGGCGCGAACAGGTACTGCGGGGCGCGTTTGAAGACCACGGCGATTTCGGTGACGCGACGCCCGAGGCGTTTACCGGCGCGCAGGTAGAACGGCACTCCAGCCCAGCGGCGCGTGTCGATCGTCAAACGCATGGCGGCGTAAGTCTCGGTGACTGATTCCGGGTCCATGCCGTCTTCGTTAAGAAAACCAACGACCTTTTCGCCGCCCTGCCACCCGCCGGCGTACTGGCCCCGCGCGGTGCCGGTGCCCAGGTCGGCGGGCAGCCGCACCGAGGCGAGCACCTTTTCCTTCTCGGCGCGCAGATCGGCGGCGTCGAATGAGATCGGTTCTTCCATCGCCGTCAAAGCGAGCAGCTGCAGTAGATGGTTCTGAATCACATCGCGCGCGGCGCCGATGCCGTCATAGTATCCGGCACGGCCACCCACACCGATGTCCTCGGCCATGGTGATCTGCACGTGTTCGACGTGGTTGGCGTTCCACAGCGGTTCGAACATTTCGTTGGCGAACCGGAGCGCCAAAATGTTCTGCACCGTCTCCTTACCGAGGTAGTGGTCGATCCGAAAGACGGAGTCCGGCGGAAAGACCGACTCGACGACGTCATTGAGCTCTCGTGCCGTCTTGAGGTCACTGCCGAACGGCTTCTCAATGACGACGCGGCGCCACTGGCCATTCTCCTGCTCGGCCAGGCCTGAACGGCGCAGCTGTTCGGTGACTTGGGGGAATGCTTTTGGCGGAATGGCAAGGTAGAAGGCATGGTTGCCCATCGTTCCCCGCTCCCGGTCGAGTTCGGCTATCGTTTCGCTGAGGCGCGTAAAGGCCTCATCGTCGTCAAAGGTTCCCGAAACAAAACGAACTCCCTCGGCCAGCTGAGCCCAGACGTCCTCGTGAAACTCGGTACGGGCGTATTCCTTCACGGCGTCATGCACAACCTGCATGAAGTCTTGGTTATCCCAGTCCCGGCGGGCAAAGCCGACGAGGGCGAAACCGGGAGGCAACAGCCCCCGGTTGGCGAGGTCATAGACCGCGGGCATAAGTTTCTTGCGCGCAAGATCACCGGTGACGCCGAAGATGACCAAACTTGAGGGCCCGGCAATGCGATTCAGACGGTAGTCGGAGGGGGACCTGAGCGGATTAAAATCCGGAGTAATTTCCACCGGGGACATGCAGCTCCTTCAACGGGATTGTGCAAAAAGATTGGGAGACACAACACGGGAATGCTGCGAAGAGGTTAGTACGTTCAGCTGGAAAGTTCCTCGTGGGCAGCACCGGCGAGGAACTGAATCCAGCTAAGCCAGAGCGTGGAAGAGAGCGGAGATGTTCTGCTTGGGCTGCGTCAGAGTCAACGTCAGCACGGGGCGCCCGTGCTCGGCGAGCACGCTCGCATCGCCGCTGGCCTGCGCTTGGATGAGCTCACCGAAGGTGAAGGGGCGCTCGGGAATATCGAGGTCCTCCGCCGGGGTAGCCAGAATCTGCAGGTATACGGCGTTCGCCGGTCCACCCTTGTGGAATTGCCCAGTGGAGTGCAGAAAGCGCGGTCCCCAGCCGAACGTCACCGGACGCTTCGACAGCGCGGCGAGCTTATTACGAATATCGGCCAGTTCCGGGAGGGCGAGGCGGTCCACGTAAGCCTGAACGGCAACGTATCCGTCGGTACCGAGCTCTTCGAGCAGCGCATCGATTGCCGAGGCCAGATCACTCGCTGCACCAATGACGTGCGGGGTGCCACGCACTTCGATACCATCCGTGATGAACGCGGCCGGCTCCGGCGCGGGGCGGGCATCGAGCAGACCGCGAGTGGCGATCTTGGCGGACTCCACATCGGGCTGGTCGAACGGGTTGATGCCGAGCAGACGCCCGGCCACAACGGTCGCGTATTCCCAGACCAAAAATTGTGCGCCCAGGGTTCCGCTCACATGAATTTCGCCGCCAGTTTCACTGAACACGTCCGTGCCGGCGTCGGCGACGACCCGCACGAGCTGCACATCCGGCAGCGCCTCGGTCAGTTCGGGAGCGTCCAGTTCCAGCACCACTGGCAGAATGCCGGTGCCGAGCTTGCCGGTAGATTCGGCGATGAGTTGCTCGACCCAGTCCGCGAAGCCCACAATGTGGGTACCGTCCGAGACGATGGCGAGCTTATCGCGGCGGGGGCTGGTGGCGGCGATTGCCGCACCCAGCACGAGTCCAGGGTTCTCGGGGAAGTCCACGGCTAGCGCGAGCGCGATGGCGTCGGCTTCGTCGAGCAGCGCACCGATATCCACACCGGCCAGTCCCGACGGCACGAGACCGAACGCGGTCAACGCGGAGTAGCGTCCGCCAACGGTGGGGTCGGCGTTGAAGACGCGGTAGCCGGCTTCTCGTGCGGATGCCTCGAGCGGCGACCCCGGGTCGGTCACGACGATGATGCGGTCGGCCGGATCAATACCGATCGCTCGGAACGCACGTTCGAACACACGGCGCTGGCTGTCGGTTTCGACGGTGGAGCCGCTCTTGGAGGAGACGACCAGGGCCGTACCGGCCAGGTTGTCGTTGAGCGCGGAGAGCACCTGGCCGGGGTCGGTTGCGTCGAGCACCGTCAGACTCACGTGGGCGGTGCGGGTGATGACCTCGGGGGCCAGAGACGATCCGCCCATTCCGGCCAGCGCGATCTGGGTGACACCGCGGGCCTGCAAGGTGGCTCGCAGCTCGACGATTTCGGCCACGAGCGGGCGTGACACGGCGACGGATTCGGTCCAGCCGAGGCGCACCGCGGCTTCAGCTTCGACCTCCGGCCCCCACAGAGCGGGGTCCTGGGCCGTGATTCCGGAAGCGACGAGGTCCGTGACCAGGGTAGGCACCGTAGCGCGAACGGCGTCGGCCGCGGCGCCACTAACCGAGATGCGGAAGCTCATTAGACAGCCGACGTGGTCGACGCGGCTGTGAGGGCCGTCTGCACGGTGTCGAGCAGTTCGTTCCAGGACACCTCGAACTTCGACAGGCCTTCTTCTTCGAGCAGGCGGGTCACGTCGTCATAGGAGACACCCTGGGCTGCCAACGCGTCGAGCACTGCGTTTGCCGCGGCGTAGGATCCGGTGACCGAGTCGGCCGGGATGACGCCGTGGTCGGCGGCGGCCTGCATGGTCTTCTCGGGCATCGTGTTGACGACCTCGGGGGCGACCAGTTCCGTCACGTAGAGGGTGTCAGGCAGGCTGGCGTCCTTGACGCCGGTCGAGGCCCAGAGCGGGCGTTGCTTCGTGGCTCCGGCTTTGATCAGGCCAAGCGCCCGCTCACTGCCGAACGCCTGCTCGTACACCTGGTAGGCGAGCTGCGCGTTGGCGACGCCGGCCTTGCTCTTGAGCGCAAGGGCTTCCGGGGTGCCGATCGCTTCGAGGCGGGCGTTGATCTCGGAGTCGACGCGCGAGACGAAGAATGAGGCAACCGAATGAATTGTGGAGAGATCGATGCCGGCAGCCTTGGCCTTCTCGAGTCCGGCAAGGTACGCGTTGATGACCTGACGGTGACGCTCCAGGCTGAAGATCAACGTGACGTTGACGCTGATGCCGAGGGCGATGGTCGCCGTGATGGCTTCGAGGCCCTCGACCGTTGCGGGGATCTTGATCATGGCGTTGGGACGATTGACCTTGGTCCACAGCTTCTGAGCCTCGGCGACCGTTCCGGCCGCGTTGCGGGCCAGGCCCGGCTCGACCTCGATCGAGACGCGCCCGTCCTGACCGTTGGTCGAGTCGTAAACCGGGCGAAAGATGTCACAGGCGGCGGCGACGTCGTCGGTCGTGATGGCGAAGACGGCATCGATCACGTTCGATCCGGTGGCGGCCAGGGTCGCGACCTGCTCGGTGTAAGCCTCACCCTTGGCGAGGGCGCCGGCGAAGATCGTCGGGTTGGTGGTTACGCCGACGACGTTGCTGTTCTTGATCAAGTCCTGCAGTCCGCCGGAATTGATGCGTTCACGGGAGAGGTCGTCGAGCCAGATGCTGACGCCGGCTGCGGAGAGCTGGGCGAGGGGCGTGGGGTTTGTCATGGTGGAAATCTCCTGGTAGTGCTGCTGTCAGGCAGCTGGCTGATGCGATGTGTGGAGAGGAAAAGTGGGGTGATGTTGTGAGAAGTGGCTCTGACCCCGTACTCGGGGCAACGTCAGGAGGCGTTGATTGATTCCCTGGCGGCGGCCACAACGGCCTCGGTGGTGATCCCGAATTCGCGGAACAGCGTCTGATAGTCAGCGGATGCCCCGAAGTGCTCGATCGAGATGCTGCGCCCCGCATCGCCGACGTAGCCACGCCAGGTCAGCGCGAGGCCAGCCTCGACCGACACGCGGGCGGTGATCGCGGCCGGGAGCACCGATTCGCGGTATTCGCTGCTCTGCTCTTCGAACCACTCCAGGCACGGCGCGCTCACCACGCGGGCATGGATGCCCTCGAGGGCGAGGTGGGCGCGGGCGTCAATGGCGAGCTGCACCTCGGAGCCGGTACCGATCAGGATGACGTCCGGCGTTCCGCCGACGGCTTCGGCCAGCACGTACGCGCCGCGGGCCACGTTCTTCGCTGAGGCAAAGGTTTCAGCGGATGCTGCGCCTTCGCCGCGCTCGTACACCGGAATGTTCTGGCGGGTGAGGGCAATGCCGGCCGGACCGCCCCGGCGTTCCAGAATGGTCTTCCAGGCCCAGGCCGTTTCGTTGGCGTCGCCGGGACGAACCACATCGAGCCCGGGGATGGCGCGCAGGGTCGCCAGCTGTTCGATCGGCTGGTGCGTGGGGCCGTCTTCGCCGAGTGCGACGGAGTCGTGGGTCCAGACGAAGATCGACGGCGCTTTCATGAGCGCGGCCAGACGCACCGCGGGGCGCATGTAGTCGCTGAAGATGAGAAAGGTGCCGCCGAACGGACGCGTGTTGCCGTGCAGCACGATGCCGTTGAGGATGGCGGCCATGGCGTGCTCTCGAATGCCGAAGTGCAGCACCCGGCCATACGAGTTACCGGTCCATTCGCCGGTGGAGTGTTCGCTCGGAATGAACGAAGCTGCGCCGCCGATAGTGGTGTTGTTCGATTCGGCGAGGTCGGCCGAGCCGCCCCACAGTTCGGGGATGACAGCGCCGAGGGCGGTGAGTACCTTACCGGACGCGGCACGGGTCGAAACCGCGGTATCGGCGGGGAAAACCGGGAGCGCCTCGTCGACGCCGTCGGGCAGGTCGCCGGAGAGCACCCGGTCGAGCAGAACCTTGCGTTCGGGGTTAGCCGCAGCCCAGGCATCGAACTGCACGGTCCATTCGGCGTGCTGTGCCGCGCCACGCTCGAGGGCCAGGCGGGTGTGTGCGATGACCTCGGGGGCAACGTCGAAGGTTTTCTCCGGGTCGAAACCCAGCACGGTCTTGACGCCGGCGAGTTCCTCCGCGCCGAGGGCTGAGCCGTGGATCTTGCCGGTGTTCTGCTTCTTCGGGCTCGGCCAGCCGATGATCGTCTTCAGAATGATCAGGCTGGGCTTGCCGGTTTCCTTCTGAGCGGCCTCGATGGCCGCGTTCAACTCGGCGACGTCTTCCACGTAGGAGCCGGTCTTCTTCCAGTTGACCGTCTGCACGTGCCAGTCGTAGGCGGCATAGCGAGCGGCGACGTCCTCGGTGAAGGCGATGTTGGTATCGTCCTCGATCGAGATCTGGTTGCTGTCGTAGATCGCAATCAGGTTGCCGAGCTGCTGGTGGCCGGCGAGAGAGGATGCCTCGCTCGTCAGGCCTTCCTGCAGGTCACCATCGCCGGCGATGACGTATACGAAGTGGTCGAAGGGGCTCGAGCCGGAGGCGGCATTCGGGTCGAACAGGCCACGCTCGAAGCGTGACGCATAGGCGAACCCCACCGCCGAGGCGAGTCCTTGGCCGAGCGGACCGGTGGTGATTTCGACGCCATCGGTATGGCCGTATTCCGGGTGGCCGGGGGTCTTGGATCCCCAGGTACGGAGAGCCTTGAGGTCTTCGAGCTCGAGGCCGTAGCCGCCGAGATACAACTGCACGTACTGGGTCAGTGAGCTGTGACCGACCGAGAGGATGAAACGGTCGCGACCGATCCATTCATTGTCAGACGGGTCACGGCGCATGATCTTCTGAAACAGAAGATAAGCGGCAGGTGCGAGGCTCATCGCGGTGCCCGGATGCCCATTCCCAACCTTCTCGACGGCGTCAGCCGCCAAAATGCGCGCGGTGTCGACCGCTTTGTTGTCGATGGAATCCCACTGCAATGCTGCCACGTCTATTGGCCCTTCTATAAAACGAAGAGGGCGAGTTGTCGTCAACCGCCCATTAGTTATCGTCACACGTATAGAAATCGAAACCTGCTGGTTTTTTTCGTTTCCACGAGCCGCCACTGGATGGCGCCCTCAACTTTTTGATACCGGGCCACCAGGAGGTGCGCGCTGAAGTACCAAAAAAAGGATGGGGAACAGTCCAAGTATAGAGAACCCTGTACGAACGCACGAGTCGTATGACGTTACATGGAAGCACGCTCGTCATTTGGCGTCGGTGGATCTGTCGGGGGGTGTCCTAGAATGGGAAGACTTGCCTAGCGTTAGAGGATTAATGGACGTCGCCCTGAAGACCCCGGTCCGGAGCGGACCGCGCACACTGAAGCGCACCCTTAAGGCCTACGTCTCCCTGACGAAACCGCGAGTCGTCGAACTTCTTCTGGTGGTTACCGCTCCCACAATGTTGCTCGCCGAACGGGGGATCCCCAGCCTCTGGTTGATCCTGGCGACGCTCGTCGGCGGATCGCTCAGTGCGGGTTCCGCAGGTGCGTTCAACTGTTACCTCGATCGCGATATCGACCGTCTCATGAAGCGCACCAAGAATCGTCCGCTGGTCACCGGAGAACTCAGCGACCGTGAAGCCTTGATCTTTGCCTGGGCGTTGGGCGCAGCATCCATTCTGTGGCTGGGGTTGCTGACAAACTGGCTTGCCGCCGCGCTGTCGTTCGGTGCAATTTTGCTCTACGTCGTGTTTTACACGATCATCCTCAAACGTCGCACCCCGCAGAACATCGTCTGGGGCGGTGTGGCGGGTTGTATGCCGGTCCTCATCGGGTGGGCCGCGGTAACCGGCGATCTGTCCTGGCCCCCGGTCATCCTGTTCATGATCATCTTCCTGTGGACGCCGCCGCACTACTGGCCACTGTCGATGAAATACCGCAGCGACTACCTGGCCGCCGGAGTTCCCATGCTTGCCGTCGTTCGAGGTCGAGCTCAGGTCGGGCTGCAGGTCATCCTCTATGCCTGGGCCACCGTCGCCTGCTCGCTGCTGTTGATCCCGATCGCTGACATGGGCTTGCTGTACAGCTTTACCGCCCTGGTCACCGGCGGCTGGTTCATTTACGAGACGCACCGGCTGTACAGCCTGGCGATTCGGCACGAGCATGTGTCACCGATGCGCGTCTTCCACGGCTCGATCGCCTACTTGACCCTGCTCTTCGTGGCCGTCGGAGTCGATCCGCTTCTGCCGTTCTGAGCGGGCCGTTCCGAGCGGGACGTTCCGAGCGGGCCGCTCTGCACGCGCCGTTCTACACGCGTTTTTCTGAGCGGGCCGTTCTGCTCGCGTCGCTCTGAGTGTGCTGGCCTCCTGAGCACCGCAGCTACACCCGTCGGATGAGTCGGGTGTCGATCTTGCCGATGTCGGCCGAATGAATCACGACCGTGACCACGCGCCCGGCGAGGCTCATCCCGGTGGCCGTGAAATCGCACGCCGTGACGGTGATGGCAGGCAGGAGCGTGTCGTCGACGATAAGGTTCGACCGGTGTGCCAGCGCGAGCTCGATCTCGGACTGCTGCTGCGTGTGCCGGTTAGCCCACAATTCCGACCCGAACTCGTAGGGGTTCTTGGCGTAGTTCATCACGATGTACTGCAGGTGCTGATTGAGTGCGTCCCTGGTCGGGTCGCCACCGCGATTGGTGGAGCCGGGCACATCCGTGAAAACGAATCCGCGCAGTTCGGCGATTCCGACCGGCCCGGCCGGGGAGTCCTCGAACCAGAAATTGCCCGCTGGGTCGGCGAGCCAGTAGTGCGCCTGTGCTTCCAACGTGCGTCCGTGATTGCCGTACCAGCTCCAGCCACGTTCTTGAATACGCGGTTGCGGCACGAAGCCAAACACCGGCGGACCGAACAGGACGAGGCGCGCCGCATCGTCTGACGGCTTCCATTTGGCTCCCGGAGCGAGATGCATGTAGGGAGAGTACACCGGCGATGTCCGTGGGGGGAGAGCGGCGCGGGAATTCGACAGCGGCCCTGCAGCTGTCGGCTCTACCGTCCAGGTGCTCGATGCGAGTGATCCGGCCGCGTTTATCCGAGCGGCCGCGGGCGTGTCGAACATCTTTCTGTGCACGAATCCGCCCTACACCGACTGGGCCGCCCGTTGGACGCAGATTTTCGACGCGACGATTGCCGCCGCTTCCAAGTCAGGTGCCCGGGTCGTCATGATGCGCAACCTGTACACCCGGTTGATCACCGGGCCACGGCTGCTCCAGTCAGCCGAGCATGCGCTCGTGCTCGGCCGCAGGCAGGTCGGCTGTTACGCCGGCCGGGGCCTTGAGGTTCAGCACGACGGCGGTCATCGCTGCGGCGAGGACGCAGGCCAGCACCATGTGCAGGCCCACAAGCACCGGCGGCAAGCCGAGGTTTGCCTGCAGCAGTCCGATCGCGATCTGCGCGAGTTCGATCAGCAACAGCGTGACGATGAACGAACGAACCGGCAGCTTGGAACGAACGGATGCCGCGAGCAGCACGATCGTCAAGACCAGCGTCGCGTAGCCCGGCCAGGCATGCAGGTGCTGCAGCAATTCAGCGTTGAAGCCCGTGCGTCCCGCGGCGGCATCACCAGAGTGCGGTCCGGAGGCGGTCGTCAGCACGCCCATCATCACGGTCAGCGCGACGACGAAGCTGGTGGCGTAGGCCAGCCCGGCGAAGCCGACCGGGACGACCAGGGCACGTGGCCCCGGCGCGAGATAGACCCGGTGCACGAGCACGGTCGCCAGGCAAACCATGATGAGTGACACCGTGAAGTGGAAGCCAACGATGAAGGGGTTGAGTCCGGTCAACACGGTGACGCCGCCGACGAGTGCCTGCGCGAGAACGCCACCGCCGAGAATCACGGCGAGGACGAACAGGTCCTTGCGCTCCTTGCGCATACGCCAGAGCAGAACGACAGCCGCGATCGCAATGATTCCGATCAGTCCGGTCATCAAACGGTTGGCGAACTCGATGACACCGTGCAGGCCCATCTCCTGCGATGGCACGAGCGAACCGGCGACGCAGTTCGGCCAGGTCGGGCAGCCGAGTCCGGATCCGGTGAGGCGTACGGCGCCGCCGGTGCCGACGATCACTATCTCGCTCACCAGGGACAGCCAGGCAACCACCCGAATACGTGTGTCAATAGCGCTGGGTAACCATTGGTATATGGAATTCACCGGTTCTGCTCCCACTGTCTTACTCATGATCGCGTATTTTCTGATTGTTCCTTGTGCAAATGTGAATCAACCGGCAAGCACGCGTATCCTGCTGATCAACCTGTAGAATTGGAACTTCCATGGAGATCTTTCGTACGGTCATGGTGACTGCACGATGTCGACCGGAACCGGACGGAGCCCGAAAGGGCACTGACCGGCTCGGGTTCATTTTGTCTCTATGAACATTCTAGGTACGCAACGTAGCTGTCCACACAACCCGTTCCCCGTGGTCTCCACTGAGGTCGCCCGGGAATCACCGGACTAATATCCGGGTTGTGCTGGGTAGAGAAGAGGTAAATATGTCGGATGTCCTGCTAGACCGTCCCGACCTTGAGGGGATTGGCACCTACGAATTCGGGTGGGCCGATTCTGACAAGGCGGGCGCATCTGCGCGCCGTGGCATTTCTCCCGAAGTCGTCACGGACATTTCGAACCTGAAATCCGAGCCGGACTGGATGCTGCAGCGTCGTCTGAAGGCCCTGCAAATGTTCGAACGCAAGCCCATGCCGACCTGGGGCGCTGACCTGTCCGAGATCGACTTCGACAACATCAAGTACTTCGTCCGTTCCACGGAGAAGCAGGCCCAGACCTGGGACGACCTACCCGACGACATCAAGAACACCTACGAGAAGCTCGGCATCCCCGAAGCGGAGCGCCAGCGCCTCGTCTCCGGTGTCGCAGCTCAGTACGAGTCCGAAGTGGTCTACCACCAGATCAACGAAGAACTCGAAGCCCAGGGCGTTATCTTCATGGACACCGACACGGCGCTCAAAGAGCACCCGGAGTTCTTCGAAGAGTACTTCGGCACCATCATCCCCTCCGGTGACAACAAGTTCGCCGCGCTCAACACGGCCGTCTGGTCCGGCGGCTCGTTCGTCTACGTGCCGCCCGGCGTGCACGTGGAGATTCCCCTGCAGGCGTACTTCCGCATCAACACGGAGAACATGGGCCAGTTCGAGCGCACGCTCATCATCGCCGACGAGGGCAGCTACGTGCATTACATCGAGGGCTGCACCGCCCCGATCTATAAGTCCGACTCGCTGCACTCCGCCGTCGTCGAGATCGTCGTGAAGAAGAACGCCCGCGTTCGCTACACGACCATCCAGAACTGGTCGAACAACGTCTACAACCTTGTCACCAAGCGGGCCACGGCCGGCGAAGGTGCCACGATGGAATGGATCGACGGCAACATCGGTTCCAAGGTCACCATGAAGTACCCGTCCATCTACCTGATGGGTGAGCACGCCAAGGGCGAGACACTCTCGGTGGCATTCGCTGGGCCGGGCCAACACCAGGACGCCGGCGCCAAGATGATCCACATGGCGCCGTACACGCAGTCGTCGATCGTCTCCAAGTCCATCGCTCGCGGTGGCGGGCGTAGCGGGTACCGTGGTGAAGTCCGGGTAGACGCCTCCGCACACCACTCCGCCAACACCGTGCGCTGCGACGCTCTTTTGGTCGACACCCAGTCGCGCTCTGACACCTACCCGTCCATCGACATCCGTGTCGACGACGTACAGCTCGGCCACGAGGCCACCGTCTCCCGAGTCAGCGAAGAGCAGTTGTTCTACCTGATGAGTCGCGGCATGCCCGAAGACGAAGCCATGGCCATGATCGTTCGTGGATTCATCGAACCGATCGCCCGGGAGCTCCCGATGGAGTACGCCCTCGAACTCAACAAGCTCATTGAAATGGGCATGGAAGGATCCGTCGGCTAAATGTCCGCCGCTTCAGCGCTTTCGAAGAGCGCTTCAAAAACTGTGCCCGCACCATCTACACCTGTTGCCGGTTCGTCCACCCTGTCGCCCGGCCAGCACGGGATCAAGGAACATTCCGACGGTCGTTTCGGCTACGTGCCGGTGCAAACCCGCTCGGACCGTTTCAAGAGCGTGAACGTGACCGATTTCGAGGCCGTCACCGGCCGCGAAGCCGTCTGGAAGCACTCGCCCGTCGGAAAATTCAGCGACCTCACGGCCGGTGACCTCGACGGCTCCCGCTACGAGGTCGAGTCCACCCCGACAGCGGATATCTCCGTCGAGTGGGTACCCCGTACGGATGCCCGCATCGGCACCGCCGGTTTGCCGGAAGAACGTGCAGCCGCGAACGCCTGGTCGGCGTTCGACGAGGCTCTCGCCATCACGGTGAGCGGCGAGGAAGCCAAGGAGATCACGGTCACGCGATCGGTTCTCGGCAACTCCGCCCGCGGCGCCCACACGATCATCGAGGCCAAACCGTTCAGCCAGGCCACGGTTATCCTGCAGAATACGGGCGAGGCTCGGCTCAGCGAAAACGTCGAGATCATCCTCGGCGAGTCTGCGAATCTCACGGTCGTCTCGCTTCAGGAATGGGATGACTCGGCGGTGCACCTGGCCAACCATTTCGCATCCGTCGGCCGTGACGCCCGCCTCAAGCATGTCGTCGTCTCCCTCGGCGGCAGCATCGTTCGGGTCAACCCCTCGGTGCGTCTAGCCGGACCCGGCTCCGATACGCTGCTCCTCGGGCTGTACTTCGCGGATGCCGGGCAGCACCTGGAACAGCAGGTTTACGTCTTCCACGACGCGCCGAAGAGCCGCAGCCGGGTCAATTACAAGGGGGCGCTGCAGGGCCAGGACGCACGAACGGTCTGGATCGGCGATGTACTGATCGGCAACAAGGCTGCCGGCACCGACAGCTATGAGCAGAACCGCAACCTTGTACTCAGCGAGGGTACCCGCGCTGATTCCATCCCCAACCTGGAGATCGAAACCGGCGACATCGTCGGGGCCGGTCACGCCAGCGCCACGGGACGGTTCGACGACGAGCAGCTGTTCTACCTGCAGGCTCGCGGCATCACCGAGGAGGAAGCGCGGCGACTCGTCGTGCGCGGATTCCTCACCGAGGTCGTGCAGCAGATTGGTTCCCCCGAACTCGAAGCTCGATTGCAGCTCGCAATCGAAGCGGAACTTATTGGAACGGACGACAAGTAAGCATGACTGCAACGAAGATCTGCGCTCTCGATGAGCTCGAAGTGAACCAGGCCGTCAAGGTCGAAATCGACGGGGTCGCCATCGCCCTCGTGCGCGATGCCGCCGGCGATGTCTTCGCCATCGGAGACACGTGCACGCACGGCGATATCTCCCTGTCCGAGGGATTCGTGGAGGGCCAGACTCTCGAGTGCTGGGCCCACGGTTCGATGTTCTCCCTCACTACCGGAAAGCCGCTGTCCTTGCCGGCCTACGATCCGGTCCCGGTTTACAACGTTGAACTCATCGACGGTTTCATCTTCGTCGATCCTTCCGTCACCGTCGCGGTCTGAGTCTGTCTCACGCACCGACCGCCCCACCAGCCATTCAAGCCAAATTCAGAAGGGAATAAGACATTCATGTCTGTTCTTGAGATCAAAGACCTGCACGTCAGCGTCGAGACCGACCAGGGCACCAAGCAGATCCTGCGCGGCGTCGACCTGTCCATCAACGAGGGCGAGATCCACGCCATCATGGGCCCGAACGGCTCGGGCAAGTCCACCCTCGCCTACACGATCGCCGGCCACCCCAAGTATCACGTCGAGAGCGGCTCCATCCTTCTTGACGGCGCCGAAGTGCTCACAATGACAGTGGATGCCCGGGCCCGCGCGGGGTTGTTCCTTGCCATGCAGTACCCGGTCGAGATTCCGGGAGTGACCGTCACCAACTTCCTCCGCACCGCTAAGACGGCCATCGAGGGGGAGGCCCCGGCGATTCGCACGTGGATCAAGGATGTGCGCCAGGCGATGACGGACCTGCGCATGGACAAGACATTCGCCGAGCGCAACGTCAACGAGGGCTTTTCCGGTGGCGAGAAGAAGCGCAACGAGATTCTCCAGCTTGAACTGCTCAAGCCGAAGTTCGCCGTGCTCGACGAGACCGATTCCGGCCTCGACGTGGACGCACTCAAGATCGTTTCGGAGGGCGTCAACCGTGCCAAGACCAACACCGGCCTCGGCCTGCTCCTGATCACGCACTACACGCGCATCCTGCGCTACATCCATCCTGACTTCGTGCACGTCTTCGTCAATGGTCGCATTGCCGAACAGGGCGGGCCTGAGCTTGCAGACCGCCTCGAGGACGAAGGCTACGATCGCTTTCTCGTCCCGTCGAACGTAGGCTGATCGTATGGCTTCAACACTCAGTCCGGCTCGGTTCGACGAAATCGAAGAGGCCCTGAAAGACGTCATGGACCCGGAGCTCGGCATCAATGTCGTCGACCTCGGGCTCATCTATGACCTCGGCTGGGACGATGAGAACAACGCGCTCATCATCCACATGACCCTCACCTCCGCCGGCTGTCCGCTGACCGATGTGCTCGAGGAGCAGACGGCGGAGGCGCTTGACGGTGTCGTCGACCAGTTTCGCATCAACTGGGTCTGGATGCCGCCGTGGGGACCTGACAAGATCACCGACGACGGCCGCGACATGATGCGAGCCCTCGGCTTCGCCATGTAGCTCTCCCGTCGGTAGTCGAAGGCCCCATCTGCAGCCGCAGGAGGGGCCTTCTCTCTGTCTGTCAACGCTGCCCGCACCCACTCGTAATACGCTCTACTCAGTAGAACGCTATGCTAATCCTATGGATTTCGGGGAACACGGGGCACTGAGGCGGCGCGCGGTGCAGGCGGCAAGCACTCGGGCGGAGATTGTCATGGCGGCCGGCCGACTCATGCTCGAGCGCGGCTACGTGGGCACATCGGTGGCGGCGATTGCGGAAGAGGCTGGCGTCGTCGTGCAGACGATCTACAACTCGGTGGGCTCGAAGGCCGAATTGCTGGCGGCGGTGCTTGACCGGGTAGCGGAAGAGCCGGATGCCCCGGCGCTGCTGTCCGGCGCTACGCGCGAACGAATCGCTGAGGCGCGCACGGCGACAGAGGTCATTCGCATTCTGGCCCGGTCGAGCGCTCTCGTGAATGAGCGCACCGCGGGAATCCTCCGTATCGTCAGCGAAGCGGCCGTGGTCGATCCCGACGTGGGGGAGTTCGAGCAGAAGCGCGACGCGGCCCGGCTCCATGGCTTTGGTGAGGTCGCCGCGGTGCTCCGGGAGAAGCGCGGTCTGCGCGGGAGCCAGATCTATAGCGGGGGCCCCAGCGACCATGAGGCCGCGGCGACGATGTGGGCGCTGGCCCACCCGCATACCTTCAGGACGCTGGTCTTGTCGCTGGGCTGGTCGACCGAGGCGTACCTCAACTGGCTGGAAAAATCGTTGCTGGCCGCCCTGCTCTAGCCCAGCGTGGGCGTGCGTGCGCCAAACAAGGCTCAGGGCAAATATACTAGTGAGTTGGACCGCTCTGGTCCACCCACACTTCACACCCGTACAAAACACTTCGAATGGACTATTGCTGTGCTCAACGTGCAAGATCTCGAAATCCGCGTTGGAGCCCGTGTGCTCATGGAGGGCGTCAACTTCCGCGTCGCGAGCGGCGACAAGATCGGCCTGGTCGGTCGAAACGGCGCCGGCAAGACGACCCTGACGAAGACGCTCGCGGGGGAGACCAACCCGACTAAGGGGTCGATCAGTCACTCCGGCGAGATCGGCTACCTGCCCCAGGATCCGCGCGCCGGCGACCCGACCATGCTGGCCCGCACCCGCATCCTCGATGCCCGCGGCCTCGGCACCATCGCGCTCGGCATGCACGAGTCCAGCCTGGCCATGGCCGACCCCGATCCCAAGATCAGCGCCGCCGCCATGAAGAAGTACGGTCGCCTGACCGACGAGTTCAACGGCCTGGGCGGCTACTCCGCTGAGGCCGAAGCCGCCTCGATCGCCAGCAACTTGAAACTGCCCGATCACATCCTCGACCAGGCCCTGAGTACCCTGTCCGGCGGTCAGCGTCGCCGCATCGAACTCGCCCGCATCCTGTTTTCGGCCGCCGAGATGATGATCCTTGACGAGCCGACCAACCACCTCGACGCCGACTCGGTGGCGTGGCTGCGCGAATTCGTCAAGAACTACAAGGGCGGTGTCATCATCATCAGCCACGACATCGAACTCGTCGGCGAAACGGTCAACCGGGTGTTCTACCTCGATGCGAACCGCATGATGATCGACATCTACAACATGAACTGGAAGAACTACCTGCTGCAGCGGACAGCCGATGCCGACCGCCGCAAGAAGGAGCGCTCCAACGCGGAGAAAAAGGCGTCCACCCTGCAGCTGCAGGCTGCGAAGTTCGGCGCCAAGGCGAGCAAGGCCGCGGCTGCCCACCAGATGGTGGCTCGCGCCGAGAAGCTCCTCTCCGGGCTCGACGCCGTGCGGGCCGTGGAACGTGTCGCCAAGTTGCGCTTCCCCGAGCCGGCGCCGTGCGGACGCACTCCGCTCATGGCCAAGGACCTGTCGAAGAGCTACGGTTCCCTGGAGATCTTCACCGCCGTCGACCTCGCGATCGACCGCGGATCCAAGGTCGTCATCCTCGGACTCAACGGGGCAGGAAAAACCACCCTGCTGCGCATGCTGGCGGGTGTCGACGAATCTGACACCGGCTCGATCGAACCCGGACACGGCCTGCGGATCGGCTACTACGCGCAGGAGCACGAGACGATCGACGTCAACCGCAGCGTGCTCGAGAACATGGTGTCCGCTTCGCCGAGCATCACCGAGATGGAAGCCCGCCGAGTACTCGGCTCGTTCCTGTTCACCGGTGACGACTCCACCAAGCCGGCCGGTGTGCTGTCCGGCGGCGAGAAGACCCGTCTCGCCCTGGCCATGATCGTCGTCTCCGGCGCCAACGTGCTGCTGCTGGACGAGCCCACCAACAACCTCGACCCGGCCAGTCGCGAGGAGATCCTCGATGCTCTCGCGCACTATGCCGGCGCCGTTGTGCTCGTGAGCCACGATGAGGGCGCCGTGCAGGCCCTCAACCCGGAACGGGTGCTGATCATGCCCGAGGGTACGGAAGACCACTGGAACAAGGATTACCTCGACCTCATCGAGCTGTCCTAACCGATTCGCTGATGCGGCGTAGCCTCGCCGGATCGTCCGATTTAAAGGAACCGTGCGTGCTGCCGCCCGAAAAGTCACTTCGCATCGCGCTGGTGTGCCTGCACACCTCGCCCGGTGCAGATCCCGGTGACGGTGACGCCGGGGGCATGAACGTTGTGGTTCGCCATCAGGCGGAAGCTCTGGCAGCCCTCGGTCATGACGTGAGCATCCTGACCCGCCGTTCTGCGAACCATCAGCCCGCGTCGATGCAGCTCGCACCCGGCGTGACCCTGGAGTTTCTCGACGCGGGTCCGGCGGTCGCCTTGGCAAAGGGCGAGCACGAGCAGTGGATCGCGGAGTTCTCGGCTCGGCTGGCCGCGCGACCGGCCTGGGACATCATCCACTCGCACCACTGGTTTTCCGGTATGGCCGCTCTGCCGGTGGCCAGGCGGTGGGGCATTCCGCACGTGCAGAGCTTTCACAGCATCGCAGCCGACGATTCGACGCCGCTCTCAGCGGGTGAACGCGCCGAATCAGCGGGACGGATGCCCGGAGAGGCCTGGTTGGCGCGCGAATCGGATGCGCTCGTCGCGATTAGTGCGGCCGAGGCGACAACGATCACGGGGAGATTGGGTGGGGCAGTGCAACGCACGTCCGTCGTGCTGCCCGGCGTCGACAATGCCATGTTCTCGCCTGCCGTACCTGCGCTTCTGGGCGATCGGGCGTTACCGGCCGACGGCCGCGGTTGCGTTCTCGTTGCAGCCCGCCTGCAACCCCTCAAAGGCCTCGACCTGGCCATTGCCGCCGTTGCAGCCGTGCCGGCCGGCATCCGCCCGGACTTGGTCATTGCCGGCGCTGCCTCTGCCGACTACGACGGCTACGTTGACGAGCTGCGGGCACTCGCCGAGCGGGTTGGGGTGACCGATCAGCTGCGGCTCCTTGGTCCCCAATCCCGGGCCGATCTGGCAGCCCTGTTTCGTGGTGCCCGTCTCGTGCTGGTACCGTCGCACTCGGAAACCTATGGTCTCGTTGCGCTCGAAGCTGCGGCGAGCGGCGTGCCCGTCATCGCCGCAGCATCCGGTGGACTACGCGAAGCCGTCATTGACGGGATGACCGGCCTGGTACTAGAGTCGCGTGAACCGCTGGTGTGGGCTGACACGATCGCGTCTGTCCTGACCGATCCGCAGCGCGCGCGCGACCTGGCCGCGGCGGCGCGGGAGCACGCCCTCCGCCTCGACTGGGCCCGGTCGGCCGCATCTTTGCTTGCCGTCTACCAGGGGCTGCTTGTTCGCACAACCGGCGGGGTACCCACTGAAGTGCCCTGACCGCATGCACGAGTACCACCGCGCGGTCGCCTGAAGCAGGCCTTCGGCTAGTGCAGTTGCCGGTCGAGAAGCTGGTCTTCAATCTCCGCGTCGTTGAGTGGTTTCGCTGCGCGCTTTCGGGCACGTTCATCCGCTCGCTCGCGTTCCTCAGGGTCGTGGGCATTCACACTGCGATATTCTTCCCGGAGAGCCCAGCCGAGACCGATGAAGGCGAGCAGGCCGAACACAAACCACTGAAAGGCGTACGACAGGTGGGGGCCCTCGTCGCGAATCGGTTTGAGCACGGCGGTTGGGCGTGCCTCGGTTGCGGCGGGACTTTCCTTGGCCATGAGGCCGTACGCACCGGTATAGGTGGGCTCGTTCAGCCGTTCGGCTATGGTCGAAAGGTTGATCGTCGCGACCTGATTTCCACTCGCCGTGCGGCCGGGGAGGTCGGGCTCGCTGGCTTTGAGCCGGGCCACCACGGTTACGGTGCCGGTGGGAGGTGCCGGCACCGTGTCCGGAGCGTCCTGTTCCTGCCCGGTGGGCAGCCAACCGCGGTCGACGATGAAGATCGTTCCGTCGGTGAGCAGGAACGGGGTCAACACTTCGAAGCCCGGATTGACGTTGAGCGGGCGGTTTCTGGCGAGCATTTCGTCACCGACGAGGTAGGTGCCGGTCAGTTCAACCGGCATCCACTTCTGGGATTCGTCGAAGTCGGTCAGCTCCGGGAGCGCCTCGGTGACGGGAACCGGGTTCGAATCGAAATTAGAATCAATCTTGAACAACTCGGTCAGGGCCTCATCGCGCCGAGCCAGCTGCCAAACGCCGAGTCCGGAACACACCGCGGCGAAGAGAATGGTGAGCGCCAGATACCCCGCCCAGCGGCGGCTAACGGCAAAATTCCAGCCCATCATCGCCCGTCCCCTCTCGGCTCCGGCGCGGAATCCAGCGCACGTACCACTAGGGGAAAATCACGCGCGGCCAGAAAGTCCCGCAGGTAATCAACGTGTTCGTCGCAGGCCAGCCAGGTTTTCACGCGATCGATCGAGTGGATGCGCGGGTTGCGCCAGTCCAGCCGCCAGCTCCCCGTATTCCGGCAGTCCGCCCGCGAACAGGTTGTTTCTTCCAAGGCACGTCCCAGTCCGATCAACGAACTCGCCCCAGCGCTTGAGCCCTCACTTGGCTCCGTCGTCGTTCTGATAAATCTCCAGGCCGCCCGGTCGCAGAACCTCGCCTCCGCGCGGCGCAATCTTCACGTTTGCTACCACGACGGCGAAGTACGGCAGCACGATTGCACCAATGGCGCAGAGCACGAGCCACCATCCCTGCACGAACAGCAAGAGCACGATGCAGACGACACGCACGGCCATCGCGATCGAATACTTGATCATCCGGTTGCGGCGCTCGATCTCGTCCGAGACGGGGAGCGAAGTGATCGACTGTTTCTTCATAGGTCCAACGGATTCGTCAGCGGCGGAAAATCCGTCGCTTCAAGCCTACGCTGGCATGGCGGCATCCTTGCACGCCTTAAACTTGAATCTGCCGGGTGTTTTATGGCCCCGGCCGCAGTCTCCAGACCCGAATAAGCAGCAGAACAGGAAATCCATGACTACGGCTCGAACAGTGCTCATCACCGGCGGTAATCGCGGGATCGGTTTCGCCATCGCGGAGGAATTCCTCGCCCAGGGACACCGCGTCGCCGTGACCTCCCGCTCCGGGCACGGGCCGTCTGGAAGTCTCACCGTGCGCGCCGATGTGACCGACGCGGCATCCATCGACGCCGCATTCACCGAGATCGAGGCGACGTACGGCCCGGTGGAAGTCGTCGTTGCGAACGCTGGCATTACCCGCGACATGCTGCTGATGCGCATGTCGGACGACGATTTCACCTCGGTCATCGATACCAACCTGAGCGGCGCGTTTCGCGTGGTCAAACGTGCCAGCAAGGGAATGCTCAAGGCCAGATTCGGGCGCATCGTGCTCATCTCGAGCGTCGTCGGGCTCTACGGATCTGCCGGACAGGTGAACTATTCGGCCTCGAAGAGCGGCCTGGTCGGCCTGGCGCGTTCTGTCACTCGCGAACTCGGCGCGCGGGGCATCACCGCAAACGTCGTCGCCCCCGGCTTCATTGAAACGGACATGACCGCGGCCTTGCCTGAAACCCAACAAGCTGACTATAGACGCAGCATCCCGGCCGGGCGCTTCGCGACTTCCTCAGAGGTTGCACGCGTGGTGACCTGGCTGGCCGGCGACGACGCGGCATACATCTCTGGCGCGGTCATCCCCGTCGACGGCGGTCTGGGCATGGGGCATTAGAGCGTCTGCCGAAATGGGGCCGGCTGGGCTGCCGTTCAGCCGCGGAGGCCGATGAGCGGCAGAACCTGGCTCAGGTCGCAGTGATCGATGACGAGGTCGGCCTCACGCTTCACCCGAAGTTTGGCATTGAACGCCACGGAAAGTGCGGCCGCATCCATCATCCGCAAGTCGTTCGCACCGTCGCCGACTGCGATCGTCTGGGCGTCGGGGATGTGTTCGAGCGCCGCCCATTCGCGCAGCGCGACAGCTTTCGCTTCGGCGTCGATGATTGGTCCGAGTACGCGACCGGTCAGGTAGCCGGCTTCAACTTCGAGTCGGTTGGCCCGCCAGTGGTCCACACCGAGCTGGGCCGCGAGGGGGTCGAGCAACTCGTGGAAGCCGCCGGACACAACCCCCACGACGCCCCCGCCGGCGTGGATACCGGCGATCAGCTCGTGGACCCCCTCGGTCGGGCGGATCCGTCGCCCCACCTCGGCGAAGACGCTGTCCGGCAGTCCCGCCAGGGTCGACACCCGCGCGCGCAGGCTGTCGGCAAAATCGAGCTCACCGCGCATGGCGCGTTCGGTCACGTCGGCGACGCGGTCGCGTGAGCCGGCGGCATCCGCCAGAAGATCGATCACCTCGTCTTGGATCAGAGTGGAGTCCGCGTCGAGCACGACGAGAAAGCGTGGTGCAGTGGCACGGATCACGGAGTAACGCGCACGCCCTTACCGACGACGGTGATGCCGGATTCGGTGACACTAAAGCCGCGAGCGAGGTCGCGATCGCGGTCCACACCGACAGTGGCACCAGCCTCGACGACCACTTCCTTGTCGAGGATGGCACGACGCACGACGGCTCCCGCGCAAATCTGCACCCGGTCGAACACGATCGAGTCAACGACCTCGCAGGCTGACCCGATCGAGGTCCATGGCCCGAGCACACTGCGTTCGATGTGGGCGCCGGAGATGACGCAGCCCAGCGAGACGATCGAGTCGATCATGGTGCCGAGCGCGCCTTGAGCGTCGCGCACGAACTTCGCCGGCGGAGAGTTCAGCTGCATGCTGAAGATCGGCCATTGGTGGTTGTACAGGTTGAACACCGGCAGCGCTGAGATGAGATCCTGGTGCGCCTCGAAGAACGAATCAATCGTTCCCACGTCGCGCCAGTAATACCGGTCGCGATCGGTCGACCCTGGCACCTCATTGCGCTGCAGGTCGTAGACGCCCGCGTCACCTCGGGAGACAAAATCGGGAATGATATCGCCACCCATGTCGTGGCTCGAGTCGGTACGCTCACCATCGCGCAGCACCGCCTCGATCAAGGCGTCGGTGTTGAAAACATAGTTACCCATCGAGGCGAACACCTCGTGCGGGGCGTCGGCAAGTCCAACGGCATCCTTGGGCTTCTCCCGAAAGTCGGAGATCCGATCCGGTGTGGCGGCATCCACTTCGATGACGCCGAACTGATCGGCCAGACCGATGGGCTGCCGAATCGCCGCGATCGTCGCAGACAGACCGGACGCGATGTGGGCATCAATCATCTGACTGAAATCCATGCGGTAGACGTGGTCAGCGCCAACGACGACAACAATGTCGGGTTTCTCGTCGTGGATGAGGTTGAGGCTCTGCAGAATGGCGTCGGCCGACCCGCTGAACCAGCGCTTGCCAAGCCGCTGCTGGGCCGGCACCGAGGCGATGTACGAATTGAACAATCCACCGGAGACATGCCAGGTCTGAGAGACGTGACGGTCGAGGCTGTGTGACTTGTACTGAGTCAACACCACGACCTGGGTAACGCCCGAATTGATCAGGTTGGACAGGGCGAAATCCACCAGGCGGTAATGCCCGCCAAAGGGGACGGCGGGCTTAGCCCGGTCCTCGGTCAGTGGCATGAGCCGTTTTCCCTCACCACCGGCGAGGACGATTCCAAAGATCTTCTTGGCCTTCATGTGTACAGAGTAGGGCCAAGCGGGCAGGTCAACGAACACGACGGAGTGTGCGTCGTCCTGCGCTGCGCTACCTTTGCTCCATGCGAGTGGATCTGATGACCAAGGAATACCCACCGGAGGTTTACGGGGGAGCGGGCGTGCACGTCACGGAGCTCGTGCGTGCGCTTCGCGAACACATTGACGTGTCAGTGCGGTGCTTCGGCGCGCCCCGCCCGGATGCCGACACTTTCGCCTACGAGGTGCCCGCGCAATTGGCCGACGCCAACGCGACTCTGAGCACTCTCGGTGTTGACCTGCAGATGGCGCAGGACGCCGCTGGTGCCGATCTGGTGCACTCACACACCTGGTACGCCAACGCGGCCGGGCACCTCGCGAAGATGCTGCACGGAATTCCGCACGTCGTCACGGCACACAGCCTCGAACCCTTGCGGCCGTGGAAGGCCGAGCAGCTGGGCGGCGGCTATCGCGTGTCCAGCTGGATCGAAAGAACGGCTTTCGAGGCAGCGGATGCCGTGATCGCCGTCAGCGACGGAATGCGCCGCGACATCCTGCGCAGCTACCCCGCGCTCGACGATAGTCGGGTGCACACGGTGTACAACGGCATCGACCTCGACCGCTGGAAGCCCCGTCTCGACGGCGACTTCGTGCGTGGGCTGGGAATCGACCCCGACCGGCCGTCCGTCGTCTTCGTCGGCCGCATCACGCGGCAGAAGGGGTTGCCGTACCTGCTGCGCGCCGCCGCCTTGCTGCCGCCCGAGGTGCAACTCGTGCTGTGCGCTGGCGCTCCCGACACTCCCGGCATCATGGCGGAAGTGACGGCCGGAGTCGAGGCGCTGCAACGAGAACGCTCCGGAGTGGTCTGGATCAACCGGCTACTCGCTCAGCCCGAGCTTGCCGCGGTGCTCACCCACGGCACTGTCTTCGTCTGCCCGTCCATTTACGAACCCCTCGGCATCGTCAACCTCGAAGCCATGGCCTGTGGCCTGGCCGTCGTCGGGACCGCCACCGGCGGCATACCCGAGGTCGTCGCCGATGGCGAGACGGGGCGCCTGGTGCCGATTGAGCAACTCACCGACGGCACGGGCACCCCGTTGCATCCAGATCAGTTCGTCGCCGACCTGGCCCGCATTCTCACCGAGGTGGTGAGCGATCCGGCCCGAGCCGCCGAAATGGGGCGTGCCGGTCGAGTGCGCGCCGAGCATGAGTTCGGCTGGAGCCAGATCGCCACCCGCACGCGAGAGATCTACGCGTCCCTGCTCTGATCGTCGAGTGAGTTCGTCGGGGCTCTGACCGTCGAGTGAGTGCGTCGGGCCCGTCGCCGCGACGAGCCCGACGTCCTTCGCCACTGGCCCCGCCCGATAACATGGGGGTATGGTCAATGTTTTGCATTTCACCGACGTCTCCGTCGTCCGGGGTGGTACCACCATCCTCGACTCAGTGAATTGGAGCGTCGCCGGCGACCAACGGTGGGTCATCCTCGGCCCGAACGGTGCCGGCAAGACCACCCTGCTGCAGATCGCCGCGGCCTTCATGCACCCGTCGACCGGTCAGGCTGACGTTCTCGAGGAGACGCTCGGCGGAACGGATGTCTTCGAACTGCGACCCCGAATCGGGTTCGCCTCGACCGCCATGGCCCGCAAGGTTCCCGGCCAGGAGAAGGTCCTTGACGTGGTCATGACCGCGGCGTATTCGGTCACCGGCCGGTGGAACGAAGAATACGAGACCATTGATGAGCGCCGAGCCCAGCGTGTGCTGCAGGAATGGAAGCTCGACCATCTCGCCGACCGCAAGTTCGGTACCCTGAGCGACGGCGAGCAGAAGCGGGTGCAGATCGCCCGCTCGGTCATGACCGACCCGGAGATTCTGCTGCTCGACGAGCCCGCTGCGAGCCTCGACCTCGGCGCCAGGGAGTCCCTGCTGCAGCTGCTCAGCGGTTACGCGCAAGAACCCAACTCGCCGGCCATCATCATGGTCACTCACCACGTTGAAGAGATTCCGCTCGGGTTCACCCACGTTCTGTTGCTGTCAGGCGGCAAGGTCGTCGCCGCTGGCCCGATCGGTGAGGCACTGACCGCCGAAGCCCTCAGCGAAACTTTTGGTCTGAACGTGGAAGTCACCGAGACCGACGGCCGCTACTCAGCACGCGCGCTCTGAGCCGGGCGTTCCCACAACGCGGTTCTCTGCTAAAGTGAGGGACTGGCCAATAGGCCATTCGCGTGTCGTCGTAGGCGGCGGGCCCAATAATCGAACAGCACTGTGACCAGTTACAAGTCTGTTCACCAGAAGTGCATAAGGAAATCCACATGAAGTCTGACATTCACCCCGAGTACGCTGCCGTCGTGTTTCGCGACCTGGCCTCCGGTGCGACCTTCCTGACTCGGTCGACCGTCTCGAGCAAAAAGACCATCGAGTGGGAAGACGGAACCACGTACCCGGTCATCGATGTGGAAATCTCCTCCGAATCGCACCCGTTCTACACGGGCAAGCAGCGCATCATGGACTCCGCCGGCCGCGTTGAAAAGTTCAACTCGCGCTACAAGGGCTTCGGCAAATAGCACCAGGTTCACACGAAAAAGCGACCAGCTCCGGCTGGTCGCTTTTTTTGTCACAAGGAGGTGGATCGTCAGCGCTGCGGCCAGGCGGTGTCGGCCAGAAATTCGGGATCGCGACCACGCCGCATGTAGTCCTGGAAGCTTTCGGCTTGCTCGCGATACCAGGTGACCTGAAGGGCATGCATCTCGTCGAGAGTAGCTGGCAGAGCTTCTTCGTGCGCCCGGTGGATCGCCTGCGCGACTCGACCGGCCGCGATCGCGTCGGCTCCGGCATCGTGGGCATCATCGAGGGCGACCCCATAGTAGGCACTCGTGACCTCGAGGGTGCGCTTGCCCTTGCGGTACTTGTCGACGGCCTTGTCGATGACCAGGGGATCGACGACCGGACTCGGGGAGATCAACGGGGCGATGCCGTAGCGCAGGGCTTCACGGTCCAGCAGGGTGAGGTCATAGGGGGCGTTGTAGGCCACGATAGGCAGCCCGTTGCTCAGGTGCCCGCGTAGCGCCGTGACGATCTCGGCCACCGCCTCAGCCGCGACCCGGCCGTGCTCCACGGCATGCTCGGTCGTGATGCCGTGCACGCTGGTAGCACCGGCCGGAATGTCGACGCCCGGATCGACCAGCCAATCGATGCGCTCAACGGCCGTGCCGTTGTGGTCAAGAACGGCGACAGTGGCTGACACGATGCGGCAGGTCTCCACGTCTATACCGGTAGTTTCAAGGTCGAATACGGCGAGGTGATCGCTCCAGGTGCTCATACTTCCACCCTAGGGGCGACCACCGACACGCATCCGCTGCATCGGCCCGGCAGCAACCATGCCGGGCAGCATCAGAGCGTGATGGGCCGATGACGTTTTCAGCACTCTCGCGCACGGTGTGGTGGTGCGCCCGGGCATCGCTCGCAGTCGTGTCAACGCTTCGTCCATGTCGACCGCGCTTACTTGGGCGCTGCCCCCCTGTGCCTGTTCAGGTGTCCGGGGTGAATTGCAGTCGCCGCGCGACCACGTCACCCGCGATGGCGCGCACCGATTTTCCGTGCGAGAACGCGTGCGCGCGCAGGAGCAGCAAAGCCTCCGTCGGTGTGACGTTCATCTGCACCAGCACCATTCCTGTTGCCTGGTGAATTTCTCGCCGCGAGAGCGGAGACGCCGACGCTGTCGTCTCTGTCTCAGCTGATCCATTGACGGCGGATTCCTGCACCCGGAGCAACCGATCCAGTAGTTTCCACGCGGCCTGGTTGGCCAACACCAGTGCTTGCGCCCGGTCTGTGTGATCGAGCACCCCCGGGGTCGTGCTGTACAGTTCGACCATTCCGACATCGATCGCGCCGAGCGTGAGTGGAAAAACGTAGAGCGCTGCGACCTCGGTGTCCATCAATGCCGTGTGGAAGATCGGCCAGAGCGGATGCGCGACCTCGCGGACACGCGCTTCCAGAACGGGAAGGCGGGTGCGGGCCGCTTGCCAACGGGGGCCCTCGCCGAGATCGAACTGCAATTCATCGAGGCGAGCGGCGAGCTCGTCGGTGGCGCAGACGACCGTTTCGGTGACGGCCCCGCCGAAAACTGATACCGCGGCACCGGTCACCGGTAGTTCATCGAGAAAACGGGCGCACACGGCCGTGTCTTCGACTCCAACGTCTGAACTCGAACATCTAGCCACGATCGACCGGCCTCCTGACCCTGGCGATAGCTTGCTTAGCTCAAGAATACGTGCGGTGGGCGGCCGCACAGAAGAGTTCTTGCAGATCCCCCAATCGTCGTCGCCACGGCCGGCTGTTGATCGCTGACGGTTTATCCACAGTGCAGCCAGTAGAAGCTCTGTGCGCCCAGCGTGAGGGTGAGGGAGCCTTCGTCGGTGAAGCTGGGAAAGACGGCGCCGCCGAACAGGTCGTACAGGCGGGTTCCGGCCATGTCGAGATCGTCAATGGTGAACGCGACCGGGTTGTGCGAAAAGCTGAATACGCACATCACCGTTTCGGGCTGGTCGCCGTACATGGATCCGGAGCCGGCATAACTGCGGGTGAACACCAGCACCGATTCATGGTTGGTTTTCAGCACGCGGATCGTGCCGAGCCCAAAGGTGGGATGTGCCTTGCGCACATGGATCACATTGCGAATCCAGTGCAGGAGGGAGCCGGATTGAGCCAGTTGCGATTCCACGTTGGTTTGCGTGAAATTGTAGACAAGGGATTGCACGATCGGCAGGAACAGCTTGCCGGGGTCGGCATCGGAGAAGCCGGCGTTGCGGTCGGGGGTCCACTGCATCGGTGTACGGGAACTGTCGCGGTCGGGCAACCAGATATTGTCGCCCATGCCGATCTCGTCGCCGTAATAGAGAAATGGACTACCGGGAAGGGCGAAGAGCAGGGCGTGAGCGAGCTCCAACTCGGCCCGGGAATTGTCGAGCAACGGGGCCAGCCGTCTGCGAATTCCAATATTGGCGCGCATTCGTGGGTCGTAGGCGTACCAGCCGTACATGGCCTGACGGTATTCCTCGCTGACCATTTCCAGAGTGAGCTCGTCGTGATTGCGCAGGAACACCCCCCAGCCGGCGCCTTCGGGAATGTCGGTCGTTTCGGAGAGCACCCGCACCAGCTCGTTGGCCTGCTGGGAACGCAGGGAGTAGAAGATTCGCGGCATGACCGGAAAATCGAACGCCATGTGGCATTCCGGTTCTTCTTCGGAGCCGAAGAACGCGGCGACTTCGCGCGGCCACTGGTTCGCTTCGGCGATCATGACTCGTCCCGGATATTCCCGGTCGACCATGGCACGCAACCGCTTGACGAACTCGTGAGTGGGTGGCTCGCCCTCGCCGTTGCCCTCTTCCGACTCGAACAGGTAGGGGATCGCGTCCAGGCGAAACCCGTCGACTCCGAGGTCGAGCCAGAAACGCACGACATCGAAGATGGCTTCCTGCACGGCGAAGTTCTCGAAGTTGAGGTCGGGCTGGTGTGAGAAGAACCGGTGAAAAAAGAACTGCCGACGAACCGGGTCGAAGGCCCAGTTCGACTCCTCGGTGTCGGTGAAGATGATGCGAATGTTGGGGTAGCGCTCGTCCGTGTCGCTCCAGACATAGAAGTCTCCGTAGGGCCCGTCTGGGTCTTCGCGGGACTGCTGGAACCATTCGTGCTGGTCCGAGGTGTGGTTGAGTGGAAAGTCGATAACAATGCGCATATTGCGTTCGTGCGCTTTCGTCACCAGGTCCTTGAACTCCTCCAGAGTGCCGAATTCCGGCAGAATCGTGCGGTAGTCGGCGACGTCGTAACCGCCGTCTTTGAGGGGAGAATTGAAGAACGGCGGAATCCACAGGGCGTCGATGCCCAGCCATTGCAGGTAGTCGAGCTTGGAAACCAAACCAGCCAGATCGCCGGAACCGTCAGCATTGCTGTCAACGAAAGAGCGAACCATAACTTCGTAGAAGACGGCGCGGCGATACCACCGCGGATCGAGGGCCAAACCGGGCAGCTGAATGGGTGCGGTAAAGCTCACGGCTTTCCTTCCGTCCCGGCAAAGGGCTCTCTCGGTACATATGTTGGCTCGAGTCTAGGTCGACCGCCCCGGTGCACGTCCAGCCTTGCGTAAGTCTCGCGCCTAAACTAGGTCCGATGATCGTTTCTTCGCCTTACGACAAAATTCTCGTGCGCCTCCCGGTGCGCCAAGGCACCGTATCCGTTCGCAGCGTCGACGGCAACAGCAGCGGTAGCCGGTACTGGGAGTACGGTGCGCCATCCGCGACGACGACCCTCGTGCTGGTGCACGGATTTCGTGGTGATCACCACGGTCTGCAACTGGTCGTGGCCGAGATGCTCGACGGCGACGCGATCCCGCCCGACCTCCGCATCGTGGCACCCGACCTGCCCGGTTTCGGTGAGTCGGATCCCCTCCCAGACGGTGCGCATTCCTTGGCCGGGTACGCCCATTGGCTGGGGGAGTTTCTGCGCGTGCTCGCTCCAACCGGACGCCTGGTTCTGCTCGGGCACTCCTTCGGGTCGATCGTCGTCGCCGCGGCTATAGCAGACGGGATCACGGCCGATGACGTCATCCTGGTCAATCCGATCGCCGCGCCGGCACTGTCCGGGCCGCGCGGTATCCTGACTCGGCTCGCCGTGTTCTACTACTGGGCTGCTGCGACCCTGCCGGAGCGCTTGGGCTATGCGCTGCTGCAGAACCGTGCCATCGTGCGCATCATGAGCGTGAGCATGGCCAAGACTCGCGACCCGGCGTTACGGCGCTGGATCCACGATCAACACGACCGCTACTTCAGCGGCTTCGCCAACCGTCGGGTCGTGATGGAGGCGTTCACCGCCTCGGTCAGTCACGACGTGAGCGAATTCGCTGCGCGCATCCAACAACCCACGCTACTGATCGCGGCGGACAAGGACGACATCACGCCGCTCGCCGCGCAGTATCGGTTGCAGGCGCTGTTTCCGAACGCCACGTTACGGGTCATCGAGGAAGTCGGTCACCTTATCCACTACGAAAAGCCGAAACCGGCGGCCCTACTCATTCGAGAATTTCTCGGAGGGGAGCGACCGGTATGAGAATTATTGTCGACTGCCGCTACGTGCGCCTCGGTCAGCACGACGGCATCAGCCGCTATACCGCGGGGCTGGTCACCGAACTGGGCCGCCTGCATCCGCTCACCATGCTCATCAGCGACCATCGCCAACTCGCGTTGCTACCCGCCCTGCCGTGGCAGCTCGTGAGCGCACCGACGAGTATGCTCGAACCGCTCGTCGCCCTGTCCGTCAACCGGCTCAAGCCCGACGTCGTGTTCAGCCCGATGCAGACGATGGGATCCTGGGGCCGCAAATATCGGCTGTATCTGACCGTGCACGACCTCATCTACTATCGCAACCGCACACCGCCACGGGATCTCCCCACGTTTATCCGGCTGCTCTGGCGTGTCTACCACCTGTCTTGGTGGCCACAGCGCCTGCTGCTGAACGGAGCCGACGGCGTCGTGACCGTTTCCGAGACCACGCGTTCGCTGATTATCGAGCACCACCTCACCCGGCGCCCGATCACCGTGGTGCCGAACGCCGCTGACTCCGTACGTGGCATACCCAGTCACCGGAGTATTCCAGAAACTACCCGCCTGATCTACATGGGTTCCTTCATGCCCTACAAGAACCTCGACACGCTGGTGCTGGCCCTGGCCGATTTGCCGGACTACGATCTGCACTTGCTCAGCCGGGTGTCAGAGACCGAACAGGTCCGGCTGACCCGTCTTGCACCACAGGCCAGACTCGTCTTCCACGACGGGGTTACCGACGAGGAGTACCACCTCCTGGTGCGCTCGGCGACTGCACTCGTGACCGCCTCGCTCGATGAGGGCTTCGGAATACCCCTGGTTGAGGCGATGAGCCTCGGCATCCCCGTCGTGGTCAGTGATATCCCGATTTTTCGTGAAATCGGTGGAGATGCGGCGCTGTATTTCGACCCGCGCAAAGCCGATGCCATCGCTGCGGCAGTGCGTCGGCTTGCGGTCCCGGGGGAGTGGGCGGCAAGGTCGGCGCAATCGATCGACCAGGCTGCCCGATTCACCTGGGCAGGGTCGGCCCGCACGCTGCTCGGGGTGCTCGAGGGAACCGCGCCCGGCGAATAGCCCGGTGGGCGCCCTCGAACCCGAGCCACCCCGGGGATATGACGGTCTCCGCGGCCCGGGGGCTCCCGGGTCAGAGCACAGGGGTCGCCGCGGCGTCGCCACGATCGCCGGGCAACCGGGTCGTCGCGTCGAAATGGGTCAGAAGCAGCTGATTGTTCTCCCACCGGAAATCGTGCACCGAACCATTGGCGATGAAATCACCGTGCCGGGGCAGCTCGCCCTCGGTCAGATGGCGTAGCAGCGTGCCAATGACGCCGCCGTGGCTGAGTACGAGCACGCACTGGCCCGCTCGCCCGGCCGCGAGCGCCGCCAGAGCGTCCAGCACCCGATCGACAACATCACGCCGCGTTTCGAGCCCGGGGACAATGACACCGTCGGGAAAGCGCTGCTGGCGCTCGGCGAAGGTTAGTCCTTCTATAGCGCCATGGTGGCGTTCGGTCAGCGCAGGAACGATCTGCGGTTCGTTCAGTCCAAGCTCGGCCGCGATGATGCGCGCGGATTCCGCGGCGCGAAGCAGTGGACTGGTCACAATGGCATCCCAGCGGCGGCTCTGCAGACGCTCTGCTGCGGCGACGGCCTCGGCGCGGCCCGTCGCGTTGAGGGGGATATCCGTGCTGCCCTGAATCCGGTGGTGCAGGTTCCAATCCGTCTGACCATGACGAACGATGGAGAACGTCGTCATGCCTGGTTCACCGGGTGTATCGGTGATTCGCTGGGCGGCCAAGCGCGATTAGCCCAGCAGGCGTTCGGCCAGGGCGGCGAAAGTTTCAGAGGTGCCCGCTTCCAGTTTGTGCAACGCCCGCCCGTCACCCTTAGTCACGCCTCGATTGATGACGATGATCGGCAGCTTGCGACGGCGGGCCTGTTCGACCAGACGGATGCCGGAATTCACAGCGAGCGACGATCCGGCCACGATGAGGGCGTCGGCACCCTGGACCAAGGCGGATGCTTCGAGAAAAGTCTCCGTCGGTACCAGCTCGCCGAAGAACACGACGTTCGGCTTGAGCATGCCTTGGCAGACCGTGCACGCCGGAACCACGAAGTCATCGATGTTTCCCACGTCGGCGTCGCCGTCGGGAGCGATCTGGATACTTTCCGGGTCGCGGAGTACCGGGTTGTCGGTTTCCAGGCGGGCCGCGATGCTGTCGCGGCCGAAGGCCTGACCACAGGCCAGGCAGATGACCCGGTCGAGGGAACCGTGCAGCTCGACCACGTGGCGTGATCCAGCGCGGGTGTGCAGTCCGTCGACGTTCTGGGTGATCACTCCGGCAATCGCACCGGCGCTTTCCAATTGGACGAGCGACCGATGTCCGAGATTGGGCTCAGCCTGGCGGAACACTCGCCAGCCCAGGTGGCTGCCAGCCCAATAGCGTTTTCGTGATCGTTCGTCGGCGACGAAGGTCTGAAAGGTCATCGGGGTGCGCGTCGGAGCGCCCTCGCCGCGATAGTCCGGAATGCCGGAATCGGTGCTGAGACCGGCGCCGGTGAGCACGGCGGCACGTTTGCCGCGCAGCAGCGTGGCGACAGCATCCACTGCTCGCTCGGAATCGAGGGCGACTGCCGAGGCGAGCGCGGCGGCAGCCTCCGGACCGTCAGCAGGCTCGAGCGCATCGACCAACACCGTGTCACTGGGCAAAGCCGAGTCGGCTGTCATCGCGCTCCTTTCGGGCAGGGAGAGCAGAACGAGATGCTCATCCCTTGATTCTAAACTCGTCTGTTTTCCCGTTTGACTACCCACCTGTCAGGCTTGGGCTCAATCACTCGTCTCGAAAGGCACTTCTCGTGCAGATCACCCGCATTACCGACCTGTTCAGTGCGGGTCTCGCCGACTATTCGCGTTTGACCGATGTCGCACTCCGGCGAGTCCTGGAACCGGCCGGCGGCCTGTACATCGCCGAGTCGCCCAAGGTGATCGCACGGGCGCTGAACGCCGGGCATCGGCCCCGGTCGCTGCTCATTCAGGAACAGTGGATACCCGACGCCGAGCGTCTGCTGGCCGACTGGCCCGATGTACCGGTCTACGTCGGTGAGGCGCAGGTTCTGGAACAGCTCACCGGCTATAACCTGCACCGCGGCGCCCTCGCCGCCATGCACCGCCCGGCGCTCGAACCGGTCGAGGCGCTGCTGACGCATGCCCGCCGCATTGTGATCCTCGAAGACATCGTCGACCACACCAACGTCGGCGCCATTTTTCGTTCCGTTGCGGGGCTCGGCGCCGACGCCGTGCTGATTACCCCACGCTGTGCCGACCCGCTCTACCGGCGCAGCGTGCGCGTGAGCATGGGTACCGTGCTGCAGGTGCCCTGGACTCGGCTGCCGGAGTGGAGCGTGGCTGCCCCGCTGCTGCACGCCGCCGACTTTCACCTGGCCGCCCTGGCGCTGGCCGACAACGCGATCTCCCTCGGCGTGTTCGCCGAGGCGGCGCCCGAACGGCTCGCCATCATCCTCGGCGCCGAGGGCGATGGGCTCAGCCAGAACGCCCTGGCCGTCGCCGACACGGTCGTGACGATTCCGATGCTGCACGGCGTCGACTCGCTCAACGTCGCCTCCGCGAGTGCGGTCGCGCTGTACGCCCTGCGCATCCGTTCGTGAACGTGCCGGGCCGGTTGCGCGCCACGAAGAAGTTAGGCTGAACGGATGTCTCCCTCCCGGCGTGTCCTCCTCCAACGAAGGCGACTCGCCGTCTTCAGCATCCTCCTCGTCGTGCTGGGCGGAGTCGGCTATATCGGTGCGACCACTCTGGCTCCGGTGCCCGCCAGCGCTGCGACCATCGTGCAGCCGGCCGCGCTCACCCAGCCGGTCGCCGCACCGGCCTGGCCGGCCTTCGGTGAGAGCGCCATCGGCGCGGTCGGTTTCCCCGGTGTTCTGGCCTCGACCGGCCAGCAGGACACGGTGCCGATCGCGAGCATTGCCAAAATGGTCACCGCCCTCGTCATCCTCGATGCCAAGCCGCTGGCTGCCGGCGCGGCCGGACCCAGCATTTCCTTCACCGACGCCGATGTGGACCTCTACTACGCCGCGGTCGCCGAAAACGGTTCGGTGGCTCCTGTTGTGCCTGGAATGGTCCTCACCCAGCGTGAAGCTTTCGAGGCGATGCTGCTGCCGTCGGCTAATAACTATGCGGCGTCCCTCGCGTTGTGGGCGTACGGGTCCGTGGACAACTACCTGGCGGCTGCGAAAACCTGGCTGGCCGAGAACGGGCTGAACCAGACCAGTATCGCCGACACCAGCGGCCTCTCCGCATCGAGCGTGAGCAGCCTCGCCGACCTCGTGGAGATCGGCAAACTCGTGGTCGGTCACCCAGCTCTCGCCGAAATCGTCTCCCTCCCGTCGGCGGTCCTGCCCGTCATCGGTACCGTCACCAACACCAACAAGCTTCTCGGCCGCGGCGGCGTCGACGGTATCAAGACGGGTACAACGGATGTCGCTGGTGCCTGCCTGTTGTTCTCAACCGATTTCACCGTCGGCACCAGCACCGTCACCCTCGTCGGAGTGGTGCTCGGCGGCGACACCCACTCCGAGCTCAATTCTGCGATTGAAGACCTGATTCAAAGCCTGGAGCCGGGGTTCCGTGAAGTGGTCCTGGCCGAGCAGGGTGCCGTCTTCGGAAGTTACACGACCGGGTGGGGTGACGTCAGCGACATCGTCGCCGAGCGGAAGGTATCCGCTGTGGTCTGGTCGGACTCACCGATCACGGGCGCCGCACGGGCCGCTGATGTACAGATCGGCCGAGCCGGCGACGAGGTGGGCGAGGTATCCTTTACGATCGGCACGGCAACGCCGACCACGGTGACCGTGCCGCTCGAACTGCAGCGCACCCTGACCGATCCCGGCCCGGCCTGGCGTCTGGGACATCCCGGCGTGCTCGCCGCCGGCTGACACGGCCGCCCTGACTCCTCAAGCAGCGTTTTCCCGGCTCGGGAACCTTCTCCGGACTAGTACGTCCAGACCCGCATGAAAATGGTGGGTCCCTCTGATTTCTTCCCGATGATCCAGGTCGGGATGGTCCCAGTACTCTGCTTCACGGTGGGCGGCGTTCTACTGTGTGGGCGGCCTAACCGGGTGTGGCGCCGCGATCCTGGTGCGGATGAGCATGTCGTCGAGGTTAGGCAAGGCGTGGCTGAGCTCGTGTTCGGCGTAGTGGACGATCGCTTCCGCCTCGGCCAGGGTGTTGCTTGCCGCGACCTGGACGACGGCAGCGCCCTGGAGCCGGTGGCCGACCCAGCGCAGTTGCAGCCGGGAGACGGCAAGTACGCCGGGGGTGCGCTCGAGAGCGTGTCCGGCGCGTTCGACGAGCTCTGGTTCGATGCCGTCCATCAGTCGACGCCCGATGGAGCGGACGGTTCCCCAGAGCAGCACGATAATAGCGGCCGAGATGATGAGACCGACGATGGGGTCGGCCAGTGGGAAGCCGAGCATCACCCCGATGGCCCCGACCACGACCGCGAGGGACGTGAAGCCGTCGGTGCGGGCGTGGACGCCGTCGGCGACCAGGGCAGCGGAGCCGATTTTCTGCCCGACCCGGATGCGATAGACGGCGACAACTTCGTTGCCGATGAAGCCGATCACTCCGGCGGCAAGCACCCAGCCCAGGTTATGTAACGGCTGGGGATTGAAGATGCGGTCGATCGACTGCCAGGCAGCGAGAATCGCAGACAGCGCGACGACGGCGATGATGAACAGGCCGGCAAGGTCCTCGGCACGGCCGAAACCGTAGGTGTAGCGGCGCGTCGCGGCGCGGCGGCCGAGGAGGAACGCGATCCACAGCGGGACGGCGGTGAGAGCGTCGGAGAAATTGTGGATGGTGTCTGCCAGCAGCGCGACGGAGCCACTGATCAGAACAACGGCCAGCTGGAGGGCGGTGGTGGCGAGCAGGATGAACATGCTGATCTTCAGCGCCCGAATACCCTCCTTGCTTGCCTCCAGCGCGTCGTCGATCGAGTCCGCCGCGTCATGGGAGTGCGGCACGAACAACCCATAGAAGAATCCCTTGATCCCGGTCGGGTGGCTGTGATGGTTCGACCCGTGGTCGTGATCGTTATTGTGATTGTGATCGTGATTGTGATTGTGATTGTGATTGTGATTGTGATTGTGATCGTGATCGTGATCGTGATCACCGTGCAGGTGCTCATGCCCGTGAGTCTGGGCACGTTCCGCCTCCTGCGCGGCGCTGTGGCCGTGGGCGCCGGTGGGTGCCGCGGCGTGCGGGTGGTCGTTGGTGTGGGGGCTGTTCATGATCCCTCGTTTGTCTGGTGGTGGTGGTGGTGGCGGGGGGTGCCGCCGAGGGAGTGCTCGGCCTGGAAGATCGCGTCAGCGACCAATTGAGATGCGTGCTCGTTCTCGAGCTGGTAGAAAACCCGCTGTCCCTCCTGCCTCGTCGTGACTATCCGGCCCATACGCAGCTTGGCCAGATGTTGGGAGACCGCTGCCGGGGACTTGTCGACGATGTCTGCCAGATGGTTCACCGACAACTCTCCGTCGCGTAACGCCAGGATGAGGCGCACGCGGGTCGCGTCGGCGAGCATCGTGAAAACCTCGACTGCGAGTTCGACGAACTGACTGTCCGGTCCCCGACCACAAGTGTGCTTATCTGCATCCATATGCAGATACTTTCATGTCGTGGTCGGAAGTGCAACTTGGACGCAGATCGCTATCGAGCGAATGGTGGGTGACGTGCGTGCTCAGAATTCGACTCGAGCGCGATCGCAATCCGGGGGTCGCCACTCGACGACCGGCCCTCGTCCGGTCTACACGTCATCATGCGGTTAGACCGGCGGCAGCGTGAACGGGCCAGCGTCGGGTCGTTTGGGCAGCACGTGGTCACCGGAGGACTGATGACGTACCCGGCGCAGTACCCAAGGCACGAGGTATTCCCGCGCCCAGGCCAGGTCTTCTGTGCGAGCCTGGCGCCAGTTGGTGCCGGGCATCGGCTCAGGTTCGCTCGGCGCGAGTGAATTGTGCACGTTGAGGGTGTCCAGAACCATGCGTGCCACGGTGTGGTGCCCGAGCGCATTCAGGTGCAGCCGGTCGGGCGCCCACATCCGCGGGTCTCGAATTTCGGTCAGCTGCCACATATCGGCCACGATGCAGTCGTACTTCGTGGCAATGGCCCGCAGATTCTCGTTGTAGATCGCGACCTTGCCGCGGATGCTGCGAAAAACGGGGGAGAATCCCAGGTCGGCTCCCGTGAACAGCACCACCGTCGCGCCGTCCTGACGCAGCTGCGAAATGGCTGCATCGCAGCGTGCGGCTATGAAATCCGGGTCGGCACCGGGCCGGATCACGTCGTTGCCGCCGGCCGAGAAGGTGATCAGGTCCGGGCGCAGGGCCAGGGCCGGCTTGATCTGTTCCTCGGCAATCTGGCCAATGAGTTTGCCGCGCACGGCCAGGTTGGCGTAGGCGAAATCCTCGGTACCGTCGCTCAAGATCTCGGCCACCCGATCGGCCCAGCCCCGGTGCCCGCCGGGACTCTTCTGTTCGGGATCGCCGATGCCCTCGGTGAACGAATCGCCGATGGCGACGTAACGCGACCATGGATGCTGTTGCTTCGTCATCGATCCATTCTGACGGAACACCCAGTCTTCAGCCGAACCCACCCGTGCGAACGCGAACGTCGGTGGGCTTTGGTAGATTTGTCAGACGTGAATACTCCATCGGTTTTTGGTCCCGCACAGGGAACGAGTGCAGCCGAACACCTGTCTCCGTCCTTTCCCGAACGCGCCGCGTGGGGTACCGCCGGCAAGTTGCGCGCCTGGCAGGCCGAGGCGCTCGAAGCGTACTTTGTGCACGAACCTCGCGATTTTCTGGCCGCGGCCACGCCGGGCGCGGGCAAGACAACTTTCGCCCTGCGACTGGCAGCCGAGCTGCGCTCCAGGCGAACCATCGACCGCATCACCGTCGTTGCCCCCACCGAGCATCTCAAGAACCAGTGGGCAGATGCCGCGGCACGCGCGGGCATCCGTCTGGATCCCATGTTCAAGAACGCCGACCGCAGTTACGGCAGCCACTACCACGGGGTTGTCGTCACCTACGCCCAGGTCGCCGCGCGCGCCGCTCTACACAAGCAGCTCACCGAGTCGAGCCGCACCCTCGTCATTCTCGACGAGATCCACCACGGGGGAGACGCCCTGAGCTGGGGCGATGCGATCCGCGAGGCCTTCGGCCCGGCCACCCGCCGGTTGTCGCTGACCGGTACCCCGTTCCGCTCCGACACCTCGCCGATTCCCTTCGTCAGCTATCTCCCCGACAAACAGGGCATCCGCATGTCGCAGAGCGATTACGCCTACGGCTACGGCCGTGCCCTCGCCGATGGCGTGGTGCGCCCGGTGATGTTCATGGTCTACGCCGGGCACATGAAGTGGCGCACCCGGGCCGGTGACGAGATGGAAGCCAAACTCGGCGAGGGCAACACCAAGGACATCACGAGCCAGGCTTGGCGCACCGCGCTCGAGCCCAGCGGGCAATGGATTCCCTCTGTGCTGCGTGCCGCTAACTCCCGACTGACCGAAGTACGCCACGGTATTCCGGATGCCGGTGGTCTCGTCATTGCCACCGACCAGACCACCGCACGCGCCTACGCGGTCATTCTCGAAGACATCTGCGGTGAACCCGTCACGATCGTGCTCTCCGACGAGAAGGAGGCGAGCGACCGGATCGATGAGTTCTCCAAAAATACCCGTCGCTGGATGGTTGCTGTACGCATGGTGTCGGAGGGCGTGGACGTGCCACGCCTCGCTGTCGGCGTGTACGCGACGAGCGCGGCCACCCCGCTCTACTTCGCCCAGGCCATCGGCCGGTTCGTGCGAGCTCGCCGGCGTGGTGAGACGGCATCCATTTTTCTGCCGAACGTTCCCGGCCTGCTCAGCCTCGCCAACGCACTCGAACTCGAACGCGATCACGCCCTCGACCGCAGCAACCGTGAAGACGGCGACGACGGCATGTACAACCCCGAAGACGCCATGGTCGCGGCCGCGAACAAGGAAGACAAGGCCTCCGACGACCTCGGCCAAGACGATGTCACCTGGCAGGCGCTCGACTCCCAGGCGACCTTCGACATGGTCATGTTTGACGGTGACGAGTTCGGGGAACTCGCCGAACCTGGCACAGATGAAGAATTCGATTTCATCGGAATCCCGGGCCTGCTCGAGCCGGAACAGGTCTCCGAACTGTTGCGTCAGCGTCAATCGAGGCAGTCCAAGCGGTCAACCGACAGGCGTAAAGACCCGGTGAGCGGTGAAATCGCCCCACTTGAGCCACCACCCCTGTACCGCACACTCAAGGAACAGCGCACTCTGCTGTCGAGCCTTGTGGGCATGTGGTCGAAACTCGCCAATGAACCGCACGGCATGATCCACTCCGAGCTTCGCCGGCTGTGCGGCGGCCCGGCCGTCGCCCAGGCTAGCGTCACCCAGCTGCAGATGCGCATCGACCTGCTCCGCCGCAGGCTCGGCCGTAGCTAGGCCGACGGCGACACGGTTTGCCGAACGGTCCCGGCACCCACCGGCACCCGGGCGACCAGGAGAGCGGTCACGAGGTCATCCATGAGGTCATCCACGTGTTCCAGCCCGATGGAGATACGCACGATGCCGGCGGCTGGCCGTGCCTCGGCCGCGACCGGCCGGTGGGTGAGGGACGCCGGATGCTGCACAAGGGAGTCCACACCGCCCAGAGACACGGCGTGGGTAATCAGCCGAAGCGCCTCGGTGAAGCGCAGGGCCGCCGCGTAGCCGCCGAGATCCAGTGCCAGAAGCGAACCCGCGCCGGAACACTGCCGCCCGATCAAGCTCTGGGGATCCTGCCCGGGCAGACCAGGGTAGAGCACGCGCACCAGCGCTGGGTGGCCCGCCAGCCGAGTCGCCACCTCGGCCGCCGTTGCCTGCTGAGCCGCGACCCGCACCGGCAGGGTCCGCAATCCGCGGTGCAGCAAATAGGCATTGAACGGCGAGAGCAAACCACCGGTCAGAGCGCGCACCTGGCGCAGACGCACCATCCACTCCCGCGGTCCCGAGACCGTCCCGCCCATCGCGTCGCCGTGTCCGCCGAGAAATTTGGTCGCGCTGTGCAGCACCAGCGTGGCGCCCGATTCAAGCGGGCGTTGCAACACCGGGGTGGCGAAAGTGTTGTCGACCAAAACCGGGATGGCTCCGGCAGCGTGCACGACCGCCCGAATGTCGGTCAGTTCGAGGGTGGGGTTGGCCGGCGTTTCCAGAATCACCAGGCCCGTATTCGGACGGATGGCCGCCGTCACGCCGGCCAGATCGGTCCAGGTGACCGTCGTGCCAAGGAGCCCGCTGCTCAGGACGTGGTCGGTTCCGCCATACAGGGGCCGCAAGGCGACGATATGCGGTTTGCCAGCGGTCACCGTCGCGATCAGAGTCGCTGTCAGGGCGGCCATCCCGGTGGCGAAAGCCACCGTGCCCTCAGCCTGCTCCAACGTTGCGAGAGCAGTTTCAAACCGGGCGACGCCGGGCTGCCACAGGCGCTGGTACACCGCAGAGTCCCCGGGTTCAGGAGTTCCCCCGGTGGCGAGATTCTCGTACGACTCACCGCCGGACTCGACGCCGCGCAGCGGATTGGTAGTCGATAGGTCGATTCCTGGAACGTGGATACCGGCCTCGGTGAGGCCATCCATTCCAGCATGCACGGCAAGGGTTTCAATGTGTGACACCAGTGGCAACATGTGCTCACGAAAACAGATTCTGTGCCCTCGCGCAAGTGGCGCTGCAGACCCTTGCAAAGGTTTATTTAGAATCGCATAAACTCCTTGGTAACGAGGGAGTCTCTTGATGGAATCGAAGAAGCCGGAACTTGACCGGGTTGACCGTGCACTGCTGCGTGCCTTGTCGGTCAATGCCCGGGCCTCAGGGGCAGCTCTGGCGAACGAAATCGGCGTCGCCGAGTCCACGGTCTCCCTACGCCTCCGCCGGTTGCAGCAGCTCGGCCACATTCGTGGCTACCGGGCCAATATCGATCTGGCCGCGCTCGGCGCAAGTTTGCAGGCACTCATCTCGGTGCGGCTGGTCAAGCACGCCCGGGTGCAGATCGACGACTTTCGGAACGCCGCCCCGCACTGGCCCGGCGTGATCGGGCTGTTCCACACCGCGGGCGCCGACGACTACTTGCTGCACGTGGCCGCAGCGGATGCGTCTCACCTGCGTGACTTTGTGTTGGAACACCTGGCGGAGCATCCGGCCGTCGCTCACACCGAGACGAACCTGATCTTTGAGTATGTCGACGGTGACGGCTGGCAGGACCTGGTCAAATAGGGCGCCATCGACCGGCTCCGGCCGGTCGATGGCATCCCTTAAAACAAGAATGCCTCCCGCCGAAGCGGAAGGCATTCTTCGCAAGCACTATTTAGAGGGCGCGGATGTTCTCGGCCTGAGGACCCTTGGGGCCCTGGGTTACCTCGAACTCGACCTTCTGGTTTTCATCGAGGGACTTGTAACCGTTCGACGCGATCGCGGAGTAGTGCGCGAAAACATCGGCGCTTCCGTCGTCGGGTGCAATAAAGCCGAAGCCCTTTTCAGCGTTGAACCATTTCACGGTACCTGTTGCCATTTGTAAAACTCCTCCAGGAGTGTTAGACCGGCCCCGACTGTCGGGACCGTTCGTCGCGGTATTCGTCGTCCGCTTCCGAAAGGAATGTGGCGCACTAGCTGCAATCCAGATGAATCACAATCAGTGCGTTTAAGACGTGCAAGCACTACAACTTCGTGTCTAACACTAGCCCACAAGTCTGGATGGTTTCGGGATTCTCAACGTTTTTTACCGGAAAACGTCACGTTGTGCGCAAATAACTGGTGAACGCCGGGTCTATCAGTGCTCTGCGCGCGTTCATGGAGATTCCCGGGTGACCGGAAAATCTGCTCATTCGGCTGTGACGAAGTCGATCAGGTGTTCCACTCGGCCCAGAAGTTGCGGTTCGAGATCGGCGAACGTGCGCACCTGGCCCAGAATGCGTTGCCAGGCCCGCGCGATGTCGGCCTGCTCCTCGTGCGGCCAGCCGAGCACGTCGCAGATGCCGTGTTTCCACTCGATACTCCGCGGGACCTCCGGCCAGGCGCTCAGGCCGACGCGAGCGGGCTTGACCGATTGCCACACGTCGACGAACGGATGCCCCACCACGAGCACGCTCGCGGCGAACGGTCCGCGCGCCACAGCCTCGGCAATACGGCTCTCCTTGGAGCCGGGCACAAGGTGGTCAACCAGTACTCCCACCCGGCGACCGACGTCCGGGCGAAAGTTGCGCAGGATTGCGTCCAGGTTATCGACGCCCTCGATGTATTCCACGACAACCCCTTCGATGCGCAAGTCAGCACCCCAGACCTTTTCGACCAGTTCGGCATCGTGACGTCCCTCGACGAAGATGCGACTGGCGCGCGCGACCCTGGCAGGCGCGTTGGGCATGGCCGTCGAGCCGGAGGCCGTACGTGCCCGGCCCAGGGCGGCGGCCATGGTCGGGGCAATCAGAGTCACGGGGCGGCCGTCGATCAGAAAACCGGAGCCGAGCGGGAACAGTCGCAGCTTGCCGTGCCGATCTTCCAGCGTGACAATTTTCTTCTCCACCCGCAGAACGGCACCGCAGAATCCGGTGGCGATTTCTTCGACGACAAGGTCACGCGTCGCTTCCTGCGTCGGAATGATGATGCGACCGGCGTCACGCCAGCCGGGGAGGAGCACGTCTGCACTGTATCGATCGTCCATTGCATCGACGCTAGCCGAGAACGCGTGGATCCCGTCCACCGGCCACGGTATTCTGGGGCTATGTGTGGTCGATTCATCATTACCGATACGGCGCCCGATCTGGCTGCCATGTTCGATGTCGAGCACGAGGGGGAAAACCTGCCAGAGCCGTCGTGGAACATACGACCGACCGAGCAGATTCCGATCGTGCTCGAATCCGCGAGGACCGACCCGGCCGTGCGCCGGTTGGAATCGGCCCGCTGGTCGTTGATTCCCTCGTTTGCGACAGAACCGACCTCGAAATTTCCGACTTTCAATGCTCGGGCAGAAAGCGCCGCCGAGAAACCGACCTTCAAGTCTTCCGTGCGTTCACGCCGGGCCCTTGTTCCGGCAACGGGTTATTTTGAATGGCACACCGAGGGCACCGTGAAGACGCCGTTCTTTATCCACTCGGACGATGGCCTGCCGCTCGCCTTCGCCGGCCTGTATTCCTGGTGGAAGAATCCTGCGGCAGTGGAAAATGATCCGGCGCGCTGGGTACTGTCTGCCACCATCCTGACGACGGACGCCCAGGGTCCGCTCGCGCAGATTCACGATCGCACGCCCGTTGCCCTGCCGGAAGAGTGGTGGGACCACTGGTTGGACCCGGCCACCGAGGGCGACCAGGCCCTCGTCGATGCCGCTGTCGCAGCCTCTCGAATAGTCGTGGAATCCCTCAATTTCCACGAAGTCGCCCCGATGACCGGGAACGGCCCCGAACTGATCGAACCGATCAACAACGATTCGATGTAATGGCACCGGACCCTAACCGGTACGCTCGAATCAGTACGAATGATCAGTACGCTCAAATCAGTGACTGGCGAAATTACGCGGGCGCTGCCGTGAAAGGACCACCCATGAACATTGTCGCCTTCGTCGTCGCCTTTGCGATCTTTGTTTTCGGTTTTTGGCTGTTCGGCCTGGCTTTTTCGGTCACGGCCCTGATGGCACCGATTTTCATCGGCGGAATCCTCTGCGTGTCCGTGGCCATGGCGATTCCGTTCCACCTGCTCCGCAACTGAACCACGACCTGCTTGCCTGAGCGCGCCGGCCGCGCTACTCAATGCAGCAAACCGGCTACGAGGTTGATCAGCGTGGCTAAAATCACCGATCCGAACGGAAATGACAGCAAGGCGTGCCGCAGGGCTGCCATCCGGATTGCGTGATTTCGGATACTCGTGTCCGAGACCTGATAGGTCATGCCGATCGTGAAGGCCAGATAGGCGAAATCGCTGTACCGCGGCGGTTCGGGCTGATTGAAATCGATGCCACCGGGTGAGTCGCTGTAGTACAGCGACGCGTAGCGCAGGGTGAACAGGGTGTGCACCAGAATCCAGGACAGCGCAACACTGACGATGGCCACTCCGGCCAGCAGGCCGCGCTGCGACCCCGGGGTTGCGTTGGTACCCAGGAGCAGTACGACGATGGCACCGAGGCTTGCCAGCCCGGCGAGAAGGAGGAGGAATTCCGAGACGCCTCTTGAGGGATCCTCGCGGGTAGCATGGCTGGCCGTCGTATCCGCATCCTGGCGACCGACGACGATCCAGACCCAGCCGATATAGGTCACACAAGCGGCCGCCCAGCCGAGGATTACCGCGAGGCTCCAATCACCCCGAACATTGGCCGCCACAGCGACGGCAATTCCGACGACGAGCATGACGATCAGCCGGGTGCTGTACCGGTGCAGGTGCGCGAGTCTCAGGGTCACAGGCTGATCGTGGCACAGAATAGGCCGGTCAATCACACCGGGCACCCTCGGCGCGGTGTCAGAATCGCGCGGTAACATGATCTTTCGGTCGTTTTCGCAGCGATTGCCTACGAACACGGAAAGGTCCCGCCCAGGATGCAAGACAGCCCGGCCGCATCCACCCCCTATGAGGTCCTCGGCGTGAGCCCGAGCGCGACCGACGATGAGCTACGACGCGCCTACCGATTGCTGCTGCGTCAAACCCACCCCGACGTCGGCGGCAACGCGACCAAATTCCACGCTCTGCAGCTAGCCTGGGAACGCATTGGCAACCCCGAGAACCGGGCTGCCTACGATCGTCGACGCTTTGACAACACCGAACCGAGTGTCGCAAGGGATGCCTACGCGGCTCCCTCCGCCCGCGGCCCCGCAACCAAGTCCAGCCTGAAAACCCGCATGCACGGCCACCCCGGCGGCCAGGCGCGGCTGAGATACCTCGATCTCGTACGCGAATGGGCGGGCCGCGGCACGGTGATCGACGATCCGTACGCCCCTGCTCTCATTCGCAGCGCGCCGAAACTCGTGCGCCACTGCCTCGCCAAAGCTCTCGCCGAGGAGGCCGCTGCCCAGCTCGTGGCCAACCTGGGCATCGGATTCACCGCCTGGCACGACATCGACACCGGCGGCCAGACCGACAAGCTCGACCACATCATCCTCGGCCCGGCCGGATTGTTCGGCATACTATCCGAGGACTGGGGCGGATCGGTGCAGCTGCGCCGCGGCGAACTGGTCGGTGACGACCTGCCCGACGAGGATCGCCCCATCCACCGGTTCGACGACGCCGCCCGAATGATCACCCGTGGCCTCAAGGTGCGATTCACGGCGCTCATTGTCGTACTGCCAGATGGGGCCCTCGACGAGCCCATGTCGCTGCCCAAACGCGGCCGACGACCGATGATCATCGTGATTCCGCGCTCGCGCCTCGTCGGGGTGCTCCGCGACGGGCTGGCCGGCATGGAACGTGGCAGTTTTGAAAAAGTCTTCGAGCTGCGCAGCACCCTGCAGAACGGCATCCGATTCGTCACTACCTAGGCGATCCGTGATTACGAGCGCAGCGCCAGCTTGTCGACCCAATAGCGCAGAAAAGTCGCCCCGGCTTCATCGTGAATCTGGTCACCGATCACGATGACCGGGTACGGTCGGTCCAGAATCCCATCGGATGGCCGCACATCCACATGGGACACGTCGTAACCAGCCTCGTGCAGGTGGTCGGCCATTCGGTAGTCGCTGCGCGAATCGCCCACGGATCGCCACAGCCGGGGCAACGGGCCGCTCTGCGCGAAGTAGGCGAGGGCTCGCCTGGCAGCGTGGTCCTTGTCCAGCGTGACCGATTCGATATCGGTCGAGATGATCGTGGCATCGAGCCGATACGGGATTTGACCAGAGGCGTCGGGCGATTGGTGATCGTCGAACCGCACACCGAGCCCGTGTTTCACCAAGATGGCAAAAGCAGCCGTGTTGAACGCGGGTTGGCGGGCACGAAAGTCGGCCGCGCTGACGTCGGTGCGCTGCTCGACCGAGATCATGGCCTGCTTGGTCTCGTCGAAGAACATCTCGTTCGCAAACGACTCCATGACCAGCTGGCGTACGTCGTCGATGACCGCCGGCGTCAGCGCGAGCACCCGATCGACCACCACATCGCCCATACCGTCCGGCCCGATCGGAAACCACACCGCGCCCTTCTCGCACACCCCATACATGCGAAAGTTCTCGGGCAGCCCCGCGAGCACGAGCGGGGCGACAACCTGCTCGCGGATAAAGTCCGCTGACCGCCCGGTGATGAACGCGATCGGCACCTGCCCGGCCGCAAGGGTGATCAGGTCGGTCAGAATGCTCGGTGTTGCGATGGTGCGCGTGATCGGGCTCGCGATCGGACCATCGACGTCGAGGAGCAATCCCAGCGGGGACACAGGCGTAGGCATTTCGTCATTCTCCCATAACCGTCGGCATGGAATCAGGCAACGGTGAGAGGCGGATGCTGCGCCCACTCAGCCGAGCGCCTATCCTTGTCCGAAGATGATTACGCGACGAGAAGCAGCACTGCGCCTGGATATTCCGCTGGAAATGGCGGCACGCCACGGTATTCCCTCACGCCTCAGCGAGGGCCAGCTCGCCAAACTCGAGGCAGAAGCGCCGGTGTGGCTGCTGCAGTCGCGCGCCAATCGCACCGGCAAGAAACCGGTGTGGGTGCAACTCACCTGCACGATCTGTGGGTATACCGAAGCCGTGCGCCCGAAGAAATGGTGGCCGACGTTCACCTATATCAGTTGCTCGAACCATGGCTTCGATGAGCTGCCTGAGCCAGCCGCCGGATTTGGCCGCACCGAGTGCGACGGGATCGGCAGTCAATTCATTGGAATCACCGACGAGGCACCTGGCCAGAGCGAACCCGTCTGATCCCCTTCCGGCACCTGAAAGTACGCTGATCTCGCCACCGAGGCGCACGCCCGAGGCGTACGATCATTGTATGAATCCGAATGCACCAAGGCGTTGATCATGTCTCGCAATTCTCTCAAATGGCTCCCCGCCGTCGTCGTACCGGCGGTCGTGGTCGCCGCGGTCATCGCCGTGCCGTTCCAGGCCGGTGCCGCCGTCGATCTACCCGATAAAACGCCCGAACAGGTTCTCCTCCTGGTGCACGACAGCACGGTGTCGACCTTCTCCGGTACGGTCTCCCAATCGTCCGATCTCGGTCTCCCCGCGCTGGATCTCAGCGCGGGCATGACCAAATCCATGCAGAAATCAATGACCGAGTCCAGGCCGGAAGGCGCGGCCTCCTCCGTCTCGGGAGCGTCCACCATCGGAGCACTGAGCACGGCACTCGACTTGCTCAGCGGCTCCCACGAGTTCCGGGTGTATGCCGGTGGCGAAAGCCAGTCTCGCGTACAGATCAAGGACCGCATGGCTGAGCGTGACGTGGTGCAGAACGGGAGCGATGTGTGGCTGTACGACTCGAGCAGCAACGCAGCGACACACTTGAGCGTGCCGGCCGATCTCGCTGCTACCGCCGAGTCGGAGTTCGCCGCGCTAAAGTCGCAACTCCCCACCGACCTCTCGACCCCGGCGCAGCTCGCCGAGCGTTTTCTCAGCGAGCTGGACCCGAGTACGACGGTGTCGGTCGGCACGGACGCCCGCGTCGCTGGACGCAGTGTGTACCAGTTGGTGCTCACGCCGAAAGCAACTGACAGCCTCGTCGCATCCGTTTCCATCGCGGTCGACTCTGAGACCGGCCTGCCGGTCCAGGTGGTCGTGATGGCCGAGGGTCAGAGCGCACCGGCGCTGCAGGTCGGCTTCACTGCTATTGATTTTGCCGCTCCCGACGCCGACCGGTTCGATTTCGTGCCGCCGGCCAACGCCACGGTGACGGAGCAGGCCCTTCCGGACCTGCCCGACCGCGCTACCGGTGACCACACGGGCGCGCAACGTCCGACAGCGGCAGAACTGCCCCGGATCACGGGAAGCGGTTGGTCCAGCATCGTCGAGGTGCCCGCGGCCGCCGTACCGGCCGAGCTCGGCAACAACCCCCTGATCGACCAGCTGACCAATGGTGTCGAAAAAGGTCGCGCCCTGACAACGTCCCTCATGACGGTGTTCCTGGCCGCGGACGGGCGGATGTTCGCCGGCGCGGTTCCGCTCGCCCAACTCCAGGCCGCCGCAGAGTGATCGTCACCGCAGTGACGCGCACCGCAGTGAGGCGCATCACACTGTGACCGGCGATACCCCGGCTCTCGACCTCGCGATCGAGAGCCGGGGTCTCACCAAGCGGTTTGGCCCGCAAACCGCCGTGAATGGCATCGACCTCGCGGTTCCCCGCGGATCGGTCTTCGGCTTCCTGGGTCCGAACGGTTCGGGCAAGACCACCAGTATCCGCATGTTGCTGGCACTCACTCAGCCGACCAGCGGCACGATCGCCGTGCTCGGCCAAAGCATGCCCGCCCGCCTGCACGAGGTGTTGCCCCAGGTCGGCGCCCTCGTCGAAGGGCCGGCGTTCTATCCCTTTCTTTCCGGTGCGGCAAACCTACGCCGCCTCGACACTGCCGATCGGCATGCGCCGAGCGGCACCCGGCGTGCGCGGGTGCAGCGGGCCCTCGAGCGGGTCGGACTCTCCCATGCGGCCAACAAGAAAGTTCATGCCTACTCCCTCGGCATGAAGCAGCGGCTCGGCATCGCCAACGCCCTGTTGCTCCCGCGGCAGCTGCTCGTACTCGACGAACCCACGAACGGCCTCGACCCCCAGGGTACCCGGGAGGTGCGCAGCCTCGTGCGCTCACTGGCCGCAGAGGGAACGACCGTGTTCGTCTCGAGCCATCTGCTCGCCGAGGTAGAGCAGATGTGCACGCACGCCGCCGTGATGAGTGCCGGCCGCCTCGTCGCCCAGGGCACGCTGGCCGCGCTGCGGCAGGTCGGTGAGACCCGGGTGCGTGTGCGCACGCCGGATGCGCCGGGTGCGATCCGCGTGCTCAGCCACCTGGGGCTGGAGCCCGCGCGCAGCGTGCTCGATGATGCTGACCCGGTCGTGGTCGCGCCGCTCGTCGGTAGCCACTGGCAGCCCGAGGCCATCGTGACGGCGCTCGTCGCCGGCGGGGTGCGTATCCGCGGCTTCGCCATCGAGGAACCGAGCCTCGAAGAACGCTTTGTCGCACTGACCGGGGAGGGTTTTGATGTCGTCCAGTGATGTTCTGCCAGCGGCCAGCCGCAGCGATATCCCGGTGCGCCGCGGGGGCGGGTGGGACCTGCTCGGTTCCGAAATCTCCGTGCTGTTTCGCCGCCGCCGGACCTGGGCCATGTTGGTCGCAGTAGCGCTGATCCCGGTACTGCTCGCCGTCGCCGTTCGTCTGTCGTCCTCCACGCTGGCGCCGGGGCAGGGGCCGCCGTTTCTCGATCGGGTGACCCAGAACGGCCTGTTCGTCGGCTTCACCGCGATGGTCGTCGCCATCCCCCTGTTCCTGCCGCTCACCATCGGTGTGGTGGCCGGAGACACGATCGCCGGGGAAGCCGGCCTCGGTACCCTGCGCTACCTGCTCGTGGCGCCAGCCGGCCGGGTACGGCTGTTATTGGTCAAGTACGCGGGCGCGGCTCTGTTCTGCCTCGTAGCGACGCTGACCCTCACCGTCTCGGGTGCGCTCATCGGGGCAGCCCTGTTTCCGGTTGGACCGGTCACGCTCTTGTCGGGCGACACCATCAGCGTGACCGAGTCGCTGTTGCGTTCGCTGCTGGTGGCCGCCTATGTCACCGTATCCTTGCTCGGCTTGTCGATGATCGGGGTGTTCATTTCTACCCTCACCGATGTTCCCGTGGGGGCTATGGCGGCGACGATCGTGGTCTCGGTCGTCGCGCAGATCCTCGATGTCATTCCGCAACTATCCTGGCTGCATCCGTGGCTGTTCAGCCACTACTGGCTCGGTTTCGCTGACCTGCTCCGGCAACCACTCGACCTCAGCTCGTTCGGCCAGAACGCGATCGTGCAGGTCTGTTACCTGGCAGTTTTCGGGGCGTTGGCGTACAGCAGGTTTGTGACCAAGGACATTTTGTCCTGACCATCGACCCGAGGACAGAACGCTGGCTTAACGAGACAAGGCCGGATCCAAAGGATCCGGCCTTGTGAACTGTCTCAACCAGTCCTCGTTGATCTCCCGAAAGAAATCTCCGTGTCCGAGATGGGAATTGAACCCACACGCCCTTAACGGGCACTGGCACCTCAAGCCAGCGCGTCTACCAATTCCGCCACCCGGACTGGGTGAAACGGCCTCCGGATGAACCGGCTGCCGAGGTAATAACTTAGCACGGATTACAACCCCGGTTGTGTCACCGCCCACGGCACCGACGGGTAGCGTTTGATCATGGCTTCCTTTTTGAACGTACCCCCGGCCTCGAGTTCCGCTGATTCAGCGGGTACCCCAACCGTAGACGTCCGTCAGAAACTCGACCGGACCGCCGAAATCGCGCGTGATCTCATCCGTTTCGACACGACGAACTACGGGGAGGGCCGTTCCAACGGCGAAACGGATGCCGCCGAGTACGTTGCTGGGAAGCTGCGGGCCCTCGGCCTCGCGCCCGAACTGTTCGATTCGCAACCCGGTCGTACCAGCGTCGTCGCGCGGGTTCAGGGGCGGGGGTCGACCCGCGACGCGCTCGTCGTACACGGCCACCTCGACGTCGTTCCGGCCGACCCGACAAACTGGAGCGTTGATCCGTTCGCTGGCGTCATCAAGGACGGCCTGCTGTGGGGTCGCGGGGCTGTTGACATGAAGAACATGGATGCGATGATCCTCGCCTCCCTCGAAGACATCATCGGATCCGGCGGAGCGCCGGAGCGCGACCTCGTCGTCGCGTTTTTCGCCGACGAGGAGGCGGGCGGTGTGCTCGGATCGCACTTTCTCGTCAACGAGCATCCCCACCTGTTCGATGGCGCGACCGAAGCCATCAGCGAGGTCGGCGGGTACTCGATCACCCTCGGCGGCAAACGTGCCTACCTGCTGCAAACCGGTGAAAAGGCGCTGATCTGGGTCAAACTGGTCGCGCGCGGCGACGCCGGGCATGGCTCCCGCATCCACCCGAACAACGCCGTCACCCGGCTCGCCGAGGCCGTGGCGAAACTGGGTCGATACGAATGGCCGATTCGGCTGACGGACACGACTGAGCAATTGCTCGGTGAAATTGCCCATATTCTCGGTGTTGACCCGCAGCGGGTCGGCCCCGACGAGCTCGCCCTGGCAACCGGGACGGCCTCCGGCTTCATTCAGGCCAGCCTGCGAACGACAACCAACCCCACCGGCCTGACCGCCGGCTACAAGCACAATGTCATTCCCGACACGGCCGAAGCCCTCATCGATATTCGTTCGCTGCCGGGGGAGGAAGACCTCGTGCTCGCCCAGATTCAAGAGATTGTCGGTTCGGACATCGAAATCGTCACGATGCACCGCGACATCGGCCTCGAGACCGAATTCAAGGGGCCGCTGATCGACGCCGTTGTGAGCACCCTGGAACGCCACGACCCCGGAGCGCCGGTGTTGCCCTACCTGCTGTCCGCAGGAACCGACAACAAGGCACTCAGCACCCTCGGTATCAAGGGCTACGGTTTTGCGCCGCTTCGGCTTCCGACCGACTTGGACTTTCCGGCACTGTTTCACGGAGTGGACGAGCGGGTACCGCTGGACGCATTAGTGTTTGGCAAGCAGGTTTTGACCGATCTGCTGTCAAATTATTGATGCCCCGAGCGTCACGCTCGGCCCATTTGGGGTCGGGTGCCCTGTGAGAAAGCGAAGCCTGTGGACTTTCTGAATGCGATCATCCTGGGCCTGGTTCAGGGATTGACCGAGTTCCTTCCCGTGTCATCGAGTGCGCACATCGCCATCGTCGGCCAGTTTCTCGGCACCGGTGAGGACCCCGGTGCTCGTTTCACGGCCATCACCCAGATCGGCACCGAGACGGCCGTCGTCATCTTCTTCTGGCGTGACATCGTGCGCATCATCGGCCAATGGGCGAAATCGCTCACGGGCCGCGTCCCCCGCACGGATCCCGACGCCCGCCTGGGCTGGCTGATCATCCTCGGTTCACTGCCCATCATCGTTCTCGGTCTGCTGTTCCAGAACCAGATTGAAACCGTGCTGCGCTCGCTTTGGATCACCGCCACCATGCTCATCGTCTTCGGCGTCCTGCTCGGTATTGCCGACCACGTCGGCGCCAAACGGCGCCAATTGCAGGACATCACCGTGGGCCACGGCGCGATCTACGGCTTTGCGCAAGCGCTCGCTTTGATCCCCGGCGTATCGCGGTCGGGCGGCACCATCACCGCCGGGTTGTTCCTCGGCTACGAACGCGCTGCAGCGGCCCGGTACGCCTTCCTGCTGGCGATTCCCGCCGTATTCGGCAGTGGCCTGTACCAGGTCTACAAATCCATCGCCGAGCCCTGCCTGGCCGGCGCGACCACCTGCACCCCCGAAATCTTCGGCCCGATCGAAACGCTCGTGGCGACGGTCGTCGCCTTCGGCGTGGGCCTCGCCGTGATCGCCTTCTTCATGAGTTACATTTCCAAGCGCAGTTTTCTACCGTTCGTGATCTATCGCATCGTCCTGGGCATCGTGCTGTTCGTGCTCCTCGGCACCAACGTCATCTCCGCGTAGCCGACCTGCGAAGCGGTTGCCAAGTCGAAGCCGGGTCGCAAAGCGATCGCCGCATCGAAGCTAGGCTGGTTCTATGCGTGCATGGAAACGACCCGAAATTGTCTCTGTCCCCGGCGAGTCGAGTGCACCCTGGCTCCACGACACAAAAACCGACAGCCTGGTGCTGGCCCGCCCGCTCGATGCGGCCCGACTCTACGTCTGCGGCATCACTCCCTACGACGCGACCCACATTGGCCACGCCAACACCTACCTCGCTTTCGACACCCTGCAGCGGGTTTGGCTTGACGCTGGCTTTCGCGTGCATTACGCGCAGAATGTGACGGACGTCGATGACCCGCTCCTGGAGCGGGCGACCGCGACCGGCGTGGACTGGCGGGATCTGGCCGAATCGCAGGTTGAACTTTTTCGCACCGATATGGAGTCCCTGGGGATCATTCCGCCGAATGATTACGTCGCGGTGACCGAGGTCATCGACGAGGTCGCCGCCGCGGTGGCGCTGCTGCAGGATGCCGGCCTCGCCTACACCGTGCCAACCGACGATGCCATCGCCGGTGCCGACGGAACGATCTCCGCTGACCTGTACTTCGACGTTCGTGCCGCCGAAGCCAGCACGGACTGGACGCTGGGCGACGAGAGCAACCTCGACCTGGTCAGCATGCTCGGCCTGTTCGCCGAGCGTGGGGGAGACCCCGAACGGGCGGGGAAGCGTGATCGCCTCGACCCCCTGCTGTGGAAGGCCGCGCGTGCGGGGGAACCGGCATGGGAATCGCCAGTCGGTGCGGGGCGCCCCGGCTGGCATATCGAGTGTTCGGTCATCGCCCTCAAAGAGCTCGGCACCGACTTCACCGTGCAGGGCGGTGGGTCTGACCTCATCTTTCCGCACCACGATATGAGTGCCGGTCATGCCCAGGCGCTGTCAGGGCATCCGCTCGCCGGGGTGTACAGCCACACCGGCATGGTCGCCTATCAGGGCGAGAAGATGAGCAAGTCGCTCGGGAACCTCGTTCTGGTCTCACGACTGCGCGCCGAGGGTATTGACCCGCGTGCGATTCGACTGGCCCTGTTGGCCCGCCACTACCGCACCGATTGGGAATGGACCGCGGCTCATCTCGACGAAGCCGTCCTGCGCCTGGCCGCGTGGACTGCGGCCTTCGGAGCTACGGGCGTGAGCGAAACCAACGCTGAGACGGCGGGTGCCGCCGCCGCGCTCGTGCAATCCCTTCGCGTCGCGCTCCGACATGACCTGAACACCCCCGAGGCCCTGCAGCTCATCGACGACGCCACCGCCGCCCCGCTCGACGATCCGGCGCTGGTCAATCGTGCGATCAGTGCGCTGCTCGGCGTCGCCCTGTAGAGCCCGGTGCTGCCTCGCGGGTCACAACCTCTTGGCTTGCCCTTCGGGTAACTAGTGCCGTGGCCCGTCAGGCCTGCTGCCGGGCCCATCGGGCCGGCCATCAGCACGCCCGTCGCGCCCATCGCTGCCGCGCTTGCGCAGGTATTTCTCGAATTCCTGAGCAATCGCCTCACCGCTCGCCTCGGGCGAATCTACGGTGTCGCGGGCCTGTTCAAGCTGAACGATGTACGCGGCCATTTCTTCGTCCTCACCGGCCAGAACATTAATACCGGCCTCCCACTCGGCAGCCTCCGTCACGAGCGCCCCCCGGGGGATCACCACGTCGATGACCTCTTCCAGCTTGTCGATCAAGGCGAGCATCGCCTTGGGAGACGGTGCGTTATGCACGTAGTGGGGAACGGATGCCCAAATCGACAGGGTAGGAATTCCCGCCGTCTCGGCGGCATCCGACAACACGCTGAGAATACCGACCGGCCCCTCGTAGTTGCTGCGTTCGATTTGCAGTTCGGCGCGCACCTGGGCGTTGTCGCTCGATACGAAGATAGAAATGGGACGGGTGTGCGGAACGTCGGCGAGCATCGCTCCCAGAAATACCACGCCGCTCACATCGGCGGCCAGTGCCGCATCGACAATCTCCGCGGCAAAGCTCTTCCAACTCCGCGACGGCTCCGTGCCAATGCACAGATAGATGTTGCCGGCATTGGTTCCGCTGACGCGCAACTGAGCGTCCTCGGCCAGAGGAACGTTGAGGACACCGGGTGTGGTCGGGCCATACATGATCGCGCCGGGCCAACCGATGACTCGAACGCCGTCTTCGTTGGTTGAAACGGTTGGCCGGTTGAACTGATAATCGAAATACACCTCGGGATCAACCTCGGTGATCATCTCGACGTCGAGCAAATCCTTCAGCGCGCGAACGGCGCCCGTCGCGGCCTCGCCGGCATCGTTCCAGCCTTCGAAAGCGACGACGAGAAGTCGTCCGCCCAGAAACCCATTACCGTCAGCCACCGTGTACGTCCTCAATTCCTGAGGCCTCCAGCGTGGAGGCCTCAGTCAAGGATAGGCGGTGGCCCTACACTTGAATCCCGTGAATGTTTTTCCTCTGCCCGTCCCCACGCCCGCCTGCCTGCCCGCCGCCGTTCTGTGGGACATGGACGGCACCATCGTCGACACCGAACCGTATTGGATGCGCGCGGAAACCGAGCTGGTGGCCGAGTTCGGCGGTGTTTGGACCCACGACGACGGCATGTTGCTGGTCGGTTCCGGGCTGTGGGCTTCCGCGGCGATCCTGCAATCCCGCGGTGTGGATCTCACCCCGGATGCCATCGTGGCGCGCCTCACCGACCGCGTGCAAGAGCAGCTGGCCGAACACGGCATTCCCTGGCGTCCCGGATCACGTGAGCTCCTGCAGGAGTTGAAAACCGCCGGCGTTCCGACCGCATTGGTGACCATGTCCGTTGAGCGCATGGCCCGCCAGATCATCGACCTCATCGATTTCGCCGCGTTCGAGGTTGTCGTCGCCGGTGATATGGTCGCTAACAGCAAGCCGCATCCCGATCCGTATCTGCTTGCCGCCGAGCGACTCGGCGTGGATCCACGGGAGTGCGTCGCGATTGAGGATTCCGTTCCAGGCGTCGCTTCCGCTGTCGCCGCCGGCACCATCACCATCGCCGTTCCGCACCAGATCGACCTGCCGGAGAGCGGTGCTTACACCCGCTGGCCCACACTCGACGGGCGCACGCTTGATGACATCACGGCGCTGTACCACATCTCCACGTCAACCGTTTCGGCCATTCCCGGTCATCCTCTCGCCCCCATCGGGTCCGCCCGCAACGAAAGCGCACCACTCGCATGAGCAACAACCAGGTCATTCAAAACAGTGGACTCTTTCGCGTGGGCGACCGTGTGCAACTCACCGGACCCAAGGGGCGGATGAATACCATCACGCTGCAGGCTGGGCTGACCTTTCACACCCACCGCGGCATCCTCGCGCATGACGATATCATCGGGCAGCCCGACGGTTCGGTCGTAGTGAACAATGTCGGCGTTGAGCACCTCGCGCTGCGTCCGCTGCTGGTGGATTTCGTGATGAGCATGCCGCGCGGCGCCGCCATCATCTATCCCAAGGATGCGGCCCAGATTCTGGCGCAGGCCGATATCTTTCCCGGTGCCACGGTCGTGGAAGCCGGCGTCGGATCGGGTGCGCTGTCGCTTTGGCTGCTGCGAGCCATCGGACCGGCCGGCCACCTCGCATCCTTTGAACGACGCGAGGAATTTGCCGACGTCGCCCGAGACAACATCGCCACTTTTCTCGGGAACGATCCGCAGAACTGGACGATCACGCTCGGGGACCTGGCCGAGACGTTGCCCGATACCATGCCGGCGCAAAGCGTCGACCGGGTCGTTCTCGACATGCTGGCGCCCTGGGAATGCCTCGCCGCCGTCTCCGATGCCCTCAAGCCGGGGGGAGTGTTGCTCTGCTACGTGGCCACGGTGACCCAGCTCTCCCGCGTGGCTGAGGCCATCCGCGGCACCGGTTTCTACACCAATCCGGATTCCAATGAAACGATGATTCGTGGCTGGCATGTCGAGGGACTCGCCGTTCGGCCCGACCACCGCATGATCGGCCACACCGGCTTCCTGATCACCGTTCGCCGCCTCGCCCCCGACACGATCCTGCCCGAACTGAAGCGACGTCCGTCCAAGACGGACTTCAGCGACGCGGATGTCGAGGCCTGGACCCCGGGAGCGCTGGGCGAACGCAACGTGAGCGCCAAGGTCATGCGTAAACGCGTGCGGGCAGCCGGAATGAGCGCCGAGCTGTCCAAGGCTCGCGACCTCGACGCCGGTTAGAATAGGCCCCGGCCCGTTTCGGTTGTACTGCGCTGAAGCCGGAGCCATCTGGCCCCCCAGCACCCGCATCCTCAACCCGCGCAGCAGATCCATGCTGCAGCAACCCCGTACCGAAAGAAGGACTTGTGCGCAAAGCATCCGCGCTGATCGTCACCGCTGGCCTCCTGATGACGGCACTGACCGCGTGCGCTAGCCCCGGCACAGGCCAGGCCTCCTGCGATACCGGCGCCACGTCGGGTCCGGCCTCGGACTTGGTCTCGGTTACCGGGGACTTCGGCTCGGCTCCGGACGTTCACTTTCCGACCCCTTTGAAGTCCTCCACCACCCAGCGCACCGAAGTCATCGCGGGTTCGGGGCAGAAGGTCGTTGCCGGCCAGATGGTCTCCGTTGAATTGAACCTGTATAACGGCACCACCGGTGCTGCGCTTCAAGTGAGCGCTTTCGACGGCAGCACGGCCATGCCCCTGGCTCTGGGTGACACGACCCTTCCCGGAATTGTCGACGGTCTGGTGTGTGCCCGTGAAGGCGGGCGTGTCGCGGTTGTGATTGCGCCGGAGGACGGCATCGGTGCCAACGACCAGCTTGGCATCGCCGCGACTGATTCCCTTGTTCTCGTTGTGGACATCGTCAAGGCCTTCCTGCCGCAAGCCGACGGAGTTGACCAGGCCGTCGCCAATGGACTTCCCGCCGTTGTGCTGGATGCCAACGGCACTCCGGGCATCGTCGTTCCCTCCGGGGATTTGCCGAAAGACCTGGAAGTCGGCGTGCTCAAAAAGGGTGCGGGCGACAAGGTTCAAGATGACTCCACGGTCATAATCCACTACACCGGTGTGCTGTGGGAGGGGGACACGGTCTTCGAATCCACCTGGCCGACCAGGAGCCCCCGGTTGACACCTCTCACCGACCTGCCCGCCGGCCTGGCGACCGCGATTTCTGGTCAGACCGTCGGCTCCCAGCTTGTTGTGGTTGTTCCCCCCGCGTTGGGCTACGGTCCGGACATGCAAGGCGAGGTCCCCGGCGGATCAACGCTGGTTTACGCCGTGGACATTCTTGGCATCAACTGATTTTCGACACGCTGCACGCCGTCGTGCGTGACGTACCCGTCGCGCCCGTGGTCCCGCGGGTGCGGTGTGGTTCGGACGATAGGATCACACCGTGACTTCGACGCCTCAGCACCCAGATTCGACCGCGCGGACCGTTCTCAAATCGCAGGCGGTCACGGCCCCTGAACGACTGTTCAGCCTGGTTCTGGCCTTGGTCGCGACGGAATCCGGTCTGACGAAGGCCGATATCCTCACCAACGTGCAGGGCTACCGCCAGCGGTACTCGTCGGCCGGATCCAACGACAGTCTCGAGCGGCAGTTTGAACGCGACAAGGACGACATTCGTGAGCTGGGAATTCCACTCGAAACGATCGAGCCCGCGGACGAGCCGGGAAGCAACCACTTCCTCCGGTATCGAATTCCGAAGGGGCTCTACGACCTACCCGCCGATGTGACCTTCACTCCCGACGAGGTATCCCTGCTCAAGCTCGCTGGCACGGTCTGGCGGGAAGGATCGTTGTCCGGCGAATCCCGCCGGGCCCTGATGAAGTTGAACTCCCTCGGTGTGGAATCGAGCGAGCCGCTCCTCGGTTACGCGCCGCTGCTGCGCACCAAAGACCTGAGCTTTGAACCGCTCAGTAAGGCCCTCGGCCGTGCGCAGGTCGTCGCCTTCCTCTACCTCAAACCGGGGGAGATGCATTCGGCCCGTCGGGTGGTCACTCCGCGTGCCCTCGTACAACACGAAGGCCGCTGGCATCTGTATGCCACGGACGAGGTTGTTCAGGCGCCGCGCACGTTCCTGCTGGGCCGCATCGTCGGCACGGTTGCAGTGGTACCCAATGCGATTCCTACTCCAACCAGTGCCGGAGGGAACGAGACCAGCATCGGCAACGCGGCCAACGGCACAACCGACGGCGCGCGGGCTCTCGCCGAGCTCGATGCTTTGTGGGCCAGCAATACCGCGCGCATCGTCGTCGCGCCCGGGTCTGATGCCGAGGTGCGGCTCGGTGCCCGGCAAACTGCGCAGAACCCGGCGTCCACGGTAGACCTGTCGACGGCGTCCGAGCGCACTCTGCACTTCACCGACCTGAACATTCTTGCCGACGAACTGGCCGGCTTCGGCCCGGAAGTGTTCATCGAGAGTCCTCCTGCTCTCCGGGCCGCCGTGCGAAATCGACTGGTCGCCGCCCGTGACGCTCATGCCGCCAACTTCTTGGTTGCTCCGTCTGGGCGCCTACCGCGCCGCCGGACTACGTCGCTGCACGCGATGACGGCTCAAACCGGCACGCATGCGCGAGTCGCCAGCGACCAGCTCACGCTCTTACTTGCCCTCGTTCCGTACCTTCTTGATCAGGGACAAGTCACCGTCACCGAGGTGGCCGCGCACTTCGGACTGACTGCGGAGCGGGTGCGTGCCCTGGTCAGCCTCATCGCGCTGTCCGGCATCCCCGGAGAAACACGCCAGTATTTGCACGGCGACCTGTTTGACATCTTGTGGGACGAATTTGAAACGAATGATCGGATCGTACTCACGCACCAGGTCGCCATCGACGACTCCCCACGATTCTCCGCCCGCGAGGCCGCGGCGCTCATCGCCGGCCTGCAGTATCTGTCGGCCCTTCCCCACAATGCCGATACCGACGCCATCGCATCGTTGATGGCCAAGTTGACCCGTGGCGCATCCGCACCGCCCACCCAGCTCGCCGTCGCGCAGCGTGACGGCGGTACCACCCGCAACATCGTGCAGACGGCCCTCAGCACGGGGATGCAGGTCGAATTTGACTACCTCAATGCTCGCGGCGCCCATGAACACCGTGTCGTCGATCCGCTGCGCCTGGAATCCGTCGACAGCGACTGGTATCTGCGCGGCTGGTGCCATTTGCGAGAAGCCGTACGAACTTTCCGTCTGGACCGTATGAGCGATCCCCGCGTCTCTGCCGTGCCACTCAGCGCCCACCCGGTTGACCTGCTGCTGCCCGATACTCTCTTCCAGGCCTCCGCCGACGATGTCGACGTTCGGCTTGAGCTAGCAACCGCTGCGCTGCCGTTGCTCGCGGACTACCGTCCCGAACGTTCGGAGTTGGTCGATTCGGGCGCACGCACCCGCACCACCCTGCGTGTTGCTCATGACCACGCGCTCAAACGCCTCGTCACCAGCCTCGCTGGCATCGTGACCGTGCTCGAACCGGCCGAATCTCGCCGGGCTGTATTGGACTGGGCTGAAGCCGGACTTGCGCAATATGGCGGGGATGAACAGTCCCCGACCAGTAAGGATTAGCCCATGCCGTGGTGGTCGTGGCTGCTCATCTGGACTGGCCTGGCGTTGACTCTGCTCGCTGTCCTCAGCTGGTTCGCGATAACGCTGTACCGTAAATCGCTCGGCATCCTGCGCGCATTGGCAGCACTCAGTGATCAAGTCTCGGCGGTGGATCTCGATCGGGTTCCCGATTCCGTTCTGTTCACTCCAGCAGTGTTCGCCGATTCGGCCGTACTGTTCCAAAATGTCGAGCAACGTCGAGGGGACCGCGCCCACCGGCGGCAGCTTCGTCGTGATGCGCGGATCCTCCGGGGTAAACTGATACGCAAGACCCGCTAACCGACACGCCCGCTTACACAGAGGACACAACCTCATGCTGCAAAACCTGACCGGATGGCACTTCCTGATCATCCTCGTCGTCGTACTGCTACTCTTCGGTGCGCCCAAGCTCCCCGGACTCGCTCGTAGCCTCGGCCAGTCGATGAAGATATTCAAGAGCGAGATCAAGAGCGACGCCGTCGAACCGGATCCCAACGCCCCGGCCCAGCCGAGCGGCAACACGGGTCACAACGCATCGACAACGTCCGGCCCGACGGCGGCCGGCCCAGCCGATCCCGCCGTCAAGCCCTAGCCCGGTGGCGGTCCGCGCCCGCAGAAATGCGACCGAAGCGGGGAAAATGTCGCTGGGGCAGCATCTGATCGAACTGCGCAAGCGCCTGTATCTCGCGGCCGCTGGCCTTCTCGTCGGCGCTATCGCCGGTTGGTTCCTCTCCGATTTCGTTTGGGATCAGTTGCGCGAACCGATTTACGCCATCATCAATGCGCAGCATCGCAACGCCCAGATCAACTATCCCGACATAACGAGCGCCTTCGACCTCAAACTGAAGATTTCGCTCTACGTCGGTCTGATTGTTTCCAGTCCGGTCTGGCTGTACCAGGTCTTCGCGTTCCTGGTGCCCGGGCTCACCCGAACCGAGAAGAAATACACCTTCGGGTTTATCTTCACGGCCATTCCCCTGTTCCTGGCCGGCTGTGCGGCGGGTTGGATCGTGCTCCCACACGTAGTCGAGCTCATGACGAGTTTCGCACCCACCGAGGATTCGGCATTCATCAATGCGCAGGGCTACTTTGACTTCGTGCTCAAACTCGTCGTGGCGATCGGCATTGCGTTCGTCCTGCCCGTCTTCATCGTGCTGCTCAACTTCGCCGGCGTGATCAGTGCGGCGTCGATTATCAAATCCTGGCGGATCGCCATTCTGGTCATCGTGCTCTTCACGGCGATCGCCACCCCGGCAGCCGACGTTGTCTCCATGTTCTTGTTGGCCATTCCCATGGTCATGTTGTACTTTGCCGCCTACGGCATCGCCTGGCTGCACGATCGCCGGGCGGCTAAGAAAGTGCTGGCTTTCGAAAAAGAACTCGCGCTGTAGTACGCAGACCCGGACATAGAAACTATTAAGGATCACGTGACGCACACGCAATCGCCAGCCGAACGGTATTCGGCCGCGCGCACCCGGGCCGCCCAGCCACAACTGCGCGCATTTGAAGACGGCCTCAAGTTCGACCTGGATGCGTTCCAGCGTGAGGCTTGCGCCTGCCTGGAGGCCGGTAACAGTGTGCTCGTGGCCGCGCCGACCGGAGCTGGCAAGACCATCGTGGCCGAGTTCGCCATCTATCTGGCGATGCAACAGTCCCGCGCGAAAGTGTTCTATACCGCGCCCATGAAGGCACTGAGCAATCAAAAGTTCCAGGAATTCGTCGCCGAATACGGTGCACATGAGGTTGGGCTGCTCACCGGAGACAGCAACATCAACCCGGGGGCACGCATCGTGGTCATGACCACCGAGGTGCTTCGGAACATGCTCTACGCCGATTCCGATCTTCTGACCGATCTCGCTTTCGTGGTGATGGACGAGGTGCACTACCTCGCCGATCGTTTTCGCGGAGCCGTCTGGGAAGAAGTGATCATTCATTTACCGCAGCCAGTACGCATGGTGTCGCTCAGCGCGACCGTGTCGAACGCGGAAGAATTTGGAGATTGGCTGCAGGCGGTCCGCGGTGATACGGACGTAATCGTGTCTGAAGAGCGGCCGGTGCCGCTCGAGCAGCACGTACTCGTTAAGAACAATATGCTCGACCTGTTCGATTCCACCGGCCTGATCGGCACTCATCGGGTAAACCCAGAACTTGTGCGTCTTGCGCATGCGGGCGGGCGCTCGGCGGGTGGGCGCGGTCGGGGATCTGGCCGCCAGGGCGGATCCGCTGGGGGTTATCGAGGTCACGACAAACAGCGACCACAGTTTGACGCCGGCCGAATGGATCGTGGCGACATCGTGCGTATGCTCGACGGCAAACACCTGTTACCGGCCATTTTCTTCATCTTCAGCCGGGTCGGCTGCGACCAAGCTGTGCGGCAGGTGCTCCGCTCCGGGGTGCGTTTGACGCAAGAACACGAGCGCGAAGAAATTCGCCGGATCGTCGACGACCGCTGTCGCACACTGCTCGACGAAGACCTCGGCGTGCTCGGCTACTTCGAGTGGCTCGACGGGCTCGAACGCGGAGTCGCCGCCCACCACGCCGGTCTGCTGCCGGCGTTTAAGGAGGTCGTTGAGGAGCTGTTCCAGAAGAAGCTCGTCAAAGCCGTCTTCGCGACCGAGACGCTCGCGCTCGGCATCAACATGCCGGCCCGCACGGTCGTTCTCGACAAGCTCGAGAAATTCAACGGCGAGGCGCGAGTGCCGATCACTCCGGGGGAGTACACCCAGCTGACCGGTCGTGCCGGTCGACGCGGAATCGATACCCTCGGCCACTCGGTCATTCAGTGGGCGCAGGGGCTGGATCCGCAGGCTGTGGCCTCACTCGCCTCCCGGCGCACCTATCCATTGAATTCCAGTTTCAAGCCGACCTACAACATGGCGGTCAACCTCATCGACCAGTTCGGTGTCGCCCGCACCCGCGATGTGCTGGAGTCGTCGTTCGCCCAATTCCAAGCGGATCGGGCCGTCGTCGACCTGGCCCGCTCGGTGCGTCAGCAGGAGGAGTCCCTGGCCGGGTTTGAGACCAGCATGACGTGCCATCTCGGTAACTTCGAGGAATACTCCTCGATTCGTCGGCGCCTGACCGAGCTGGAACGCGAGGGTACCAAAGCCGATAATTCCCTGCGCGGTGAACGCGACAAACGCCAGCGTGAAGTGGCCAATTTGCGCAAACAGATGCGCGCCCACGGCTGCCACCACTGCCCGGACCGGGAGGCCCATTCCCGGTGGGCGGAACGTTGGTTCAAGCTCAAACGGCAAACGGATGGCCTCAACCAGCAAATCTCGCAGCGCACGGGAGCTATCGCCCGCGTTTTCGACCGTGTGTCCGATGTGCTGCTTGGTTACGGCTACCTCGAATCCGATGCCGGTGGCACGATCGCGCTCAGTGACAGCGGCCGCATCCTGCGCCGCATCTACGCCGAACGTGACCTGCTCGTGGCCGAGTCCTTGCGCAGAGGCCTATGGAGCGAGCTCGACGCTGCGAGCCTCGCAGCGATGGCCTGCGCGCTCGTTTTCGAACCTCGGCGCGAGGAAGGACTGATCGATGCTCGCTACCTGCCGAAGGGACCGTTCCGTCCGGCACTGGACGACACCCAGGACCTATGGAGCCGCATCGACGACCTCGAACGCGACCACAAACTACCGGGCAGCAACCCGCTCGCGGTTGGCCTCAGCCTGGCCATGTGGAAGTGGGCTCGCGGCGCGGCGCTGAGCGACGTGCTCTACGAGGCGGAGATGGCCGCCGGCGATTTCGTGCGCTGGACCAAACAGACCATCGACTTGCTCGACCAGCTCTCAATAGCCGGTGATGCACAGGTCGGACCGACCGCCCGCGCAGCCATGGACGCGATTCGTCGCGGCATTGTCGCGTACTCCTCGGTGGCCTGAATCCACATGTGGGGGAGGAAGCGCGCGTTCAGCCTGCCGCTATGGGCATCCGTTCTCGTCGCGGCCGGTGGCGGAGCGATCCTCGATGCCGGTTTTCCCGATCGAAACTGGTGGTTCCTCGCGCCCGTCGGTGTCGCGCTCATGCTCTTGGCCCTCCTCGGCCGGAGCCTCGCCACCGGACTACTCGTCGGACTGGTCGCCGGATTGTCGTTCTGGTTGATTCATATCGTCTGGATCACCCTCTACCTGGGCCTCGTGCCGTGGTTCGCGCTCGGCGGATTGGAGAGCCTGTTCTTCGCTGTCGGGCTCGGCCTCACCGCCGTCGTGTTGAGGCATGGTCCCAGCGTGTGGCCGAGCGTCTGGGGCCGGCTCGGCATCGTGCCGGTGATCGTTGCCGGTTTGTGGACGGCACGGGAGGCGATCAGCGCGGTCTGGCCGTATGGTGGCTTCGCCTGGGGCCGGATCGCTTTGTCGCAGTCGGAGAGCCCGTTCGGACCGCTCGTGGCGTGGGTCGGCCTGTCCGGGCTGAGCTTCATCATGGTCTGGCTGAGCGCCCTCGCCGTGCAGCTGTTCAGGGAACCCGATCTAGCCCGAATGCTGCGTACGGGCCTTGCCGTCGGCGCCGTCGCGCTCACGCTCGCCATCCCAAACTGGCCGACCATCCCCAGTGGCCAGGTTCGACTGGCCGCGGTACAGGGCAACGCGGATGCCGGACTGTTCGCCGAGAATTCGCCGGGCCAGATTCTGCAGGACCACACCTCGGCCACCCTGCCGCTGATCGGCGAGAAGGTCGATTTTGTGGTCTGGCCGGAAAACGCGAGCGACATCGACCCCACCCGGTCGGCGCCGGCCGCGCAGGTGCTCGACTACGTCAGCACCGAAATGGACGCCCCGCTCATCACCGGCACCATCACCAAGCCGGGGGACACCTATTACAACAGCTCGCTGCTCTGGAAGGCCGGTCGGGGAGCCGTTGACGTCTACGACAAGGTGCACCCAGTGCCTTTCGCGGAATATATGCCCGATCGGGCCTTCTGGCGGCCATTCGCGCCGGAACTGATCGACCTCATTGGGCGGGACTACGGCATCGGCACCCGCGATAATATTTTCGACATCAACGGCGTTCTGGCGGGCATCGCGATTTGCTTCGACATCGCCGACGATCAGCTCGTGCACGAGATGATCGACGATGACGCGCAAATCATTCTCGCCCAAACCAACAACGCCGACTTCGGGCGGACCGACGAGAGTGTTCAGCAGCTGGCCATCGCCCGGCTCCGCGCGCTGGAGACCGGGCGTACGGTGGTGAATATCTCCACGGTCGGGTCGAGCGCCATCATCACGCCCGACGGGCAAAACCTGGACAGCCTCCCGACCTTCACGGCGGGTTCCATGGTGCAGACAGTTCCGCTCAGCGACACCATCACGCCGGCGATGTCGGCTGGCCGGGGCGTGGAATGGTTCGTGTCCGGTCTGGGACTGGCTGGCCTGGCCCTATGCATCGGTGCCGCCCGGCGCCGCTGGCCGCGCGGGTCGTGAACCAACAACGACCCCGGCACGGGGCGCGGGGTCGTTCGGGGAGCAATCAGCGGTTAAGCGCCGATCTTTTGCTGGCCACCACGGCGCAGACGCAACACGGAGAGGCGCTCTTCGAGCAACTCTTCGAGTTCGTCCCTGGTGCGACGTTCCAGCAGCATATCCCAGTGGGTCCGGGGAATCTTCTCATCAGAGTGGTCGACAATCACCGGCAGGGAGTCAACGAGGCGAGTCGCGGTCCGTGCGCAGTACTTGCATTCCCATTCGTCCGGAGCCTCGGCATCGGCCGAGAAAATCATTACCGTTTCGCGCCCGCACGTCTCACACCGGTAGGTGTGAGTGACCCGCGGGGAGAAGGTGACGCCTTCTTCGCTCTGTAGGCTTTGTGCGCCCAGTCTCATGCCACGCAAACTGCGGTCAGCCATAGTGTGGTCTCCTCTCGCTCGCGATCACAATTCGACCACGATGCATTCATAGTTCTAAACCATCAAGCTGGGCGTTAACCTTCCCAGACCCCCCGTTCTGGGAGGTAATTCTCAGCTTCGACGAGTAGCGGCGGCTACAGCGAGATCGGTGCGATCCGTGACGAGACCGTCAACACCTAGGTCGAGGAGACGAATCATGTCAAGGGGGTCGTTAATGGTCCACGCGTGCACCTCAACGCCCGCTCGATGCATCATGGCAACGAAGCGGGGAGTGGCTATTCGAACGGGACCAGCCCGTTCCGGCACCTGCACCGCAACGCACCCCCGCAGCGTGCGTCGGACTTGGGCGTAGAGACCGAGATTCGCCGCAGCTACGGCTCGGGCGACGAGCGATGCTGACGCCGACGAGACCACGCCGGGAAGCAGGCCGACCACGTGCTGTCGGCGGCGTTCATTGAAGGAGGTCACGAGCACCCGAGGGGTGGCTCGCAGGTCACGTATCGCGCGGGCCGCCGGCTCCGCCGCGGCATCTGTTTTGATATCAATGTTGAATCGCGCGGCAGGAAAAGCCGCGAGTGCATCGGCGAGAGACGTGAACGACTGGCCAAAACCGAGATTGATCCGTTTCAGCTCGGCGATCGCAAGCTGGTCGATGCGCACGTCCCGTCCGAGCGCCGCGAGGTCGGGATCGTGACTGATGACGGCCACACCGTCCCGCGACACGTGCACGTCGGTCTCGAGGTGGGTTGCGCCGGCCGCTAATGCTTTCGCGAACGCGAGCAGGGTATTTGCCGGAGCGTCCTGCGCGAGACCGCGGTGGGCGAATACACGAGGATAGGGTGCGGCTAGAAATACTGACTGAGCGCTCCCAGCCACCGACTAAACCTGCGGCGACGTAGGGGTGGCGGATACTGTCGGCGTGGCCGCGGAGTGCGGAGCCGCGGCGGGGTTCTGGGTGTTCGCACCAAACGCGCTGCCGATTCCCTTCATCGCCTCGGTCAGTTCGCTCGGCACGATCCAGAGCTTGTTGGCGCTGCCCTCGGCGAGCTTGGGCAGGGTCAACAGATACTGGTAGGCGAGAAGTTTCGGGTCGGGGTCGCCGTCGTGGATGGCCTTGAATACGGTGGTGATGGCTTCGGCCTCGCCTTGCGCGCGGAGTACAGCGGCTTTTGCGTCGCCCTCGGCCTCGAGGATCGCTGCCTGACGTGCTCCCTCAGCGGTGAGAATGGCAGACTGCTTGGTGCCCTCCGCCGTCAGGATCAACGCACGACGGTCACGTTCGGCGCGCATCTGCTTTTCCATGGAGTCCTGGATGGAGTGGGGCGGTTCGATCGCCTTGAGCTCGACCCTGCCGACGCGAATGCCCCATTTGCCGGTCGCTTCGTCCAGCACGATGCGCAGCTGGCTATTGATGTTGTCGCGGCTGGTGAGCGCCTCTTCGAGGTTCAACCCGCCGACCACGTTGCGGAGCGTGGTCGTGGTGAGTTGTTCGACCGCACCGAGATAGTTGTTGATCTCATATGTGGCGGCCCGGGCATCTGTCACCTGAAAGTAGACGACGGTGTCGATGGAGACGACCAGGTTGTCCTCGGTGATCACCGGCTGCGGCGGAAACGATACGACCTGCTCGCGAATGTCCAGGAGCGGCCGCACCCGGTCGACGAACGGCACGAGCAGGTTCAGGCCAGGCAGAAGCGTCTTGTGGTACTTGCCGAGGCGTTCGACTACCCCGGCATTACCCTGAGGAATGATGCGAATGGCCCGCAACAGGATGACGATGACGAACACCGCTAAAACGGCGAGCAGGGCAAACACGAAGATCTGACCGATGAAAGCTGCGGGGTCAAGCATTGTGCGGGGTCCTTTCGGCGGAGATGACGATGGCGGTGGAGCCTTCGATGAGATGCACGGTGACCGGCTGGCCGGGGTCGGCGCTGGCTTGGAAACTGGTCTGATCACCGGGGCCGGGCGGCAGAAGACGAGCGGTCCAGGTCTCACCGTTGGCGAGCTTCACCAGTCCGCCGGTTTCGGTGACCGTCGATACGACCCGGCCCGTCATTCCGATCAGGGCGTCGATATTGCTGAGCGCCGGATCGCCTCCCTTGCGTAAGGCACGCAGTAAAAAAGGGCGAATGGTGAGGAGCAGCAATACCGACAGGCCCGCAGCAACCACGATCTGCAGCCACCAGTCCAAGCCGAGCAAATTCGCGCCCAGCCCCCCCAGACTGCCGAGGGAAATCATCAGGAACGTGAATTCCAGGGTCAAAAGTTCGACGGTGATGGCCACGAGAATGAACACGAGCCACAAAATCCAGAGATAGTCGGTCAGGTCGACCATGTGTGACACCCTCCACGTTCCGTTTCACTCTGAAACTAGCAGGTGCCGGGGACAACACGCCGGGGGAGAGGCCGAGGCTTGTTGATAAGGTCGAAAGTGGAGCTGGCGGCTGATCGGGTCACCAGGTACCCATGAAATCAAGATGACTGAATTTAGAGGAGCATGCGTGACCAATCCACTTGCAGCAGGATCACTCGAGGGCAAGCGTGTACTCGTCACCGGCTCGTCTCGCGGCATCGGCGCCGACACGGTCGGCTACTTCGCCGAAGCGGGCGCGCGCGTCGTCATCAACTATCGCAACAAAGAGGCACGGGCCCACAAACTCGCCGAGGCCATTCGTGCCGCCGGGGGGGAAGCCATCACAGTCGGTGCCGACCTGACCGATCCGGCGTCCGTTGCCGCGATGTTCGCGACCATTCGGGCCGAATTCGGTGGCCTCGACATTCTCGTGATGAATGCGTCGGGAGGTATGGAGAGTGGCATGGCCGAAAACTACGCCATGAAGCTCAACCGCGACGCCCAGGTGAACCTGCTGACCGACGCCATCCCGCTTCTCGGCGACGACTCCCGGGTTGTCTTCGTGACCAGCCATCAGGCGCACTTCATCAAGACCACACCGACCATGCCGGAGTATGAGCCGGTCGCCCGCAGCAAACGGGCCGGCGAAGACGCCCTGCGCGCCGTCATCCCACAGCTCGAAGAGTCCGGCATCGGATTCGTCGTCGTCTCCGGCGACATGATCGAGGGAACCATCACGGCGACCCTGCTCGAACGGTCCAACCCGGGTGCCCTGAGTGCCCGCAAAGAGGCGGCGGGTCGCCTCTACAACGTGAGCGAGTTCGCAGCGGAAATCGTCGCGGCCGCCGTCGAACCCGTTCCGGTCGGCAACACCCGGTACGTCGGAGACACGACCGGGTTCACCGGCGAGTAGCTGGCGAGTAACCGATGAAGGCCGCCGATCTGCCGTTGCTCACATCGGTGTCACGCCCCACGATCCATCCCGACGGTTCGCGAGCGGTGGTCTCCCGGATACGAGCGGATTTTGCAGCGGATGACTATGTCGGCCAACTCTGGACCGTCGCGCTGGAAGGGGAGCCGGCTCCACACCGCATCACTCGCGGCTTTCGTGACTCGGCGCCCAGGTACTCCCCGGATGGCAGTCTGATCGGGTTCCTGCGGGTCAGTGCCGGCGGTGCGGCGCAGGTGCACGTTGTCGACGCGGCGGGGGGAGAGCCTGTGGCGGTGACCGACGCCCCTGTGGGCGTGACCGAATTTCGGTGGCATCCGAGCGGCCAAACGATCGCCTTCCTGGCCCGGGTGCCAGAGGAAGGCCGATATGGCACTGTAACCGGCTTGTCTGCGGAGTCTGAGCCGTACCGGCGAATCGTCACCCTGCGATACCGATCGAACGGGGTCGGCTACACCACCGATCGCCGCGTGCACGTGTTCCTGGCCGTCGTGCCCAACGTGTGGGACGAGCCGACGCCGGATACCGCGCCGTCCGTGGCCGATGTCACTCGCACAGAGTCGGGAAGCGCGCCCGAGACAGATCTCGCTGTTCCCGCCACCCGGCCTTCCGGTGTTCCGGTCGCGCAGCAGTTGACCGACGGGGACTTCGATCATTCCGGGCTGGTCTTCGCACCCGATGGATCCCGACTCTTCACCATCTCGGCACGTCATGCTGGTCGCGACAACGATTTGCGCAGCGAAGTCTTCGAACTCAACCTCGACGATACCGATGGCGTCGGAACGGTCGCTCCGGTTCGCACGACGGTGCGTGCGGAGGCAAACTTGAGCATCTCGGCGCTCGCCTGCGCCGATGACGGTACGCTCTGGTTACTCGCGACGGATGTGGGCGCTACCGGTCGAGATTTCGTCGGCCGGGTATCCGCTCTGTACCGCAGCGGTGCCCCACGTGCGGGTTCAGCCCCGATCCGCGTGACCGACCCAGACCAGACCGACCCGAACCGTCTCAACTTGGACGCCACGGGGGAGATCACGCCGCTGGCGGACGGCTCCGTACTCGTGCTCAACGGCAGTCGGGGCCGGGTCGAGCTGCTCCGGGTGCACAACCAGGGACACGTCGAGATAGTCGACTGCGGCGCGGCCGTCGTCACCGCCGTGGATGCGCGGGACACAACAATCGTCGCGGCGGTGCAGTCCGCCGCCACGTCCGGTGACCTCGTTCTCGCCCGAGCCGTCCTCCACGGCACACAACCGCAGGACATCGAACCCAGGCGCCTCACTAATTTCTCCGCCGCCCTGCGCGCCACCGGTCTCGTGACGGGCATCGAGCTCACGGTCACCGGGCGGGACGGCTACCCGGTGCACGGCTGGGTGCATGCCCCACCCGGGCCGGGCCCCCACCCCGTCCTCCTGACCATTCACGGCGGCCCGTTCGCGCAGTACACCGGCGCGCTCCTCGATGAGACCCAGGTCTACGTCGACGCGGGTTATGCGGTGGTGCTGTGCAACCCGCGCGGGTCATCTGGATATGGCGAGGCACACGGTCGCGCCATTCGCCAGCGCATGGGAACCCTCGACCTGGCCGATGTGCTGGATTTCCTCGACGGAGCGTTGCGGGCCGAGCCCGTTCTCGACGCAGACCGGGTCGGTATCATGGGCGGGTCCTACGGCGGTTATCTGACCGCCTGGACGATCGCGCACGACCACCGATTTGCCGCGGCCATCGTGGAACGCGGCTTTCTCGATCCCGAAGCATTCGTCGGCACCAGCGACATCGGGGACTTCTTCGGCGACGAGTACGTTGGAACGGATGTCACCCTCGTGCGGTCGCAAAGTCCACAGGCTGTCGTCGGGCAGGTGACTACCCCGACCCTGGTACTGCACTCGGCTCAGGACCTGCGCTGCCCACTGTCACAGGGCGAGCGTTACTATGCGGCGCTCAAACGCGGGGGAGTGCCGACCGAACTGGTCATTTTTCCGGGGGAGAACCACGACCTGAGCCGCACCGGTCATCCACGGCACCGTTTGCAACGGTTCGAGATTATTCTGGACTGGTGGGCCCGTCACCTGCCCAGTGCCCTCAATCACAGGAGAAACGATGAGCAGGACCACGAAAGCGGCCACCCCGTCGTCTGAACTGCACATTGCCGACAGCCACGACCTGATCCGGGTGCAGGGCGCCCGCGAAAACAATCTCAAGAACGTCAGCGTTGACATCCCGAAGCGGCGGCTGACCATGTTCACGGGTCTGTCCGGCTCCGGCAAGAGCTCCCTGGTATTCGGCACGATCGCCGCCGAGTCCCAGCGCATGATCAACGAAACCTACAGCACGTTCGTGCAGGGATTCATGCCCATGTTGGGCCGGCCTGACGTCGACGTGCTCGACGGACTGACGACGGCCATCATTGTCGATCAGGAACGGATGGGTGCTAACGCGCGCTCCACCGTGGGTACCGCTACCGACGCCAACGCACTCTTGCGCATCTTGTTCAGCCGGCTCGGCCAGCCGTATATCGGCTCGCCGCAGGCGTACTCCTTCAACGTCGCCTCGATCAGCGGCGCGGGCGCCGTCTCCATCGAACGCGGCGGACAGACCGTGAAGGAGCGGCGCAGCTTCAGCATCACCGGCGGAATGTGTGCACGCTGCGAGGGACGGGGTTCCGTCACCGACATCGATCTGACCGCGCTGTACGATGACACGAAGTCGCTCAACGAGGGCGCCCTGACCATCCCCGGGTACAGCATGGACGGCTGGTTTGGGCGCATTTTCAACGGTTGTGGATTCTTCGATCCCAACAAACCCATTGCCAAATTCACCAAAAAAGAGCTGAACGACCTACTCCGTCAGGAGCCTACCAAAATCAAGATCGACGGCATCAACCTCACCTACGAGGGACTGATCCCGAAAATCCAGAAATCGATGCTTTCCAAAGACGTGGATTCCCTGCAGCCGCACGTCCGCGCCTTCGTGGAGCGGGCGGTGACCTTCACCGTCTGCCCCGACTGTGACGGCACGCGGCTGAGCGAGGGGGCCCGATCATCGAAAATCAGCGGGATCAGCATCGCGGATGCCTGCAAGATGCAGATCAGCGACCTTGCCGACTGGGTGCGGGCGCTGGCCGACCCGTCCGTCGCGCCGCTTCTTGCCTCGTTGCAGCATCTGTTGAACTCGTTTGGCGAGATCGGGCTGGGCTACCTGTCCCTTGACCGTTCCTCGGGCACACTCTCCGGCGGGGAATCCCAGCGCACCAAAATGATTCGTCACCTCGGCTCCTCACTCACCGACGTCACCTACGTCTTCGACGAGCCGACGATCGGGCTGCACCCGCACGACATCCAGCGCATGAACACCCTCCTGCTCCAACTTCGGGACAAGGGCAACACGGTACTCGTGGTGGAGCACAAGCCAGAGATGATCAGTATCGCCGACCACGTCATCGATCTGGGTCCCGGTGCTGGAACAGACGGTGGTGAAGTGGTGTTTGAGGGCTCCCTCGGCGAGCTGCGAACCAGCGGCACGCTGACGGGTCGGCACCTGGATGACCGGGCCACCCTGAAGCCGACCGTGCGCACGCCGTCCGGCACCCTATCAGTGCGCGGCGCTCGCGATCACAACCTGCAGAACGTCGACGTCGACATTCCGCTTGGCGTGCTCACGGTGCTCACCGGCGTGGCAGGGTCGGGGAAGAGCTCACTGATCACCGGATCGGTTTCGGGCCGCGACGGCGTGGTGTCCGTTGACCAGGGCGCGATCAAGGGCTCCCGGCGCAGCAACCCAGCCACATACACAGGGATGCTCGAGCCGATCCGAAAGGCATTCGCCAAGGCCAACGGTGTCAAACCCGCACTGTTCAGTTCCAACTCTGAAGGGGCCTGCCCGAACTGCAACGGCGCCGGGGTCGTCTACACCGACCTGGGAATGATGGCAGGCGCCGCGATACCCTGCGAGGTATGTGAAGGAAAGCGATTCCAGGCATCCGTTCTGGACTATCACCTCGGTGGGCGCAATATCAGCGAGGTGCTGGCATTGTCAGTGGCCGAGGCCCAAGAATTCTTCGGTGCGGGGGAGGCACGCATTCCGACTGCTCACGCGATTCTCGGTCGGCTCAACGACGTCGGACTCGGTTATCTCCACCTTGGCCAGCCGTTGCCAACCCTGTCCGGTGGCGAACGGCAGCGGCTGAAGCTCGCCACCTATCTGGCCGAGAAGGGCGACGTTTACGTTCTGGACGAGCCGACCGCCGGCCTCCACCTGGCCGATGTCGAGAATCTGCTCGGCCTGCTGGACCGATTCGTCGACTCGGGTAAATCGGTCATCGTGATCGAGCACCACCAGGCGGTTATGGCACACGCCGACTGGATCATCGATCTCGGCCCAGGCGCCGGCCACGACGGCGGTCGGGTCGTCTTTGAAGGCATTCCCGCAGACCTCGTAGCGGCTCGGTCGACTCTCACCGGCGAACATCTCGCGACGTATGTCGGTGCCGACGCTGGGGGCTTGAATCACCGCAGTAGCGCCGCCAGAATCAAGATTCTCAACCCCTCTCGAGAGCGGTATGTGCATGACCGATAATGCACATTATGTCAACAAACCGGCTTTCAGTGCAGAAATCGTCGAGGAAAGCGCCCTCGTGCATTCAGCGATAAACCGGCGCCGAAAACCGCAACAGCGCGCGGACCAAGGATTGATCGCGTCGCCGGGCTAACCTCGGAGCCGTTTTCTTCTGAGCGGTTGGCGCGCCATCGCGGCGAGCGGGCCGTCATGCGGTGGCGTTGTCCATCCTGCGACTCAGGCGTGTGACCGGTGAATCACCATGCCGAATTCATTGACCGGTTCGAAGGCGTCGCGGTCCCAGGCCCCGGGGTGGGGAACAGGACAGTTCACCACGGTATTTCGAGTGGAGTGATCGATGGTGTGTTCGCGCATGACCTCGCCGCAGATCGGGCACGCCTGCAAATCGGTCGGGCCCCGCTCTTCCGGACCGCTCGGGGTGTTCGTGTCCTGAATCATGCCCTCACAATACGCCGGATTCGACACAAAGGCACACGACTTTTTCGTATCTTTCGACCATCTCCCGGGACCGAACGGACTAGTCCTCGCCGAAGCCGGATTGCAGCAGGTCCGCGAGGGCGTTGATTGCCGGCGAGGCCGACAGGTCCGTCGAGGCGAGCTGCACGCTGCTCCCCCGGGCCAGCCCGAGCGACATGATGCTCAGCAGGCTGCTCGCGTCCGTTCCGTTCACGGTGATCGGAACAGAAAATGTGCTCGCCAGGTTCACGAATTCTGCGGCCGGGCGGGCGTGAAGGCCATCTTTGTTGATGAGTATCACCGTGCGCGATATCGCCGCCGGAAGGGGGGCATCCACGCCCAAAGCATCGTCCCCGGTTTCATCGTGGCGTGTTGGGAGCATGGTTTTACTCGTCGGCTGGAACGCTGACTGCGCCGCCGCCACCACTGCATCCAGGTCTCCCCCGATTTCGGCGGCCACCGCTGCGGCCACCCCGCCCTCGACGAGCGGAGCATCGACGATCCGTACCCGGTGCTGCTCAGACGCCTCCAGGAAATCCCGGACTGTTTCCGCGGTCAGAATTGCCGAACCAAGGTCACAGAGCACAACCACACCGTCGCCGGTGTCTGCTTCAGTGATAGCGTCGCTGATCTTCTCAAAGCTTGTTCCGATCCCGGCGGAGTCCGTTCCCCCCGCCGCGATGAGGCGCGCGGTCGGGGCCATTTGCCGAGCCAGTTCAACAAGTCCAATCGCGATTTTCTCGCTGTGTGAGACGAAGACGATGCCGACACGGGGTGCTGATCCCACAGCCATCACTCGGTCACCAGCGCCACGTCGGCCCCAGCACGCAGCAGCAGCGCGGTCGACTGCGAGCCCGGGTCGCGGTGCCCGATGGCTCGCTCACCGAGATAGCTCGCCCGTCCCTTGCGCGCGACGAGCGGTTCCGCGGCCTGCGCACCCTGCTCTGCGGCATCCGCTGCGGCGTGCAATACAGCAGCCACACCCGAACCTGCCGCCTGCGCTGACGCCGCCGCGTTCACCGCCGGAGTCCAGGCGTCAATCATGGTTTTGTCGCCCTCCTCGGCTTTGCCGCGCAGCACGATACCGTCGCGGGCCGCCGTCATCAGGGCGACCAGTGCGGCCGCATCCAGCGATTCTGCAGACCCGACAGCACCGGCGGCTTTGAGAAAAGCCGTGCCGTACAGCGGGCCCGCAGCGCCGCCAACGGTGGAGATCAGTGTCGTAGCGACCAGCTTGAGCACGGCGCCGGGCGTTGTCTCGTCGGCCAGGCCCTCGAGCTTGGGCAACACCGCCTGGAAGCCTCGATCCATGTTTTCACCGTGATCACCGTCGCCAATATCCCGGTCGAGAGTATTGAGCGCGGCGCGGTTGGTGGCAAGCACCTCAGCACTGCGCCGAATCCACCGCACGGTCCAGGCCGTGTCCAGTGTGGGCGCCTCGTCGGTGAGGGCTGCGTCGAATTGCTCGTTCGGGGTCATTGAATCTTCTTTCTACCGACCCCACCGTAGCCCCACGGTTTGAACCGGGGCGTCCCACAGGCTGGTGAGTTCATCATCGAGCTTCAAAACGGAAATGGATGCACCTGCCATCTCAAGGCTTGTTGTGTAGTTACCGACCAGGCTGCGGGTGACCGTGATCCCCCGTTCTTTCAATACTTCAGCAGCCCGGCGGAACACGATATACAGCTCGATCTGCGGTGTACCGCCCATACCGTTGACGAACAAGAGCACCTCATCCCCGCTGACAAACGGCAGGTCTTCGAGAATGGGGCCGAGCAGCCGGTCGACAATGGCATCGGCGGGCTGAAGTTTGATCCGCTCCCGACCCGGTTCGCCGTGAATTCCGATGCCGATCTCGATCTCGTCGTCGGCGAGCACGAAGCTCGGTTCGCCCGCGTGGGGCACGACACACGGGCTCAGCGCGACGCCCATTGTGCGCACGCGTGAGTTCACTTTTTCCGCCACGGCGACGACGCTATCCAGATCGTCGCCGCGCTCGGCAGCGGCTCCGGTGATCTTCTCGACCAGCACCGTTCCGGCCACCCCGCGGCGTCCAGCGGTATAGAGCGAATCTTTCACGGCCACGTCGTCGTTGATGATGACCGTGCGCACGTCGATGCCTTCAGCGGAAGCGAGATCTGCCGCCGTCTCAAAGTTCAACACGTCCCCGGTGTAGTTCTTCACGATATGCAGCACGCCGGCACCCCCATTCACGGCCTGGGTTGCTGCCATGATCGGGTCGGGTGTCGGTGAGGTGAAAACGGGGCCTGGAACCGCGGCATCCAGCATGCCGTACCCGACAAATCCTCCGTGGAGCGGTTCATGCCCGCTGCCACCACCGCTGACGATTCCCACTTTGCCCTGAATAGGTGCGTCGATTCGCGCGATGAAGATCGGATCGTGCGATACCCGCACAATGTCGGCGTGCGCCGACTCAAATCCGGCGACGGCTTCGTTGACGACGTTCTTAGGATCGTTGATGAGCTTTTTCATGACCATCCATTCACTCGGTGACACTCGGCTCGAAACACGGGGAAGACGGCGGGGCCGGGCACCGCCAACACCAGTCAGTTTCCCACGGTCAACATACGCAGTGCCACCGCCCAGAATAAGGGGCAGGAACGAAGTGCACCAGACCATTCCCCTCCGTTGCACCGCGCGCTATGTTATTGCCGTCCGCTCACCGCAGAGGGGTAGCTGCGGCATCCCCGGCCTGACCAGAAAGGTTCTCGTGGAAAATATCGGAGCTGTATTCGTCTCGGAGGTTGTCGGCACTGCCATGCTTGTTCTCCTTGGAACCGGCGTCGTGGCCAACGTTGCTTTGGCCAAGAACAAGGGTCTTGGTGGTGGGTTCCTCATGGTGACCATCGGCTGGGGCTTCGCGGTGTTCGCCGGCGTGGTGGTGGCGTACCGTTCGGGGGCACACCTCAATCCGGCTGTCACCCTCGGCCTCGTCGCCAACGGTGCCAAGGAATTCGGGTTGGGCGTTCCCGTCAACGCGGTATCCGTTCTCGCCTATATCGGCGCGCAGATGGTCGGCGCAATTCTTGGCGCTATCGCCTGCTGGCTCGCGTACAAGCCACACTTCGACGCCGAACCAGACCCGGCCAACAAACTCGGTGTCTTCTCCACCGGACCGGCCATCCGTTCGTACGGCTGGAACCTCGTCACCGAAATCATCGGTACCTTCGTGCTGGTTTTCGTCGTCATCGCTTTCGGTGGTAACCGGCAGGGCGCGAGCGGAGGCCTGGCCTCGCTCGGGGCACTTCCCGTCGCCGTGCTCGTGATCGTCATTGGCACGTCCCTCGGCGGCCCGACCGGGTACGCCATCAACCCGGCTCGTGACCTCGGTCCGCGCATCGCCCATTTCATCCTGCCGATCAAGGGCAAGGGCAGCTCCGACTGGGCCTACTCCTGGGTACCCGTCGTGGGGCCGATCATCGGCGGCCTGCTTGCCGGTTGGACCGCGCTGTCTCTGCTGCCACTGCTCGCCACCTGACTCGAACAAACAGGCCGGTTCCCCGAGCGAACCGGCCTGTTGTCGTGTGAGCACATCTGTACTTCCCGCACACTCACAAGGAGGACACGCACCAATGACTGACTACATTCTCGCCATCGACCAGGGAACGACCAGTTCTCGAGCCATTATTTTCGATAAGGCCGGATCAATCGTGTCAACCGGTCAACTCGAACACGAGCAGATTTTTCCCCAGGCCGGCTGGGTCGAGCACGACCCGAAAGAAATCTGGGACAACACCCGACTAGTGATCGGGCAGGCACTGTCCAAGGCCAACCTCACCCGGCACGATATCAGGGCCATCGGAATCACCAACCAGCGCGAAACTGCCGTGGTGTGGGACAAAATCACCGGTGTTCCCGTCTACAACGCCATTGTTTGGCAGGACACCCGCACTCAACCGATCGTCGACCGCCTCGCCGCTGATGGCGGTGTCGAACGGTTCAAGAAGAAGGTCGGGTTACCCCTGGCCACCTACTTCTCCGGCACGAAAATCGTTTGGATCCTCGAAAATGTGGAGGGAGCCCGGGCTAAAGCCGATGCCGGTGACCTACTTTTTGGCACAACGGACTCCTGGGTGTTGTGGAACCTGACCGGCGGCGTTGACGGCGGCGTGCATGCCACCGACGTCACCAACGCGAGCCGCACCCTGTTCATGGACCTGGAAACGTTGCAGTGGGACGACGAGATACTCGCCATCTTCGACGTGCCCAAATCGATGCTGCCCTCCATCCGCTCCTCCTCTGAGGTCTACGGCACCGCGCACACCTCGAGCCTGCTGCGTGAGGTTCCTGTTGCCGGCATCCTTGGTGACCAGCAGGCAGCGACCTTCGGTCAGGCTGCATTCGACCAGGGCGAAGCCAAGAACACCTATGGCACCGGCAACTTCCTGATTTTCAACACCGGTACCGAGATTGTGCATTCCAAGAACGGTCTGCTGACCACTCTGGGGTACAAGCTCGGCGACGGCGCTCCGCACTACGCCCTGGAAGGGTCTATCGCGGTGACCGGTGCACTGGTTCAGTGGATGCGCGACAACCTCGGCATGATCAGCTCGGCCTCTGAGATTGAGGGCCTGGCCGAAACGGTGGACGACAACGGCGGAGCCTACTTCGTGCCGGCGTTTTCGGGACTGTTCGCCCCGTACTGGCGTTCCGACGCCCGCGGCGCCCTGGTCGGACTCACCCAGTTCGTGAACAAGGGTCACATTGCCCGCGCGGCATTGGAAGCGACGGCTTTTCAGACTCAGGAGGTGATCGACGCGGTCAACGCCGATTCGGGTGTTCCCCTGACCGAGATCAAGGTTGATGGAGGCATGATCGCGAACAACTTGCTCATGCAATTTCAGGCCGATATCCTCGGCGTGCCCGTGGTGCGGCCGGTCGTGGCGGAGACCACAGCTCTGGGCGCCGCCTATGCAGCCGGCCTCGCGGTTGGCTTCTGGAGCGGCCTGGACGAACTTCGCACGAACTGGCAGGAAGACAGCCGGTGGACACCGCAGATGGACGAGGGTGAACGTAGCCGACAACTGCGCAACTGGAAGAAGGCAGTCACCAAGACCTTCGGATGGGTCGACGAGGACGTTCTCTAGCGAGCGACCACGGCGCGGCGACTCCGGCCTCAGACCTGGGTCGCCGCAATCCACGCCGACAGCTTGGCCGTGGCCGCGCTGGAATCAATGGCCTCGGCCGCGACAGCCAACTTGCTCTCAAAACGATCGAGAATGGCCACCTGTACCTGAGAGGCGTCATTGGCCAGGTCGAAGGCGACCAGACCTGCTGCGGCGTTGAGCAACACGATGTCGCGAATCGGTCCCGGGTCGCCAGCGAGTACGGAGTGCACGACACCCGCGTTGTGCCGGGGCGAACCGCCGATCAGGTCACTGATATGCGCCCGCTTGATGCCGAGCTCTCGCGGGTCGATGTCGTGTTCGGTAACCAGGCCGCGTGACACCTCCCAGACGTGACTGTGCCCGGTCGTGGTCAGTTCGTCGAGTCCGTCGTCGCCGCGAAAGACCACGGCCGTCGCACCACGCGTCTGAAATACTCCAACGAACAGCGGAACGCGGTCAAGGTCAGCCACACCGACAGCGGATGCCTCCGGCCTTGCCGGATTGCACAGCGGGCCGAGGTAATTGAACACGGTGGGGATGCCTATCTCCTTCCGGGTGAGCGCTGCATGCCGAAATCCGGGGTGAAAAGCCGCCGCGAAGGCAAAGGTGATCCCGGTCTCCCTGAAGATCTGGGCCACCCGTGTCGCGTCTCGGGACAAGTCGATTCCCAACTCGCCCAGAACGTCGGACGATCCGGAGGCGGAGCTGGCAGCCCGGTTGCCGTGCTTGACGACGGGTACTCCGGCCGCCGCGCACACGATCGATGCCATCGTCGAGATATTGACGGTGCCGAACTTGTCTCCACCGGTCCCCACGATGTCGAGGGCCATGGGATTGACCGGCAACGCAACGGCCTGCTCGAGGATCGCATCCCGGAATCCAACAATCTCGTCAACAGTCTCCCCCTTGGCACGCAAGGCCACCAGAAAAGCGCCCAGTTGGGCCGGAGACGCCTCGCCGAGCATGATCCGTTCCATACTCCAGGCGGCATCCGCCACACTCAGGTTCCGTCCATCCAGGAGGGAATTTAATATGTCGGGCCAAGACTGCGATTCAAGCATGAATCCGATCTTAGGAGAACCGACGCAACTCCCCCGAATTCACGCCGTTCGTGTGCTGAATTAGCCGACTCCAATCGGGTAGAAAGTCTCACTTGCACGCCCGATTGAGAAAAACCTGTGGGAATATCGGCCATAATAGAAGGGTGACCAGCACCTCAATTACTCAGACGGCGAGTGCGCCCGTCGTGAACCGGCCCAACAGCGTGGCTGTAGGCACCATTGTGTGGTTGGGCAGCGAGGTGATGTTCTTCGCGGGTCTCTTCGCAATCTACTTCACGCTCCGTTCAACCTCCCCCGAGCTCTGGCTCTTCGAGGCCGACAAGCATAACTTCACCTTCGCGCTGATCAACACGCTGATCCTGGTGTCGTCCTCGGTGACCTGCCAATTCGGAGTGTTTGCCGCCGAACGGCTGCAGGCGCGCTCGACGGGTTGGAAGCCGAGCGAGTGGGGCATGGTCGAATGGTTCTTCCTCACTTACGCGCTGGGCGCGATCTTCGTCACCGGCCAAGTGTTCGAATACGCCACTCTGGTCTCAGAGGGAATTTCTCTTTCGTCGAACGCTTACGGTTCGGCGTTCTACATCACGACCGGCTTCCACGGGATTCACGTGACTGCCGGCCTGATCGCCTTCCTTCTTGTGATTGGGCGCGGTTTCGCGGTCAAGAACTTCGGCCACAAGGAAGCCACCAGTGCCATTGTGGTCTCCTACTACTGGCACTTCGTCGACGTCGTCTGGATCGGGCTCTTCCTGGTCATCTACGTTCTTAAATAGAAAACAGGAGCGGACAACTTCAGCATGACCACGATCAAAACCCCACGCACACGCCGGGCTCGCAAGACCGGGCGTCGCCATCCTCTTGCCAGTGTCGCCCTGATCGCCATCGGATTGCTCTTCACCGGAGGCGCGTACGTAGCGTTCAGCACGAGCACCGCCGTTGCCACAACCGATGCTTCCTCGCAGCAGACCATCGACCAGGGTGAAAAACTCTTCGCGGCCAACTGCGCCACCTGCCATGGGCTCAGCGCTCAGGGATCGTCAGAAGGTCCCAGCCTGATCGGCGTCGGCTCTGCCTCGGTCGACTTCCAGGTCGGTACCGGTCGTATGCCGCTGCAGATGCAAGGTCCGCAAGCACAGAAGAAGCCGGTGCAGTTCACAGCCGAGCAGACTGCCGCACTGGCCGCTTACGTCGCTTCACTTGCTCCTGGCCCGGCCATTCCCACCGCCGACTTGGTCAAAGCCTCCGGCGATGCTTCGGCGGGTGCCGAATTGTTCCGCATCAACTGCGCCATGTGCCATAACGTCGCCGGTGCCGGTGGCGCGCTGACCGAGGGTAAGTTCGCCCCCGCGATCGAGAACGTGTCGGGCCAGCACATCTACGAGGCCATGCTTACCGGCCCCCAGAACATGCCGGTCTTCAACGACATGAACATGACGCCCGAAGACAAGCGGGACATCATCACCTACCTGAAGTACGTCGAGGACAACCCGTCTCCGGGCGGATTGGCTCTCGGGTCCTTGGGGCCGGTAGCGGAAGGCCTCTTCATCTGGATCTTTGGTCTGGGTGCAATCGTGGCCCTCACCGTGTGGATCACCGCAAAATCAAACTAGGCCGGGTATCCGGTCCTGACGTGACGTTCGGAACCGATCGGACGTCACGGAGCACCACAGTGCAAAGTTTTTACACAGCCCACGAAGGAGAACAATGGCCAAGGACGAAAACGGCGCGGAAGACGTAACCGCCGCCGACTCGCCTGGCGCGCAGCTCGCGACATCCGTCGCAAGCACAGCCGTCGTTACACGGGATGCCTTGGTCAATCCAGGGCTCCCGCCGCACCGCCCGCGTATCACCGACCTTGATCCCGAGGAAGAACGCAAGGCTGAGCGCACCGTCTACACGCTGTTCTACGTGTCTATCGTGGGTAGTGTTTTCGCGATCGCCGCATACATGGCCTTTCCGATCGTTGCAGAAGATCCCGGGTCCGTTCGCCTGAACAATCTTTTCATCGGACTCGGCCTCAGTCTCGCCCTGCTGGCGATCGGTATCGGAGCCGTGCACTGGGGGAAAGCCCTCATGGCTGATCAGGAGGGTGTTGACGAACGCCACCCCGTACGGGGAACCGAACCGGTTCGTGCCCGCGCCGTCGAGATCTTCCAGCAGGCCAATGAGGAGTCGGGCTTCGGTCGCCGTACGCTCATTCGGAACAGCCTGATCGGCGCGCTCGTCGTCTTCCCGTTGCCGGCCGTCGTCTTGTTTCGTGGGCTTGGCCCCATGGACCAGGACCCGGTGGCCCTGCTCCACGAGACCCTGTGGAAAAAGGGCGTCCGTCTCACCATGGACCCGAGCGGAACCCCGATCAAAGCAGCAGACGTCACGCTTGGATCCTCGTTCCACGTCATTCCCGAGGGCTTGTCCGAAATGGGCCACGGTCGTTTGGAAGAGAAGGCGAAAGCCGCTGTTCTCCTTATGCGTATGGACCCAAACGACCTGATCGAGCAGGAAGACCGCAAGTCTTGGTCGTATGATGGAATCGTTGCATACTCTAAGATCTGCACCCACGTTGGCTGCCCGGTCGCACTTTATGAACAGCAAACGCACCACCTGCTTTGCCCGTGCCACCAGTCGCAGTTCGACGTTGAGAACCACTGCAAGGTCATCTTCGGACCGGCCAAACGGGCACTACCCCAGCTCCCGATCGCCGTGGACGCTGAGGGCTACCTGATCGCGCAAAGCGATTTCACTGAACCAGTCGGCCCAAGTTTCTGGGAGCGAGCATGACAACACTAATCACCCGCGATTCTGCTGACGGCCAAGCCGTCGGGGCGAAGAAATCCGGCGGTTTCACCGCCTCCGCTGCCAATTACATTGACGAGCGCACGAGCATTTCAGGTGCGGTCAAGGAGCTTGGCCGCAAGATCTTCCCCGATCACTGGTCTTTCCTCCTGGGCGAAGTGGCGCTGTACAGTTTCGTCATCATTCTGTTGTCCGGATCATTCCTGACGTTCTTCTACCAGGCATCGATGGCCGAAGTCGTTTACGAGGGTTCGTACGCCCCACTCAAGGGCATTCCGATGTCCGCTGCGATGTCGTCCACGATGGATATCTCCTTTGACATTCGTGGTGGCCTGCTCATGCGTCAGGTCCATCACTGGGCAGCGCTGCTCTTCGTTGCGGCCATCGGGTTGCATATGCTGCGCATCTACTTCACGGGTGCGTTCCGCAAACCGCGGGAGCTCAACTGGGTCATCGGTTTCATCCTCTTCATCCTGGCCATGGCCGAAGGCTTCACCGGCTACTCCCTCCCCGACGACCTGCTCTCCGGTAACGGCCTGCGCATCATCGATGGCCTGATCAAGGGCATCCCGGTTGTGGGCACCTGGGTCTCATTCTTGCTCTTCGGTGGAGAATTCCCCGGCACTGACATCGTTGGACGGTTGTACTCGCTGCACATCCTGCTGCTGCCGGCCATTATTGTCGCGCTGATTGCCATGCACCTTTTGTTCGTCGTCGTGCACAAGCACACGCAGTACCCGGCGGCGGGACGCACCAATCAGAACGTGGTCGGTTACCCGGTTCTCCCGGTCTACGCCGCCAAGGCTGGTGGGTTCTTCTTCATCGTCTTCGGTGTCGTCATGCTCATCGCGTCGCTGTTCACGATCAACCCGATCTGGAATTACGGACCGTACGACCCTTCACCGGTGTCTGCCGGCACCCAGCCCGACTGGTATATCGGCTTCGCCGACGGCGCCATGCGTTTGATTCCGAGCGGGTGGGAATTCGTCTGGCTGAACCACACCTACTCGCTCAACATCATGGTGGTGTTGATCGTGGTAGGCCTGTTCATCGTGACCGTTATGGTCTACCCCTTCATTGAAGCGTGGATCACCGGGGACAAGCGCGAACACCACGTACTCGACCGTCCGCGCAATGCGCCAACGCGTACCGCTATTGGAGCGGCCGGTGTCACGTTTTACGCGTCGCTCTGGTCAGCAGCGTCGTCGGACATCATGGCCACCCACTTCCACCTCACTATGGAGGGTGTCATCCACACGCTTCAGGTGACCACGTTGCTCGGCCCGTTCCTCGCCTTCTTCATCACCAAGCGAGTCTGCCTGGCCCTGCAAAAGAAGGACCGGGAAATCGTGCTGCACGGTTATGAATCAGGTCGGATCGTTCGGCTTCCCGGCGGCGAGTTCGTCGAGGTGCACCAGCCCGTCGACGAGTACGAGCGTTGGAAGCTGGCGAGCTACAGCGACTTCAAGCCGCTCATGCTGCGTCCGAATGCTCAGGGCAAGATCGGCCCGGCCGAGAAGGTTCGTGCAGGCCTGTCCCGCTGGTTCTTCGAGGACCGGATCACTCCGGTCACGCAGACCGAACTGAGTCGGGCCCACGGCGATCACCCGGCGGAGATCACCGAAAAGTAGCAGAACCCAACAGAACGGGCATCGATGTCACTCCAGTCATTATCGGAGTGGCTTCGGTGCCCGAACTGTTTTCTCCCCCTCCACCCCGGCGGTGCCCTGTTGCTGGAGTGTGAGCGCGGGCATTGCTTCGACGTGAACAAGCGGGGCTTCGTCAACCTGACCACCGGACCGCACAAGTTCATCGGCGACAGTGCGGCCATGCTCGGTGCCCGGGATCGTTTTCTCGGTGCCGGATGGTATCAACCCCTCCAAGATTCCATCCGCGAGATCGTCGCTGGCGAGGCGGCCCGGCGCATACTCGATGTGGGCTGCGGCACGGGCTACTACCTGCGGGCAGCGCTGCCCCCAGGAGACGACGTGCGGGCGCTGGGAATGGACCTCTCCCCCACAGCCGTTGGCCGCACCATGCGCTCCCACGATCGCGTTGACGGGCTGGTAGCGGATGTCTGGTCGCCGCTTCCCGTCCGTGATGGCGCCGCCGACTTTATCCTCAACGTCTTTGCACCCCGCAACGCCTCCGAATTCTACCGAGTGCTCCGAACAGATGGCCTGCTATTGGTCGTTGTTCCTCAGCCGACGCACCTCCGCCAGCTGCGCGAATCCGGTCTGGCCGTGGAAATGCAGGCAGACAAGGCGACCCATCTCACCAGGACTCTTGCTACCTGGTTCAGCCTCGAAGTACATGACCAGGTCGAGCGAACTGTGCAGTTGACGCCCGCAGAAGTGGCGTCGCTCATCGGCATGGGCCCGTCTGCGCACCACTCCGGTTCCGCTGGATCGAGCCAGGCGCACGGTGATCCGGACGTCACGGTCGCCTTCGACATCTTCGGTTTCCGGCGCCGCTGACACCCGCGGCGCTCGACTGTCAGGGCCATGAAAACTGCCCAGTCATGGCCAACAGATCTGCCCACCTGGGTTTACCGTTTATAAATGGGCCTCCTCCTGAGCTGGCTTGATGCGTCTAGATACCGCAATCAAACCCCAGGGAGGGGTCCCCGCCGGTTAACCGGTCGGGCTCAGCAAAAGGAAGCGAGCAGATCTCATGGCCACCAACGGGCAGTTCTAGGGGTCAGCTCTCGATACGGAATCAATAACACGCTAAGGGTTTCCGCCCTGCCAAATGGTCCCCGTCTCACGAAACGGAATAAATACCACGGTAAGAGTCCGACATTCCCGATCACATCAAAGAGATCCATTGTCTCGGCGCAGGGTTGACACCCAGAGGGCGTGTGCGCGATGCTCGAAGTCACGTTCAGGTGCTCCCATTTCGCTGGCAAGCGAAACCTGAGTCAACGAAGTTGAAGGCCCACTCATTTCCTACGGAATTGGTCGTCGGCCGCATGATCGCGGCAGTTACGTAGATAGCCCACTTTCTGAAGTTCGTTTTGCACGCGGTGTCAGCGACGGTTAGAAATTGAGCCAGAATCGACGGTAAAAACTGAGCCACCCGAGCACGATTGATGGGTGATTACGGTGGAAGAGTGGGCTTT